>JAJRTW010000218.1 GCA_024278075.1 Bacteroidota bacterium | reverse complement strand
TATAATTGCTATGATACGAAATTGTATCTAAACCAGCGTTATCTAAGGCAAAATACAGGCTATAACTGTGATTACCAATTATTCACTGCTTTTTAACCGGACACTACTGACTTGAAATAAGAACACATAAATTAACAATAAAAAGGATAAATATCAATGGCAGTATTCAGACCTTTCAAGGCATTCAGGCCTCCGGCAGATAAAGCGGCAGAGGTAGCATCAAAGCCGTATGACGTATTGAATTCGGATGAAGCCAGAGAGGAAGTCAAAGGCAAACCGCTCTCCTTTTTGCATATAGGCAAACCCGAGATTGACCTCGATCGGTCTTTGAATCCTTACGATAAGGCAGTATATGAGAAAGGCAAGGAGAATCTACAGAAGCTGATTGACGACGGGAATTTGGTGGAAGACCCCAAGCCGTATCTATATGTCTATGCCCAGACAATGGACGGCAGAACGCAATTCGGCCTGGTGGGATGCGCCTCGGTGGATGATTATTGGAATGATAAGATCAAAAAGCATGAGAAAACACGCGAGGTCAAGGAAGCTGACCGCTGCAACCATGTTCGGGTGACAAATGCCCATACCGGCCCGATTTTCCTTACTTACCGTGATGTCGATGAGGTGAATAAAATTGTAGATGAAATCATAACAGCCCCGCCCGAAAACGACCATGTGGCCGAAGACGGCGTTCGTCATCAGTCGTGGGTGATTAAGGATTTAGATAAGATTAATGGCATATCTGCCATTCTTGGCGGAGTGGATGCTTTCTACGTGGCCGACGGCCACCACCGTTCTGCTGCTGCCGGCATTGTCGGCCGTGAGCGGCAGAAAGCCAATCCTAATCACACCGGCGACGAGGAGTATAACTTCTTCCTTGCCGTTCTTTTCCCTGCCAGCCAGTTGCATATTATGGACTACAATCGTGTGGCCAAAGACCTAAACGGGCTGTCGGAAGCTGAATTTCTGGATCAATTGAAAGCAAAGGCAACTATTGTTTTCGCAGACGGCCAGGCCATGCCTTCACAAAAAGGCGAAGTAGGGATGTATTTGGATGATAAATGGTATTTCTTGAGATTGAATCAGGAATTCTTAGAAATTGACGACCCGGTTGAGAGCCTCGATGTGGCAATACTTCAACGTGAAATTCTTTCCGGGATTATCGGTATCGGTGACCCCCGCACAAGTAATCGCATTGATTTTGTTGGCGGCATCCGCGGCCTGGGTGAATTAGAAAGGAGGGTTGACTCCGGCGAGATGAAAGTGGCATTCGCGATGTACCCGACTTCGACCGAAGAGCTGATGTCGATTGCCGATGCCGGCAAGATTATGTCTCCGAAATCGACGTGGTTCGAACCGAAATTGCGCGACGGGCTGTTTGTGCATTTCCTGGATTAATTCGCTGCCTACTGGCTCCTTGTTGATTAGATGGGGGAAACGAAGATTCGTCCCCGGATTTGGGGTTATCCTGTAGGGGCAATTCATGAATTGCCCCTACATATTTCATTTATCTGAGGTAAGGGCGAACGGCAGTTCGCCACTACGGTTTTGTTGTTTATCCCCAACTATCAAAATACTATTTTACATCGATAATTATAAAAAAGGCCGGAACAAATGCCCCGGCCTAAAAAATATATATCTATATATAAACCCTACGGATTCTTAACATAGGCATTCGGCCTCATGTAGAACCACCAGTTGATAACCAAACACACAAAGTAGAATATGGCAAATCCATAAAGTGCATATTCCGGCGTGGTAGCTTTAATCTGTTCGCCAAAAACTTTCGGAATGATAAATGCCCCGTATGCAGCCACGGCCGAAGTCCAGCCCAGTACCGGCCCCGCCTGCTCTTCGTTGAATACTATTGCTATTGTGCGGAACGTGGAGCCATTGCCAACACCGGTGGCAGTGAACAGCACAATAAACAGAAGGAAGAAAGGCATGAAATAATCTTCGGGCGTTGCGGACTGATAGGCCTGCGACATGTAGTAGGCTACTCCAAGAGCCGAAGCTATCATCACAACCGATACTATTTGAGTGATTTTCGCTCCGCCTACTTTATCGGATAACCACCCGCCCAAAGGACGTATCAAAGCTCCGATGAATGGCCCCATCCAAGCATAAGTCAGTGCACTTGGGCCGTTCGGGTTAATGACGTCGTGCGTCCATGTGCCATCGGCTGCCATGGTATGGCTGAAGCCGAATATCACTTTAATCGCCAGCGGGAAAGCCGCCGAATAGCCAATGAACGAGCCGAAAGTCATAATGTATATGATAGTCATTGCCCAGGTGTGCTTATTGTTGAATATCTTATATTGTCGGTCTAAGTTCTGCCGCAATTCGCCCCGCGTCAGGTACTTCATCAGCAATACGGTTGCTGCAATGATTATTGGCAGCACAACCCATTTGCTCAGTAAGCCGATTCCAACCGGCGGCGGAAGCAACAGGTATAATCCGACAGCCGCCGTAAAAAAGCCAATTAGCAAAAGGCCGGAAATCTTTCCGAAGGCACTAAAAAGGTTGCCAGGCTTGGGAGTGACTGCTTCGGTAACTAAATTGTTCATCCCGTACCATCCGGCAAAGGCCAATGGTATCAGGAACAATAGCCATATTAATCCCGCATTTTGAATCCATGTCTCGGACCCTGCCGGGATTTTGCCAATCAATGTGCCGCTGGTGTTAATTAATTCGGATGAAGCTCCACCCACCGCACCAAAAATACCGACCGTCATGGCCAATGGTATGAGAATCTGCATTGTGGTAACGCCAAAATTACCCAATCCGGCATTCAGCCCAAGAGACATTCCCTGCACCTTTTTGGGAAAGAAAAAGCTTATATTGGACATCGATGAAGCGAAATTGCCGCCGCCGAATCCCGACAGCAATGCCAGGAATTGGAACATCCACAGAGGTGTGTTCTTGTCCTGCAAAGCTATTCCGGTTCCTATTGCCGGAATCATAAGCAATAGTGTGGTGAAGAAAATAGTGTTCCGTCCGCCGGCTATCCTTATAAAGAATGTGCTTGGTATCCTAAGTGTGGCACCGGTCAATCCGGCAATAGCCGCAAGGGTAAATAGTTCGGACCGCGTAAAATCAAATCCCAGATTAAGCATCTGAACCGTGATTATTCCCCACATCAGCCATACGGCGAATCCACATAACAAACTCGGAATTGAGATCCACAGATTTCTGTTGGCAATTTTCTTGCCCTTCGTTTCCCAAAATTTCTTATCCTCGGGAGTCCAGACATCAATGTTTGTTGTCATAATTATGATTCTGTTTTATTATTAAATTATTAATTTTAACATATTATTAACTTTTCGCTTATGCCGTCTGAGTTGCTGTATCAGATTCTTCGTCAATATTATCCCACTGGTTCAGCTCTTCGGAGAATGAGTCCTTTGGCTCACGCAGGAATATGAAGCAGTAAATAAAACTCAAGGCCGCTCCGCTGGCTATTATGTAGAAGAAGGTAATTGCATCAACCATTGAATAGATTACCAAATAGCATACTGCACCAACATTGCCGTAGGCTCCGGCCATGCCGGCTATTTGCCCTGTCATCTTCTTTTTAATCATCGGGATTACTGCAAATGTTGCCCCTTCGGCACCTTGCACAAATATCGAACAGAATATCGTTATGACGACTGCCATTACCAGCCACCACATCCCATCAAACATCGGCACCAAAGTCTGCGCGCCGTCCACTATCGGGCCATAAGCGGCAATGTTTGCCATGCCGATAAAACCAATCATGATTCCGAACATATAGATAAGCATCGTCTTTTTGCGATTTTTCATCTTGTCGGACAGAAGGCCGCCCAACGGACGTGCGAAAAGATTCACAAATGAGAAGGATGAGGCAAGAATCCCGGCAAAAGTTGCAGTCATAATCAGGCTTCCGTCCGAACCAAGCATGTTTCTAAAAGTGAGCTCAAAGAACATAGGCAGCATGGAAACCACGGCAAGTTCGGCTCCGAAATTCGAAAAATACGTGCTGTTCAGAGCTGCCACACTGCCCCAATGGTACTTCTCACTCTCGGGTACGCCTTTTCGTAAAATGGGCAAATTGACTTGCAGGGTTTTGAATACGTGTGCAACATAAATTGCGGCCAGCACAATGTAAATAATATTTAGAACCGTTGGCGGTATTAGCGGAGAACCATCGACCATGATGCCGCCAATCCTCCATGCGAGGATTGCCATTGCACCAACCAAAGGTATCGACCATATCAGGTATTGAACCAGATCGCCGTAAGAGCTTACTGTCATTGGTTCGGTTTTCTTAACGCCTTTGAATTTTTTTCTGTTCGGCAAATCATTCACTAAGAAGTAATATGCGATACCATAAATAAGTGACATCAAGCCGTTGAACACAAGCGCCCATCGCCATCCGTCATCGCCAAGCCCAAACCAATCGCCGAATACTGTTATCGCTATCCAGGGCAATGTCATCGCCGCCCATGCTGCGCCGAAATTCCCCCATCCGGCGTAAAACCCTTCGGCCCTTCCTATCATCTTCGGCGGAAACCATTGCGATACCATCCTGATACCAATCACAAATCCGGCTCCGATAGAACCCAGTACCAGTCTCGAAATAAGCATTTGGATAAATGAATCACCGAAGGCAAACACGAATGCCGGCACAGCCATTACGATCATCAAACCGGAAAATACAATTCGCGAACCGTATTTGTCAATCAATGCGCCAATTACGATTCTCGCTGGTATTGTAAGTGCCACATTGCATATAGCCAGCACTTTAATATGCTCTTTGGTCAGCCAACCCATAGATTTCAGCATGGTTGTGGCCAATGGTGCCATATTGAACCATACGTAGAAGGTGATAAAAAAAGCAATCCATGTAAAGTGCAATACACGGATTCGCTCTTGTGAAAAGTCAATTAGTTCTGGTTTTCTCATAATTCTCCCTTCGAAAAATTAATTAATTAATTTATATCATCTATAAGAGTTGCTTATTTCATGTAGTTAAAAGTAAATTATTGCCTGCTCATAGTTAATGATTCAATTGCTATGCTATTTATCTCGTGGAAGAGCGTCTATAAATCCGTATGAATACTGGCTTATGGATTCTGAAACAAGATCAGAATGAACTGTGTCGTTGCCAAATTACAAATAGGCGTATTTGTAGGGGACGGTTCTAAACCGTTCCTGAAATTAATATTATCTGCCGGGGCAGGTTTAGAACCAGCCCCTACGTTTTTTTATTTGTCATTTGCAACATACGATGACAGCTTCTTATATTATTGATAAAACCGCCATTAGATAAACCACCCGAATCTTCCGGGTTAGTTATTCTTCGGCCTGAACCTGGTCCAAACGGTTTTGGGATCACGCACTTTCTTTCGCGGCCAGTTCCACAATACTCTCTGATAGGGCCGCCAGATATATTGAAGCGGCAGCACCAGCATGTGGACTAAGCGTGTGAATGGGAAAAGGGTAAATATCAGAAAAGCGCCGATCAGATGCAGCTTAATTAGCAATGGCATTGCGCTGACTGCCGTGATGTCGGGCTGGAATGTGAAAATCGAGAATAAATATGGCGACAGCACAGAAGCAAACCATGTTGATCCCCAGCGGGTGGTGAACGCAAGGAGCAGGCCAAGCACAACCTGAGTCAGCAGGAGTAATTCCAATGTTATGTCCATCTTGGAGGTAACTGGCATCAGCCGCGGATTGTTTATCCGGCGGACGAATAAGGTTATCAACCCGAACAAAACGGTAATGCCAAACATGAATGCCCCGATTTCCAGCACAAGCAGCCGCACGGGATGGCGGTTAAATGCTATTATTGAATCAGGAATCAGGAAGGCCGCCAGGTGCATAAAGAACAGGAATAGTATTCCCCAATGGAATGGCACCGACCCCCAGTAGAGCCGCCGGCCCTCGAGGAATTGCGACGATAGCGAAGAATATGTGAATTTGCTGTAGCGGTAGCGATAAATGATTCCTATTAAAAAAACCGCTATGGCTATATATGGAAAGCCTATAAAAAGAAAAGTGTTTAGAATGTCCATCATCTGCCCTGAAATTATAATTTTATTATACTAATTCAACTATACTAATTCAACTATACTAATTCAACTTACCGATTCGGTTTTCAATTCTCTTCCAACTGAATTCAAAAAGCCGTTTTCATATCCCGGCTCGATTTTTTCTTTAATTCTGAAATCCGCTTCCATAACTTTATATAAGGCACGCAGCGGAAGCTGATATATAGTGCCGTAATGTTCCGACCTTTCAATCAAAGTTTTGTGATGCTTTTTATATACGGTATTCTTCTTTTCAATTTTATTCGGATCGAATTCGCCGATTATTTTCCTAAGTGCGGGTGCAATTATTTTCTCCACGAGTTCTGCCCTAAAATCCGGTTTCTGCATTTTGTAGAGCAGCCGCAATACATTGGGCAGATGGTCCGACAGCTCGGCAAAGCAATCGTTGCCCACTTCCTTATGCTCCTTATTCAGGTTCACCAGCATCGCCCCGCGTTTGTAGTCATCGCCAAAAAGGACATATCCCAAATCCAGCGTTGTTACCGACTGCACATCGAAGGAACGGGTGAATAATTCTTCCATCTCATTTTGCGTCGCACCCGATACGAAAGCAGTAAAAACGTCTAATTCTTTGGCTGCTTTCGGATAATTCTCATGCAGATATGCCTGGACATAATTAACGATTCCGGTAAATCCCGGCTCCGGGTACATGAATAATCCCGCCAGCAGGTCATACTGCCGGTAGGTGCTATCAATTTTATTTCTTTTGGATAAAAACATTATCTACAATCCCTTTTATCTATAATCCCTTTTATCTATAATCCCTTTTATCTATAATCCCTTTTATCTATAATCCTCTCTTGGGTGGTTCCTTGAATCCAAAGCCCATCGAGCCTTTGGCATCGCCCGTAAATTCCATCATCTCCAAAGCCTGCTCGCGGTGAGCGGCCGGAATAACGAACCTGTCGTCGAATTTGGCAAGTGCTGTCAGGTAGTAAATCTCATCCGCCGCCTCTGCCGTAAGCCCGGCTTCCTTAAGGATAGTATTAGTTTTTTCTTCGGTCACATCCCCCACCGTCACCCAGCGCCTATAGAATCGCACGGCCATTAATTTTTTAATCACATCGCGAACCGTTTTAGTATCGCCGGCGGAGAACATATTGGCCATATATTGCAGCGGCAGGCGTGCTTCGTCGATGGTTCCCCACAGGTCTTCCGTGCTGGTGTCGTACAGCCAATTGTCGTCCCATACCTTTGCTTTCGGGTCCATTTTCTCGGCTTGTGCTTTATTATTGGTTTCGGTTAATGATGCCATAACCGGAAGCATCGGCGGCACATAGAACAGCATCGGCATAGTCCTGTACTCGGGGTGGAGCGGCAGTGCAATTTTCCATTCCTTAACGAATTTATAAGCCGGTGAATCCTGGGCGGCTTTGATTGTGGAATCGGGGATACCGTTCTTTTTGGCTGCTGCAATAAATTTCGGATTATGCGGGTCGAGGATTACGTTCAAGTGGAAATTAATCATGTCCTTGTCGTCATCGGTATTGCTAACGGCGTCCTGAATTGCATCTGCATCGTAGAGCATAACGCCCAAATAGCGGATTCTGCCGACGCATGAGTGCATACAGGCAGGAGCGTGGCCGGACTCAATCCTCGGGTAGCAGAGGATGCACTTCTCCGATTTCCCGCTGTCCCAGTTATAATAAGATTTTTTGTAAGGGCAAGCCGTTACGCACATTCTCCATGCACGGCATACTTCCTGGTTGATAAGCACCACGCCGTCCTCGCCGCGCTTATAAATAGCACCGGAGGGGCATGAGGCCACACAAGCCGGGTTCAGGCAATGATTGCAAATCCGGGGCAGATAGAAGAAAGCCATTTTCTCTAATTGGAACAATGCCTCCTGCTCGGCTGGCGACAGGCCTTTCATATTCGGGTCGTGCCGGGCATAATCCGGTGTGCCGCTCAGGTCGTCGTCCCAGTTTGGCCCCATTTTAATATCCATTGGCTTGCCGGTAATAAGCGAGACCGGCCTTGCGGTGGGCTGGTCGTCCATATCCGGCGATTCTATCAAGTCGAGATATTTATATGTGAATGGCTCGTAATAATCATCGATTACGGGGAGATTGGGATTATGGAATATATTGAACAGCCCTTTCCGCCTGCCGGCGCCCTTCAGGCCTATGCCGCGATATTTCTTTTCCCAGCCGCCTTTGTATATGTCCTGGTCTTCCCATTTGGTTGGGTAGCCGGTGCCGGGTTTGGTTTCCACATTATTCCACCACATATATTCGGCACCTTTCCGGTCGGTCCAGATATTCTTACAAGCAATCGAGCAAGTATGGCAGCCAATGCACTTATCTAAGTGAAATACCATTGAAATTTGTGATCTTACATCCATAATTAACCATTTCTAATTTTGTTAATAATTTTTCTATGTAATTTTCTAATTAGATTTCTATTTTTTCAACATTAACTCTCTATTAGTGTCATATCAACAATAATATATCATCGCTGCTCAAAAGTCGGAATCCAAATCAATTCAAAATCATCTGTTGCTACAGAACCATCCCCTTTGAAAAAATGGTGTTATTGTAGGGGCAGGTTCTAAACCTGCCCACCAACATATACATACATTTTAGCCAACGGGACGGTTTGGAACCGTCCCCTACTACAAGAACATCCGGTTCTTGACCCTGAAATAAATTCAGGAGGACAATCTTACTCTTATTGTCAAATCTAAATTTATAAATAAGTTGAAAAACCCACGAAGTGGGCTAAAAAACGACTTTATCCATCTTCTTCACAATCACGTGTGTATCGCGATTCGGAGCCGTCGGCCCCCAATAATTAAAGTGATAAGTGAACTGCCCGTAGCCGCCCGCCAAAAGATTCGGCTTCAGGTGGATGCGGGTGAAACTATTATGTCCGCCGGCACGCTTGTTTCCCCTCACCTGCGATTTGGGGACGGTTACCGTCCTTTCCGGCACGTGATAAACAATGCACACGCCCCGCGGAATCCTCGAACTAACAACTGCACGTGTGCAAAATACACCGTGGTCATTGTATACCTCTACCCAGTCATTATCCTTAATTCCCAGTTCCTCGGCGTCCACCTCGCTCAGCCAGCACGGCTCGCAACCTCGGGACAGCGTAAGCATCCGAAGGTTTTCCATATAAGTTGAGTGAATATGCCATTTGCCATGCGGAGTCAGGCAATTCAATATTTTCGCCTCGCCATCTTTTATAGTTTCTTTCAAGTCGCCGTATGCCTCCCATTTCGGGGATGGCTTGTAAGTCGGCAGATGCTCGCCAAAGGCAATATACATCTCGTGGTCGAGATAGAAATGCTGGCGGCCTGTCAGCGTTCTCCACGGCACAAGGCGCTCCACGTTATACGTGAATGCCGAATAAGCACGCCCGTTATTCATCAAGCCCGACCATAGCGGGGATGTGTTATATCTTCTCGGCTGGGCCTGAAGGTCGGCATAGGTAATCTTGAAATCCTTGCTCCCCTCTGCCAGATCCGCCAGGACAAGGCCAGTCCTTTTCTCGGCATTCTCATAAGCCCTGACGTTCAAAGCTCCGTTGGTCAACGTGGAAAGATGCAGGACGGCATTGGCCGCAGAGACATCTTCCTTGAGCGACGGATAAATTTTCCCGTTATATTTCTCCACGGGGAAATGGGGCGATTCTATCATCTCATCGTAAGCGTCTTCGCAGAGATAATGATTGCCATGAGCGGCAAGGCCGTTTTTGCGAATATTATCGCCGAGCGCAATGAATTTATTATATATCTGGGTATAATCCCTATCAACAATCGCAATCTTGTGCATGGTTTTGCCCGGTATCGCCTCGCATTCCCCCTTATACCAGTCCTTGATTTCGGGTTGGGATATTTCATCGGCCATATCGTGCATCAGCGGAGCCGTTACGATATCCTTTTGCGGTTCGGCGAAATGCTCTACGGCCATCTCGCTTGTTGCCTTTGCAATCGCTTTGAATATATCCCAATCGGTTTTGGATTCCCACACCGGCGCAATTGCAGCCGACAGCGGGTGAATAAACGAGTGCATATCGGTGCTGTTCAAATCTGCTTTTTCGTACCACGAGGCTGCCGGCAACACAATGTCCGAATACAGGGCCGATGAATCCATCCTGAAATTCAAATCAACCACGAGGTCCATTTTCCCCGTCGGAGCCACTTCATGCCACTTGACTTCTTCGGTTTGCTGCTCTTCGTGATCCTTTGCAATAGCATTGGAATGAGTACCGAGGTAATGTTTCAGCAAATATTCATGCCCTTTCATGCTGCCCATAATGGCATTGCCGCGCCAGATATACCACAATCTCGGGAAGTTCTCTTCGGCTTCCGGGTCGCTAACGGAATATTTTAGTTCTTTGGATTTTAATTTTTCGAGGACATAATTTTTAATTTCGTCATCATTTGCCGCCCCGTTTGCAATGGCCTCTTTGGATAGTTCTAAAGTATTTTGGTTGAATTGCGGGAAATAAGGCATCCAGCCCATCCGCACAGCTTTGAAAATCAAATCGGCATTATGCTTGTCGGTCCATTCGTTCTTTGGGGTCAGGTTGTAATTTGATGTATGCCCATCGTAGCGGTATTGGCAGGTGTTAATATAATGCCACAGCGGAGCCTGCTGGAGCCTGACTGCGCCCTGCCAGTCCTTGCCAAATGCAATGGTTCCCCATGAATCCATCGGAGCGAGCTTCTCCTGTCCTACATAGTGGTTCAATCCGCCGCCGTTCTTGCCCACACATCCGCACAGCATCAGAGCCATTATACCCGAACGGTAGATCAGGTTGTTCTGGTACCAGTGATTAATTCCGGCACCAATAATAATCATACATTTACCCTGTGTGGCATCTGCCGTATTAGCCCATTCATTTGCAAACTGGAATACACTCTTGGAATCTATTCCGGTGAATATTTCCTGCCACGCCGGAGTATAAGCTGCATCCTTATCGGTATAATCATCGGGATAATCGCCTGCCAGGCCTCGGCCAACGCCGTATTGTGCCATTATCAGGTCATAAACCGTAGTAACGGGTATCCGCCCGCCGTCCGCAGTATCGATATAACGCACCGGTACGCCTCTGGAGCGGTTGGTGTTATAAGCATAATCAACAAATTCAACCTGGGAGACTTCATCGTGATTATTTAGAAAAGTCAGTGTAGGGTTATAAGCCTCGTTGTCGCCTGCATTCTCTAATTTCATATTCCAGTTGCCCTGGTTCTTGTCCCAGCGGTGGCCGGAGCTGCCCTTTGGCACCACGAATTCACCGCTTTCTTCATCAATATTCAGGAACTTCCATTCGCCATTTTCAATGTTTTTATACTTCTCTATTCTATTAGCCCTGACTAACCTGTCGGGTTTATATGTATCGCCGTCTTTCTTTAATTCAATCAAATAGGGGCTGTCGGTATATCTCTTGGTATAGTCAATGAAGTAAGGGGTCTGCTTTTCGTGGTGGAATTCTTTTAAAATAACGTGAGTAACCGCCATCCAGAACGCACCGTCGCTGCCTGCATGAAGCGGCATCCATTGCTCGGCGTATTTAGCCACCTGACTAAAATCGGGAGCGAAAACCACCGTTTTGGTGCCATTATGCCTTGCTTCGGCAAAGAAATGAGTGTCCGGCGTCCTGGTCATATTCAGATTAGCGCCCATCACAGCGATAAATTTTGAATTGAACCAATCGGCCGATTCGCAAACATCGGTCTGCTCGCCCCAAATCTCGGGCGAGGCATTCGGAAGGTCGCAGTACCAATCATAGAAACTAAGGTTAATCCCGCCGAATAATTGCAAGAAGCGGCTGCCGGCTGCATAGCTCAGCATCGACATAGCCGGTATCGGCGAAAATCCTATCACCCTGTCCGGCCCGTGCTTCTTTGCCGTATAAATATTTGCCGCAGCCATAATTTCCAGCACCTCATCCCACGAAGTCCTGCGGAATCCGCCCTTGCCGCGGGCTCTTTGATAATTCCTGCGGGCTTCGGTATCTTTCTGCAAATTCTCCCATGCCGTAACCGGATTGCCGGTTTTTTGCCTTTCGGCTCTGTAGGCGTCGATCAAAGCGCCGCGTATCAATGGATATTTAATTCTCAAAGGGCTGTAGAGATACCACGAGAACGAAATCCCACGCTGGCAGCCGCGAGGCTCGTACGGCGGCAGTGAGCCTTCCAATAGCGGATAATCCACCTGCTGGGTTTCCCACACGACAATGCCCTCCTTCACATGAATCTGCCAAGAGCATCCGCCTGTGCAATTCACTCCATGCGTGCTGCGTGTTACCTTATCATGCTGAAAGCGGTTTCTGTAAAATTGTTCCCATTTACGAGTTTGCGGTGATAGAACGTCTTGAATCCAACTCATAGAATATAACCTGTAGATTATCTTTAATTAATTATCTTTCTGTAATTAAAAATTGCAATTAAAAACTTCTGAAAAATAGACATGTTCTCATTTTCGTGAAAAGGTTAAAATGTCATCCTGAACTTGTTTCAGGATCCAAATGCTTTATGCATACCGACTTATAGATTCTGAAATAAATTCAGAATGACAACCTAACTTAACATTGTAGTACATTCTCAGACGCTACAATGTTCATAAAAATCGAATTATTCAGAAGTCTCAATTAAATATCTTTCTTAATATATCTTACATCAATACGTTTTTATTTGCCTGTCATAAATTGCCTGATTGACACTTGTACGCTTCGTACGAAACCAGAACATACCGAAAGCAAGTATCAAAGCCACTCCGCCGCCCAGGCCGGAAAAAAGCAAATTCAGGCCAAAATCCCTGCCCTGGCCGATGTTTTTCGATTCGCCCACATATTTTAGAAACGCTGACAGATTGTGAACTTCATCTTCGGTGATTATTTTGCCCTTGTAGGCATGAGCCATTGCCGGGAAAGGCGAGGCCGAAATTATACCTTTAACGCCCTGCTCCTGAAGCCTCGGGAAGGCATCGGTTAAGTCCTTCGCCAGCGAGCCGCCGGTTATGATTGCATCATAGTTAAGATTATGACAGGAATTACAGGCCGGCCCGCCATTGGCAAGGCTCTGGCTGCCTGTAAAAAGCTGTTTGCCATTGGTTTCCTGCTGCTTGGTGAATACGCTCGGCACGAATACCGGTGCGGGGGCTGAACCAGCTGCAGGGCTTTTCGATTTTATATATTCGACAATTCCCTTCACCTGGGCATCGGTAAAATTATTGTCCGGCATAAGCACTTTGTTATTTTCCTCGAACAGGGCAACCGCCTTCGGGTCGCCGCTTTTAATCATGGCCGTCGAAGATTGGACAAACTTAATTATCCAGGCCTCATCGTTACGGGTGTGGACATTTGCAAGGTCGGGGCCGACTTTCTTGCCCTGGCCAATAGTATGGCATGCAATGCACACCCTGGTGAACAATTGTTCGCCTTCGGTTTGTGACCATGCTTTCGTTGGGATTAGTAGTCCGCCAAATAATAGAACGATGAGAAATGTAGTTAAACGGAAATGAATTTTCATGGCCTGCCAGGATAAATTAAAATGACAATTTCTTGATTGTAATTTCACTCATTTGTATAATAAGACTTTTTAATCTTTTTCACAATTATTAATTCGGTTTTTCCAATTTTTTTTTTGAAAAGATTATTCTTCTGCATGTTCTTTGGCATAGAGCTTCTTTCGATTAATAGTTCCATTAAGCACAACACATTGATTTTGAAATGGAGTATTGAGTTTATAATACTCATTAACATATACTATCGATTTGCTATTACTCACGAACAATAATATTAGCTTTCACTATCTTTTATCTAGTCATTACTTGCTTTCAGAAGCGGAGTTTTATCTCGAATTGGAGTATGGATAATGATTCGCTTTGTTATTTGCAAGCTGCTATCCGGCGCAAATTTGATTTATGTCTCAGTCAATAATAAACCCAAAGAAAATGATTTAATCCGTCTTAGCCTACATAGCTCTATAATATGATTCTTAAACATTTTCGAAGGCTGTTAGCAGGCAATGGACTATTGGCTACTTATAGCAGATAATAATTGATTCATAGCTATTGAGCTTGCATTCTAACAGAGCTGTCTGCTTATCTATTCTTATTTACCAAATAATTACTATAGCTTATTGATTGTAATAGCCCGAATTATTTGGTGTAATATTTTGCAATGGAATCAATTATTACTATATTTCGGGCGTCAGATAAAGCAATTGATAACAGAAGGAAAATTCAATGTCAGGAAAATCTAAAATGCCGCTGCACCCCGGGGATATTCGCAATCATCTGCCGCTTGATCTTCACCATTAGCATGCCTCGAAGGAATCAGTTGATGAGGACCACCCAATTGAAATCCGTATGATGTGCCCCTCGGAAGCTAAATCTTTGTCGGAGTGCATCTTTCGGTCTTATGGCCACAGCTACGATGTCGACTGGGTTTATCACCCTGAACAAATAGCCGAAAAATTACAAAATAAACTTTATTACTCGGTTGTAGGAATTGCCGACGGCGACATTGTGGGCCATGTCGGATTTGCTTTGGAGTCTAAGGAAGACTCTGTGGGAGAAGCAGGCCAGGCTGTGGTGGATACCCGCTTCCGGGGGCATCACCTGTTCACTTCGATGAAGAAATATTTGGCCCATTGGTGCGCCGAGCAGAGTTATTACGGGATTTTCAGCGAAGCTACGGCCGCGCATCCTTACAGCCAAAAAGCAAATATTAATTTGCAGGCGACCGAAACGGGGATGTTGCTTGGCTATATTCCGTCATCAGTCGAATATGCAAAGATCGACAAATCCTCCGGCAGCCACCGGACATCCATAGCCCTCTTCTATCTGAGAACCAATTCTGGCCACCAGCGGCCGGTATACACGCCAAAAAGGCATTGGGATGTTGTTAACAGAATTATAAAGCACAGCGGCCTGAGTGGAAAACTGACCGAAGCCGAAGAGAGAAAAGCCCCGCTTACATCTTCCGCTGAACTGCGTGTTTTATTGCGGGAAGACCACAACCAGGCACTGATAACGGTTGATACTTATGGCGAAAACCTTATCTCTGTTGTCAAAACATTGCTTGACACTTTTTGTAATATTGGTGCCAATTGCATCTACCTCGACCTGCCGCTGAACGACCCCGAAACCGGAAGGATAGAGGGCCAATTTGAGCAGATGGGCTTCTTTTTCGGCGGGATTTTCCCCAATAAGCGGGTGGACGGCGATGTGCTGCGATTGCAATTGCTGAATAATGTGGAGATAAATGCCGGTGATGTCAGCACGGCCTCTGAGTTTGGCAAAGGCCTGCTGGATTATATTATTTCGGAGAAAGATGAGCATCACAGGGGGTAGATGCTTCCTCGCCTGGTCGCTTGGCTTAGTGAAGAATGCCTGTGTCAAATATTTGCCACCACACCGAACCGAAAGCTTTGTTTGTACTGAGTGCTAAAACTTATTGTCTCGTCATACAGGACATCAACCTTCAGGACAACAGCAAAAACCTCCCAAATCGATATTTGAATTTCATTGTCCCAAATAATTGCCCATATTGCCAGATCGTCGAATGAGCTGTATAAATCCAGGCTGCTGCGGTAGTTGGTTGATGAATCGAGCTGAACATAGCTTTCGGTTTTCCATTGAATGCCTGATTCGGCTTTGTATCTTTCGACTATATCGCGGGTTTTCCTGTCGTCGGCCAGCGCCGGATATTGGGTTGTGCGGATTTGCTTCAGCGAAAAGCCCAGTCTTGATTCAAGTTTGTCTTTGGCACTGCCCTTCACCAAATAGGCAAAACCCCAGCTTTGGAATGATATAACGGGGTCCCAAAGCTTTGCGGTTCCTTTTTTTTGGTCCTTGATTTTCTTGAACGATTCGGTTAGCTGGGTGTTGAAAGAGGCCGAGAAGAATGGGTCTAATTTCCATCCGATCGGATATTTTAATACCGCTTCGCCGGACAAGATGTTGTCGGTGGGCAAGATCAAAGTGGTTGAATGAGAATTGCTTTTTTCATAGATCACGCCAATAGCATATTTAAAGGATAGTGAAACCCGGAGGGTATCGATTCTGAATTGCTGCCTTGTGTCGAACGAATTGGACATTTCGATTGTCCGCATCTCGCCGCGTTTCCAATCGTCAGCCATGGTTTGCGAGGCGGTCAGCGATATTCGGGTTTGGGCGTGGGTGCCAACGCTCGCAAGGATGGTTAATATTAGTATGAATACACTAAAATATTTTGAAGAATGATCCATGTTATTTTAATTGATTGAACGTTTTGATCTTTAGACGGCCATTCGTATCGAATAATTCGTTATATGAGAAGAATTCATATGGATAATCTGAATGCAATATCAATAGCGCAGGAGTTATATCAACATTGAATTTCCCGAAAAGGCCACCTTCCAGATATTTTGGAGGCCAAGTGTCTGAAATTCCCTCATGGATGTCAAAATAATAATTTTTCGGTTTTTTAAAAATTCTCTTTGCATCACCCATATCTCTTCTTTTACTGATAGTAGAATTACCAGAACGAATTAAAACAATCACTTTTGTTAAATAGCCATTTAGATTAAATTTCGAAATTGAGGTTTCAAGTGTTCTGAAGCAATTGTAACAAGAATAGGGACCATAAAATATCACAAAATTTATCTCTTTAGCCCCTTTTATTATTCCAATATTAACTCTTTCACCTCTCAAGTCCTCAACATATAAGTAGGTATTATTGCATGATATCAATGCGATTATAATAAGATTCAGTTTTAGATATTGGCTCAATGTTTTCATAAACTATGTCGCGTCCTATTTAACATATTTATGAATGAATAAAGAATATGACAGTTCATTATATATATAATAATCATCAGTAGCTTCATATAATTCTCCAAGTGTGCCATCCCATTGATAAATATTAAATGGTAAAGGATCCAATCCCAATATAAAAGAATCACTACAATAATAATCCTGGCTTATTGGAACTCGTTTCATTTCATAAAATTTATCCGACTTTTTGGGTCTATAGCCTAATTGATCACTCATGACCAATGTCCAATCACCATCTATTTCTTCCCAAATATCAAAATTCGTTTGTTTGATCTCATCGATCCAGGAGATGAGAATGGTATAATTATTGATAAAATTTACTTTTTTAATCAAACTACCGCTATTTAATAAAGGCCTTAGTGAATTAATCGTCGCCTTCACATCATAACTTCCATTTATCAGCTTGGGCAATTTTACTTTATTGTAACTATTATCATCAATATATTGCCATTTGATAGGCTTGCGGGATATAGTATCCAAAATATTTAAGTCGTTATCAAAGATTCTAATTAAATAGTTTGTTGCATCAGATAGTAACAACTTACCATCATCATAGTCAATTAATTTTCTTGGCGTAAACAACGTAAAGTTTACTCCTTGAGGATCAGGCAGTTCACTTTTTAATACAAACTTTTCTTGTATTATATCAATAATGCCAATTGTCGTGTGCGTTTTGGATCCCATGTTGCTTGAACTAATTTCACATCCATATATGATACAAGAATCACCAGATATTTTAATATTACTATATGTATGTCTAGTATTAAATCTTACAATAGGTTTAATAATATTTGAATCATTATTGTAAATAATAATGTTATCGTAAGTAAGCAATGCAATATATTTCTTACTAATATCGTAGTCAGCGGCGAAGGATATATATACAATGTCATCTGGTAATTGAAAAGAAAGAGAATCAATCTTGTTAATATCATTAAAGAACATAATTTTGAAGATATTGTTTGAGATTAACTGGTCAGGATTAAGAAAATAAACAGAATCTCCATATTTTTTAATTAAGGGTAAAGCAGTTCCTTTATTTCTAATTGAAAACGGTAATTTGTATATCGTATCTAATCTGATAAATTTCCTAAAGATATCAGTTCCTTGAATTTTTCCTTTAAAACCTAAATATGAACAATCTGAAAGTAATAAAGCAATAAGAAAACAGAAAAGAACTCTTACAAATATCATTTTGGCTGCCTCCCACAATAAATAAAAGATAGTGCAGTATCAACATGATACTCTGAAGATACTGCACTGTAATATACTATGATAAATACTAAGCAATAATAATACCTAAATTCCCAGAGTAAAACACGGAGAAGTGACTCCAATTTGTTATATTGCAATTAGTTAAACAAAGAATAACAACAAATAAAAAGTCACCTATCCGATGAAGAAAAATAAGAAAAAAAGAGCAAAGAGCATAG
>JAJRTW010000217.1 GCA_024278075.1 Bacteroidota bacterium | reverse complement strand
AGACGTTCCTAATTTATACCTAATAATTATGATTTGTCATTGCGGAACTCGTTTCAGAATCCAGTATTTACGTGCTATGTGGCTATATTAAGATGGATTCCGGACGGGGTCCGGAATGACAAGTAATATTATTATAATTGCAATGATACGAAATTGTATCTAAACCAGCGTTATATAGGGCAAAATATAGGCTATAATTGTGATTACCAACTTATTCACTGCTTTTTAACCGGACACTACTGATTATTAACATATTGCCCATCCTAAATCGGAATTTAGGCAAAGGGATGGGAGTTTATATTCTTAGAATATATTCGGAGTATTTGCTCCGGTTCTAAATCTTGAATTAATTATTCAGGCTACATCCCCTCTTATTAAGCGAATTCTTTAATAACATTGTCTTTCCTAAATAATATCTTAGTTTCCGGGGTTGGAGTTTGCATTTATCTGTGTATTATTAAATATCTGATTTGAGTGCTATATATTCGGATATTTTAGTCTTGTTCAAACCAATTTTATTTGCTACTTTGCATTGCATTTAAGTTTTGAAACGCACAAAAATCTTAAATTATTTCACTGCAATATGTATATTTTACAAAGGAGGTTCATACGATGAAGCGATTATATATACTACTTTCATTTCTTCTGTTTCTGCCTTTTTCGGCTCCTGCCGAAAACTGCATTGACTGCCACAAGAAAATTACTCCCGGAGCGGTAACCGACTGGGAATTAAGCAAGCACAGCAAGAATGATGTTACCTGCTCGACTTGCCATGGCGATGGCCACAACTCTGCAAAAGATGTATCTAAGGTTGATATCCCTACGCCGGAAACCTGCGGCACCTGCCACGATAAACAAGTCGGCCAGTTCTCGAAAGGCAAACATGCCATGGCTTGGGCTGCATTAAATGCAATGCCAACCACTCACGGAATGCCGAGCTTGCTCTCCGATGGGATGAAAGGCTGCGGGGGATGCCACAAGATTGGCCTGAAAACAAAGGCCGAGATTAAGGATTTGAAGGCAAAAGGCGGCGGCGGATTTGGAGTTGCATCATGCGATGCCTGCCACACGCGGCATACCTTCTCGGTGAAAGAAGCAAGGGAACCGGAGGCCTGCAAGACCTGCCACATGGGTTTCGACCACCCGCAGTGGGAAATGTACTCAAGCTCCAAGCATGGTGTCCGCCATAATCTGAAGCAAAAAGGTATATTGCCGGAAACAGCATCTGCCCCAACATGCCAGACCTGCCACATGCAGGATGGCGACCATGAAGTAAGGACGGCATGGGGATTTCTCGCTGTACGTTTGCCATTGCCCGAGGATAAGCAATGGGCCGCCGACCAGGCAACAATACTCCAGGCTCTTGGCGTTCTTGACCCCGATGGCAAGCCAACGGCAAGGTTGGATGTTGTCAAGGCGGCTCAGGTTGCAAGGCTTACACAAGAGGATTTCGATAGGGAAAGAAATAAGATGTTGAAAACTTGCAATACTTGCCACTCGGGGAATTTTGCTAAGCAGGAGCTGGAAAAGGGCGACAAGATGATTCAGGAAGCCGACCATTTGATGGCAAAGGCTATCAGGATTATTGCCGGATTGTACAAAGACGGAGTGCTCAAGAAGCCGGATAGCTATTCCTACCCGTTCCCGGATTTGCTTACTTTCCATGACGCTCCGACTGTTATCGAGCAGAAGTTGTTCAAGATGTTCCTGAAGCACCGGATGAGGGCTTTCCAGGGTGTGTTCCATCAAAGTCCAGATTATGCTTTATGGTACGGCTGGAGTGAATTGGTGCAGGATATTCAGGAAATTACAGAACGTGCCGCCGATATGAGGGAGAAGCATAAGTAAGAATTAAGAATTGATATTTAAGAATTCGTTTAGCCCGTAGGTTTTTACTCTATGGGCTTTTTTTTATTCAAAACCCCCGGCTCCGCTGGAGCCACCCCCTTTGAAAAATGGGGTAAATGTCAAATTCTCCCTTTACCAAGCGAGCTTGTTTCAAAGGGAGATTTAGAGGGATTTCTTCAACAATTATGCTATCAAAAATAAATCTGCTCCTCATATTCGCCATAAACATCCTTTAAAGCACCTGCAATTTCCCCAACGGTGGCATAGGCCTTGACTGCTTCAATAACGGCCGGCATAACATTTTGGTCATTGATCGCATCCGATTTCAGTTGCTCAAGTGTTCTTTGCACTTGGGCATAATTCCTTTCGGCCTTAATTCTCCTCAGTTTTTCGATTTGCTTGACTGCGTGCTGCTCGTTGTAGGGATGGAATTCTATCGTTTTCGCTTCCTCTTCCTTTTTATAACAATTTACACCTACCTTAAGCACCTCACCGTCCTGCACAGCCTTTTCACGCCGGTATGCCTGCTTCGAGATATCCTCTTGGATTTTTCCGGCAGCAATAGCTTCAATAATATTGCCTTGGGCGGATACTTCCTTCATTTGCTCGATAATGGCCTTTTCCATTTCATTAGTTAATGTCTCAACGTAATACGAACCGGCCAGCGGGTCGACGGTATCGCAAATGCCCATTTCGTGAATCATTATCTGCATAGTCCTAAGCGAAATTTCCGCAGCTTTCTCCGTGGGAATAGTATAGGCCTCGTCGTAGGAGCAAAGTGCCATAGTCTGAGTGCCGGACAACGCACTGATTAAGGCATAATACGCACTTCGGACAATATTGTTCTCCGGCTGTTCCTTGGTCAGGCCGCCACCGCCACCGCCGGCAATCATTCGCAGCCAGCAGGATTTATCATCTTTGGCTTTATATTCCTCTTTGATTATTTTGGCCCACAATCTTCTGCCGGCACGGAACTTAGCGATTTGCTCGAACAAATTGCCGTAAATATCGAAATTGAAGGACAGGCGTGAGGCGAATTCATCAATGGTAATGCCGCGCTTCAATGTCTCGTCGATATAGGCCTTTGCAATGCAGAAAGCATAGGCCATTTCCTGGACGGGATTGGCCCCCGATTCGCGAATATGATACCCGCATACGCTTACAGGACTATACTTCGGCACTTCACGGGCGCAATAATCAATAGTATCCACAACAAGTTTGACGGATTTATCGACAGGGAAAATCCATGTGCCACGGCCGATAAATTCCTTAAGAATATCGTTTTGAGCAGTGCCGCGGAGGTTCCGGATATCGAACCCATATTTCTGTGCCATGGCAAAATACATAGCAACAAGGATAATAGCCGAGCCGTTAATAGTCAGCGATACGGTGATTTGGTCGAGGTCAATACCCTTGAAAACTTCCTCGAAATCTGCGAGAGTGTCCACCGCCATTCCAACGCGTCCGACTTCGCCTACTGCCCGCGGGTCATCAGAATCGAGGCCGGTTTGCGTGGGCAGGTCGAAGGCAACATTCAGCCCTGTTTGGCCGTTCTTGATAAGGTATAAAAACCGCTCGTGGGTCTCCTCCGGTGTGCCGAACCCCGCATATTGCCTGATTGTGAATGGCCTTTTGCGATACATCAGCGAGTGGATGCCGCGTGTGAAGGGATACTCCCCGGGCCGGCCTATGTCGTCGATAGTGCCTGACTTTTCTATATCTTCGCTGGTGTAAACCGGATTGACTTCAAGCCCGGATTCCAGATATACTTTTTCAACATCACTTGTTGATTTCGATTTGCTGGCGCTCATAATTTAGTTGATTATTATTATTTGTTGATTATTAATATAAGAATTAATTGTAAAGAATTATTGATATTGTGACTCCTAAGCATTACTATTTATGGTGCTATCAAAGCGATTAACGAATAAAGAATAATAGAACAAAGAGGCATAAAACACTGATGAATTCCATGGGCAAGATAGGCTAAAAAAACGAGAAAATCAAGATAATAACCCGACAATCATACATATTCCATACAATAGTAAGAGCATTCCGGCTTTGGCCAATACACCGTTCAATGCGGCTCCGTGCTTTTTTCTTAGTTCTATTGCGATATGGAAAGCCATCGGAGCGGTGAGGATTGGCAATAGAACAAAAATATTAGAATTAATTAAATATAACATGATGGGAATAAGGAAACTAAGGATGTATAATACGGCAAATAATCTTAGGGCATTATCTCTGCCCAAATGCAGGGCGAGCGTATTCTTGGCCGCTTTCCGGTCTGTTTCGATGTCGCGAATGTTATTGATGCCGAGTATGTTCATCGATAGAAACCCTGGGGCAAAACTCATAAGAAATATTTCTATATTTATACTTTTCATCTGGATATAATACGTGCCACATACGGCAATTACTCCGAAGAAAATAAGCACAAAGATATCAGATATACCTTTATAAGCCAGCGGGAATGGCCCGCCGGTGTAGGCCCATGCAAAAATCAGAGACAAAATGCCAACAACTAAAATTGGCCATCCCGCCTCGGCGGTCAGGATCAATCCAAGCAGGAACGTGCAAACAACCAATAGAATTGTCGCATATTTCATTTCGCGCTGGCCTATCAATCCCGAGGCAACAGCACGCTGCGGCCCCAGCCTGTCCGGAGTGTCGGCGCCTCGTTTAAAATCATAAATTTCGTTAATATAATTCGTGATGACCTGGATTAATATAGAGCAAATTAGAGCTATGAAACTATAGAACCACTGGAAATGGCCATCGGAATAGGCGGCGGCCGAACCAATAAAAACCGGAATAATGCCGGCCGGGAGGGTCTTCGGCCTTGTTGCCAATAGGAAATATCTTAATTTAGGCATCAAAGAATATTATTGTGAACAATATTGTGGCTACGTTATGATTCATGTCTGGTTCCGAATGCCTGCAATTTACGAAATTCGTTAAAATCAATAATAGGAATTCGTTAAAATCAATAATAGGAATTCGTTAAAATCAATAAATAGGAATTCGTTAAAATCAATAATAGGAATTCGTTAAAATCAATAATAGGAATTCGTTAAAATCAATAATAGGAATTCGTTAAAACCATTTATTGAAATTAATT
>JAJRTW010000216.1 GCA_024278075.1 Bacteroidota bacterium | reverse complement strand
AGCAAAGCGAGCAGGGGGTTGTCCTACAATCTGCAAGGCATAAGGGCATAATAAATCCATTTCCTTGCACTTTCTAATTGAATAGTTTTCGTAATTACTATAACAATAAACAGTTAGTACTTTTTGAGGGCAATCTAAGTAATTGACGGCTTAATAATCAGGTTTGCATAAAAAAAGACTCCTGTTTTCCGCAGAAAAAGTCTGCTTGGTTTATTCAATCCCGATGGCATTGGCTATGGGAATTGGCTATGGGAATTGGCTATGGAAATTGTCACTATTACTACAATTATTCTATCGCTGACGGGATAATTGTAACAAATTTAATTGTAATAAATTCAGTAGGAATTAAATATTTGTAGTATATGTGCCATGAAGCGGTAATATCGCCATAGGTGATAAACCCCACTTGCATTCTGACTACTTCGACAAGCCAGGAATTTCAATAATCCTGCGTTTTGTATAAATCGATGGGAAATTCGAATACCCGGGATTATTAATATTGCCAATCTCATCGGCTAATTTATAAGAGCTTGTGCCGGGCATAATCCCCAAGGGGTGGACGTCCAATAAATAATCAATTTCATTGCCCAGCCCGGCGGAGTTATATCTGGCAATGTCAGTGGCGATTCTATAATTCGGGATGTAGTTCCCGATGTTTATCTCGGGCGTCCACGTAACATTAAAATCTCTTTTAAGCCCGTATTTGTCAATGTGTCTCCGGATGATAAAATCGTAAACCCCTCCGCTTCTAACTATTTTTGCAAAATCAAGAATGCTATCAATCTTATCGAATCCATCATATTTCGGATTAATGCTTTCATAAATCATCATCATCGGATCAAGTGCCTTACGTTTAGAATGCTTCGGGAAATTTTTCCGAAATACATTTGCTATGCTGTTTCTTTCCTCAAGGCCTAAAAAGCCAAAATCACGTATTTGCTGCAGGTTGCTATGCCCGGGATCATGAATGCAAACGCCTAATTAAGGAGATTCGGGGCGCAATGACCTTATGCCATCAATCACGCTATGGCTTGGCCTGATGCTTTCGGTCCGGATGTCGTATACAAAACTGTCAAAATCAAAACGTGGCTTGGGATTCTTAAAAATGAATTCCCAATAATTAAAAGTGCCGTTTTTGAACAGATATTGCTCGAATAAATCTTCCGGCAATAAAGGAGTAAAAGCTAATCTCCCGATGGGCCTCCGCCGAAAAGGGCGAGCCGGCCGGTTGAACCTGATAAAGTAATCGTCTATGGTTTTGAATTCCACGAAGCTTCCGGCCATCCCGTATTTATCCAAAGGTTTATAGTCAAACTCCACCATCTGCTTAAGCCCATAAAAGGCGAAATCTTTGAATTGTTTGTGGATTTTGCTGCCTATGAATTCGGTGATAAGCCCGTCGGAATTTATTTCAAAATCTTCGGGCCGCAGTATCCTTTTCGATTTATTTCTCTTGGCAAGGATATTCAAATCAAGTCGCGGCTCATTTATAAGGCTGTCTCGGCAAGGCCGGAACGGATTATTACTTCTTCTGATATATTGATTAGTTGAGCTTGCGAAGAAATCGGGGGATTTTTGCATATATCTTCCGAGTTCGGGATTATAGAATCTTTTGCCGTCGTAATACATTTTCAGCGGCTCTATCCAAATCATGCCCGCATAGAAGAATTTAAAATTCAAGGTGTCGTCTTTTATTATCGTTTTCCCGAACGGATCGGTAAGGAAACTGGAAATTATATCTCCGTTTTCGTCGGTTATCAGCCTCGTATTGCCCATAGCATCGTTATGCACATAGTAGGCCATATCGTTTGCAAAATCGTAGAAGCTGACTATTTGCAGCTGGCGGCTGCCCGGGCTGGCGGCATAGTTATAGCTTCGTATAGCTTCAAAATTATGGCCATATTCGCGGATTATTTTTTCGGTTTTATTGCTATCGGAGATGGATTTGATTTTCGAATTCAGGAAAAAGGCCTTCGTCCGGGTCTTCATGCCAATCAATGCTTTTTCATAGGAGTAATAAAGTTCGAGGAAGACGGAATCGTTTTTCTTCATAGCAATCAGGTTGTTTTCGCCGTCATAAATAAATTCGGTGGCCAGGCCGTTTTCCGAAACTGAAATCAAATTCCCCCTGCCGTCAAATTCAAATAATTTATCGCCGTAATTTGTAAGCATATTCTCGCCGTTGTAATCGCTCTCGGTTTCGTAGCCATTTATTATTTCCTTTATCCTGTTGCCATTTGCGTCGTATTCGAAGGCTGTTGTATCGCTTGAAGCGTGCCTTACGAAGCGGAGGCGGCTAAGGGCGTCATATTGATATTCGAAGGATTCTCCGTGGCTGTCGGAGGCCGAGGTTAAGTTGCCAATGCGTTCATAGCCGTAATCCTGGCTGAATAATACAGAATTGCCTTTCGTGTATGTCAGGCTTTGCACCTTATTGCCCGAATCATACCGGCAGCCGGCCTCTACGCCGTTGGGGTATTCGATTTTAATGATGTTCCCCGCACCATCATATTCGATTTTAGTGATAGCGCTGCCATATTCCATGTATACGATTTCATTGTGCTCATTGTATGAATACGATGTATGGCCGCCGGAGTGAGTCCCAATCTTATTGCAATTCCCTTCATTGTCGTAGGAGTAGAATACTTTTCGGGATAAATCATCGCCATAAGAAACTTTAAGCGAATCAATCCTTCCGAATTCGTCACGGTAGAAAACCGAACGGCCGATTGATAAAGCTGTGTTGTCAACCACGAGGAGCTCGCCTGAATTTATGTAAAGATACGACACGGTTTTATTGTCCGAATTTACTTTATTCAGCAGCCTGTTCATATTATTGTGCCGGTACAACACATTGTCGGCCTGGTTATTTACCAGAAGGGTTAGATTCCCAGTTGGGCTAAAATAGTAATCCTGTGAATTAACAGGCCCGGTAATGCCATTGCACCTATTCCTCGAATCGTAGGAAAATTGGTATTGCCGGTTTGCCCAGTCGGTGATATTAATTAAATTTCCCTGCAAGTCATAACCAAAATCCAAAGTTTGATTCGAAGGATCGACAATTGAGCGGACTTTATTCTCAGAATAATAGTTCAAATTATAATTCAGGCGGTAGCTATTATTTCCGTCTGTGAGCGACGATATTCTCCCGCTGCTATCGTAAGCGATTTGAGCATAGCTGCCCGATGGATTGTCTATTTGGCCAATATATCCCGCTTTGTTATAGTTGAATTCATATTCGGTTTGATTCGGAGTAAGGATGCCCGAAAGCCGTCCTGAATAGTCATATTCAAAAGAGTAGAGATTTTCCCGCGAATCAATAATATTAGTCAATCTGTTCAGGGAATCATATTCGAAGCCCTTAGTGAAATTGTTTTTATTTCTTGTGGCCCGCAAACTCCCGTTTCTATTATAAACATAGGAGTAAAATGACAAGGAATCATCATAAATTCGGGTTGCCCGCCTCAATTTATCATATTCTATTGATTGCTTCCCATTGTTCTCATTTGTGATTGTCGTCAGGTCTCCAAAAGAATTATAGCTGAAATTTCTTGGCGGCACCAAGCTATGCTTTATTTCCTGAAGTACATTTAATTCGTTGTAACTATATCTCTCAACAAATCCTTCATTTGCCCGGCTGACAATATTTCCTAAAATATCATATTCGAATTTAATAGATTCGTCCCTTAAGGATATTTCAGTTAGATAGTCGAACTCATCATAAGTTAATTTCGTATTATTTCTTGGTTGGGCTATCAGATTGATATTGGAATTGATGTCATAGCCAAGCATAGCCGCAGAGGAATCAGGATATTCAATTGCTTTGAGCCTGTTCAAAGGGTCGTAGCCAAATTTTACCACAGAGCGGCCTGGGTATCCGATGCTCGTTATTTCACTCGAAAGCCCGTAGCCAAATTCATATCTGGTTCCGGCGGCATATATTATTGATTCGATTCGCGACAGTTGGTCGAAAGCAAGAGCAGTTGAGTCGCCGGACGGATTCACATAAAGCAGCAAATTACCCTTCTTATCATACTCAAAAGAATGCCTGGTATTCATCGGAGTTATTATCTTTCGCAGGTTGCCGGAGTTATCGTAAAGATAGTTTGTGGGATGAGAATTTTCATCCGCTCCGGAGATCACTCTGCCGGCATTGTCATAGCTATAATATATGCTATGGCCAAGCGAGTTAATGATTGAAACAACCCTATTGCCGGCGTCATAACCGAACTCCGCCCGGAAGCCGCCATAATCCTCAATTCTTGTTAGGTTGCCGATTGCGTTATAATCAAAAAGCAAAGAGTCGCCCATGGCGTTTTTCACTTCGGCCAGCCGGTTTAATCGGTCGTAAGTGTAATCAGTCGGATTGAGTTTTGCATTAACTTCGCGAATTATATTTCCCGACAGATCGTAATTATAACTTGTGAACTTGTCTTCCCAGCCTTCAATGCTTTTCAATATTAGCCGGTTTTGGTTGTCGTAGGCCAGTATGAAATTCGTACCGGCGGCATTTTTCACCGAAATAATATTGCCATTCAAATCATAATCGAAATCCAGCCGGTTGTCCATAGCCCCAATAATTTCTTTGATTCTATCTGAATTATCATAATGAATTCTAATGTCTCTGAGACTGCTGTTGGTGGCGGCGGACAGGTTGCCTTCAATGTCATAATCATATTCGATTTCGCTGTGAAGCGGGCCGGTAATTTTTCTTAGATTCCCATGGGTCTCATGCAAAAAAGAATACCGGTTGTTCATTACATCTGTATATTCTGTCAGGCGATTCCCTTTGTCGTAGCTGTATGTTTTTATATTATTTCCCGGGCCTTTGGCCGATAGCAAGTTGCCCATTATGTCGTATTGGTATTCGTAATAAGAGCTGTCCGGCATCAATACGGAAACCACGTTATCATTAACATCATAGCTCCGGTAGGTAGTGCGGCTGTCACTATTGCTCAATGCCGTCTGCCTGTTTTGATTGTCGTACACAAATTGATATGAATTTTGCAGCGGCCCGGTATACTTAATAAGGTTGCCGTTGTCGTCATATTTATATAAATATATATTTGACAGGGGGTCGCTTATGCGTACTAATTTATTTAAAGAATTATAATCATAGCGGTAGCGGATATTATTCGTATCGGATATTGAAATGATATTGCCGGCCTTGTCGTATTGAATACTTGTTGTAAGAAATGGTGGTTCATTTATCTTGCTAATCCGGTTCAGATAATCATATTTATAGTTAGTTTCATACCCATTTCTGTCGGTTTCCGAGATCAGATTGCCCGTGGGGCCATAATCGAAATAAATTGGAAAGCCGATTGGGCCGGTGCTTATGATTAGCCGGTTAAGCTTATCATAATTGAATGCCCATTGCCTTCGGCTGCTATTAACGCTGCTTATATTGCCGGCCTTGTCATATCCGAAATAAATTTTATCCTTATTCCCTTTAATCAATTCAACAAGCCTTCCCAAAATATCATATCTGAAAACCGTCGAATCATTCTGCCAGTCGATTAATACTCCGGGACGCCCTAACCGGTCACGCTTAATATTTATCTCCGCTTTGTTAGGATATTCAATGGCAGACAAATAATTGTTCTTATATTCGTATTTGGTTGCATTCCCGCTCCAATCTGTTTCCCAAATAATATTGCCGGCCATGTCATATCTAAACAGCTTTTGCCCGCCGCCGGGAACCCTGGCTGAGCCTAACCTTCCGGAAGCGTTATAAGTAAAGTCATACTCATTTCCTTCGGGGCCGGCCAGCCGGGTGCAATTGCCCATTGCATCATATTCATATAGATATTCATTGGATTCGGCGTCAATCAGTTTAATCAGATTGCCATAATCGTCATACTGGAAGAGTGTTAGATTGTTCTGTTTATTGTAATATTGCGCCACCAAGCCATTGTCATAATATATCAAACTCGCTGAATTCCCCGCGGCATCTTCGATGAGTTCCGGGTTGCCCTTTGCATCATAATAATATTTGGTTTCATTATTTCGCTCATCGGTTATACTAAGAATTTTATTATATTCGGTGTCCCATAAGTATGACTTGGTGCGCTGGGCGGGGTCGGTGATTTTCGTAACATTGTTCCTGATGCCATACTCATATAGGGTAACGTATCCTTTGGGGTTGGTTTCCGAAACCATCTGATATATTGCGTTCCATTGCCTTTCAATCGAGTTGCCGTTCTTGTCAACTATTTTGCTTATCCTGTCTTTTTCATCATAGTGATACGACTTATAAAGCGAATCGCCGACAAGCACATGAACCTGCCTGCCGGTTGTGTCATAAGCCAATGAGATAACGCCGCTTGCGCCCGCCATCGAAATTGATTCGACCGAGAAGAAATCGTTATAAATATATTCGAAGGCGTTATCGTTTTTATCGGCAATGCCTCTCAGGTAGAAACACTCCGGGTAATAATCATATCGAATATTGCTTCCATCCTGATATTTTACTTCCGCCAAATTATGGAATTCATCATAAACATATTCCAATTCAAGCGCCCCCGGCAATTCAATCCTATGCAAATAGCCGTCGATATATTGAAGCTCCAGCCTGCGTCCCGAGGGATAGCCGATTGCGGCAAGCTGCAATTCTTCATCATATTCCAATGCAACCTCTAATCCGTTTCGTCCGGCAATTTTTGTTACATAATGATGGCTTGGCGAATCGAAATAATATTCGGAATAATCATCGATGTTGTTGTATTTATTGTTATTATATTCGTCGTTCCACATAATTAGCTTATAGCCGCCCTCGATTTTCACAAGGCTGTCGCTGCATCCGTAGCTTGCGGAATAGGCTCCGGAATTTATCCGGATAAAAATCTCGGTTTTGTCGTCGGGATAAACGATTATGATGTTTCGGCTGTGATTATTGGCCACATACCTTAGGCCATAATTCATTTGCCAGCCGTTGCCATACCTTCCGCGGAACGAGCTGCCGCTGTTATAGGTGAATACCAGTTTAAAAGGGAAACCAATGTCAGCAATATTTATATCTTCCCGCTGGTGGATAAGATTGCCATAAACAAGGTTAACAAAAGTGCTTAGCGAGTTCTCGCTTGGGTTGACTTTCAGTAAGTCCTGGTAATAGCGGACACCACGATTGGGGAAATCAACATTATTGTCCAATATGAAAGGGTCGCCATTGTCGATAATAATTGTTGAATCTTCGGGGAAAGATTGAATATCATTTAGAATATACTCATCCGTGTGAATAAAGGACGGCTTGGCATTTAAATGTAATGAAGATAGGGCCAATAATAGAAATAAAGGAAGGATTCTATGGGACAATAATTTCATCGGCTAAGCATTGTGAATGTAATTCCGATAGTAGATTAAGTATATTTATTTCAGCAAATTGCATTATTTACATGCAGATGCGGTGATTTATGGACCATCATTTGCAGCCATAACAATTTTAATAATAGCATTTTTTTTTGAAATAAACTATAAGAGAATTGTGGAAAAATTCGATTTTTGCTGCCACTGCAGCACAAGAGTTTGTGTGAAGAGTGTCATTCAGTGCGTAACCGAGTGGAGCGAAGAATCCAGAAACCGCATGAATACTGGATTCTTCACGCAGTTTATCCTGAGCCAGGCCGATCGTGTCTATAGTTCGACTCCGCTCACTATGACACTAAAATAGCCACCCTTTTTGTACTGCCAGTTGTTACAACTGGCAGTACAAAAATTCAGGCAGGTTACGAACCTGCCACTACATATACATTGCATGAACTACAACAAATAGTTATCATTTGTTTATGAGATGATGCATTAGTCTAATATTACTTAACTTAATATAATTCAATCTATTTCGTTTTAGCTTTTAAATCTTTCATCATGGCATAATAGCCCTTTTTGTCGAGCGTCCTGAACGCCCTTGCGGTGGCTTTTATCTTAATAAAGCGGCCTTCTTCCGGTATCCACACTTTCTTAGTCTGCAAATTGGGCAGAAAACGGCGGCGTGTTTTATTGTGGGCATGCGACACATTATTGCCGACCATTACGGTTGTTCCGGTTAATTCACATCTTCTTGACATTTCGGTTCCTTTTCATTCTCGTTTTAAATAAGAACTACAAATATATGGATTGACAGGTTATTAACAAAAAAATATTTCGATATATTGCAATAAAGATGCAATATAAAATAAATTCAATGGCTTCAACGTATTATCCGGTGCATTATTATTTGGTGTTTGGCCTGCAAGGGGGCAATTAACAGCCACGGGTTTTTAACCCGCGGACTAAATGAAGATTAAAGATATTATAATCAAAGAAATTAACTACAGACGGAACAATGAAATTAGATAAGAACAAAGTGCTGATTGCGATGTCGGGCGGTGTGGATTCATCTGCTGCGGCCGCTCTGCTTCTTGAGCAGGGCTATGATGTTATGGCATTAACTATCACCACGCACAAAATCGACGATGAGTGCATGGCCGCGGAAAACCAAAACGGCTGCTGCACCTACCAAAACACCGTTGATGCCCACAAGGTATGCGAAGTGCTCGGAATTGAACACAAGCTTGTCGACCTGACCGATGTTTTCGGAAAGACGATAATAAAGGATTTTGTGGATGAATATTTGAAAGGCCGGACGCCAAATCCCTGCGTGCAGTGCAATAAGCTGGTAAAGTGGGGATACTTCCTCGACAAAGCAGACCGGATTGGGGCGCATTACATAGCAACGGGGCATTATTCATCTGTTCGGTATGACGATTCGGCCGCACGTTACGTTATCTCTAAAGGCAGGGATCCGAACAAAGACCAGTCCTATGTAATCTGGGGGCTGGATCAGAAGCAGCTCGCGCGCACGCTTCTTCCCGTTGGCGGCCTATTGAAATCCGAGACAAGGCAGATTGCCAAGAAATTCAACCTGCCCACTTTCGATAAATCCGAATCGCAGGAAATATGTTTCATTCCTGATAATAATTACAGGAATTTCCTGAGAAGGGCAATTCCCGGACTGGATAGGAAAATTGGCGAAGGCAATATAATAATGGATGGCAAAGTGGTGGGGCGCCACAGCGGATTTGTAAATTTCACCATCGGCCAGCGCAAGGGCATTGGAGTAACCCACGCCAGGCCGCTGTACGTGAAAAATATCGATGCCGGGCTTAATCTGATAGAAGTTGCCGAGGGCGAGGGCCTGCTCTGCAAGGGCTTGCTTGCCGACAACGTGAATATGGCCAAGTATGATAGATTAGAGGGCAAACGCAAATTTAATGTAAAGATACGGTACAATGATCCGGGCGAGGATGCCTTTTGCAGTATAGACGCCGATGGTATACTATCGGTTGAATTCGTAACCCGCCGCCGGGCCGTAACGCCCGGGCAGTCGGTGGTACTCTACGAAAGCGGCGACATAGTGGCCGGCGGTTTGATATTGGATAAATTCTAATCCCGCACTAATTAGAAATTGATTGAAAATTAAACGGAAATTGATAATTAATTGAAAATTAGGGTTCACTCAAAAAGTCGACTAAGATAAAATTATGAGTACATTTGCAATATTAAGGAAAAGAACAACCCCCTAAATCCCCCTTTATTAAGCAGGAAATAGTTGAAATTACAACCCCCTAAATCCCCCTTTATTAAGGGGGAAGTGAGCCAGGCCAGCAGGGGGTTGTCATACTTTATGCAAGGTTTTCGAGCATAATAAATTGTATGCCTTGCACTTTGTTGTTGAATGTCTTTTATAACTACCTTAATTATGATTAGTTGATTCTTTTTGAGTTTAACCTAATTAATTTCATCCTCCATTTTCGAGGTTCCGCCTAATCCTATCGAGCATTAAGGTTTCGAGGTAGCCATTGGATTTAAAGAAATGAACTTCTTCGGTCACATAAGCTTCCATACCGCTTATTTCGCCTCGGAGCAAAAGGCTGACACTGCCATCGTCTTTCTCCCTGACCACAAACTTATACTGCATACGAGCCGTAACCCACACCCCGCCGCGAATAAACGGAACTTTCAAGCTGTATCTTCTCAGCACTGCAAGAGTGGTGTCCTCGCCAGTGGCATGAACGCAAAAATCCGAGTGAATCGAGCCTTTGAACAACCCTTCATCGTTTTGTGTGTATGATTCCTTTATAATCATGCAATTGGTTTGTTCGAGAGAGGTTTTGATGGCGGCCCATACTTCCTCGAACAGATAATCATATTTATCTTCATACTTTTCCCTGTAATATTTCAATACATCAGGGATTTCATCCTCAATATCCGTCAATTTTTGCTCATCCTCCATCTCTTCGGGTTCTTCCTCAGCTTCCTCTTCCTGGCCGGCCTCTTCTTTCTTTTCCTCCTGCTGCTCCTGCATCTCTTCTTCCTGCATCTCTTCCTCTTCCTGCATCTCTTCCTGAGACATCGACAGTGTATTAGCAGAACCGGCAAAATCGGCAACCGCCGGGGCGGCAGCAAAAACCGTCAGCCCAAATGCAATTAAGATCAAAACAAGGACTTTAATCTTTTTTTCTCCAGAATATTATTATCTCCGAAACCTGCGAGTTGAAATTTAACCTAATTGTGTTGAAAATGCAAATAAAGTACTGCCGGGTGAACACTATATTTGTTATCGGTAGTGTCAGGTTAAAAGTACAGCAATGAAGTGCAAATTGCTGCTATATACTGCATTTTGCCTTATATTTTGCTGTTTTGGATACAGTTTTGGAAACTGCTGTTACGTTATCATTGACAGTCATGGTGAGCGGTGTCGAACCATGTGCCATAATCTTGAATAAAGCCCCATAAATACTGGATCCTTCGACTGAGTTTATCCTGAACGTAGTCGAAGGGCTCAGGATGACAAGGCATTGTATTCAGGTTGCTAATAAGAACTATTCTTATTTTTACCGGACAGTACTGATTTTATTCCTTTCCTCCCATTTTTTCCTAATAGGCAAATGAAAAAGGATTTTCAACTTTGTGCATGAATTAATGACCGTAACGCTTTATTAATTCGCTTTGATGTTCTAAAATGCCGGATTATATCGGTTTCAACAAGAACCGGTTTCATTTCTTTGATTACTTCGTCCTTATCATAAACTTTTATAGTGGAATGATGAAATTCCTGAACAAATTTGTTCGGTTTTCCTTGTGAATAATCGAAATCGTATTCGGCTAACATCTCATCTGGGTTTTTAGTTTTATTTCCTTTAGTTTTCATATTTCTTTCTTTCTTTTGGAGTTAATAATCTCGAACTTATAATTCTAATTCTGTTGCCTCTCTCAGTAAAAACGACTAAAAGTGGTTTTCCTTGTGAAGATGTTCCGATAATTTTACTTCTATGTTCTAATGTCGAATGCTCTTCATCTTCAAAATATACAGCAAATGGATCACCGAAAATACTAACAGCTTCGTAAAAGGTTATATTATGCTTTTTATTATTTTCTCTTGATTTGTATATCCCATTCAAATTCGTACATATTTAATGAACTACCCCCGCCGCAAGCAGCGGGGTATCAATGTTTAACAGAATTTAATAATCGCCGCAAGCGGCGGGGAGTTAAACCCACAATGTGGGATTAAAATCAGAATTTATTGCTTAAACCAAAGTTTCAGATTTATCCTTTGCAAAACAGAGTTTTGCCGGGAAACTTCATTCCCAAATCGGAATTTGGCAATGAGAGAACCAGCGTCCAGCGACTATCCCTTATCCTCTCCTTTCATTTGATCATCGAGGTCGTCGAGCATTTCCTTGGATACCGCTTTGGCTTTCTCCATAAACGGGGTGAGCAGGTCAATCGGCACGGGGAAGATAATAGTCGAGTTCTTCTCGGTGGCAATATCGGCTAATGTTTGCAGAAAACGCAATTGCAGTGCAACCGGGTAATCCTGGATTCGCTTTGCGGCCTCTGATAATTGCAGTGCGGCCTGGAATTCACCTTCGGCATGAATAACTTTCGAACGGCGTTCCCTTTCTGCTTCCGCCTGGCGTGCCATGGCACGCTGCATTTCCGGCGGCAGGTCTATCTGCTTGACTTCAACCGAGGAGACCTTAATGCCCCATGGCTCGGTATGTTCGTCGATGATTTGTTGAAGTTTCTGATTGATCTGGTCCCTTTCGGAGAGAAGTTCGTCAAGGTCGGACTGGCCGAGGATGCTGCGGAGTGTGGTTTGGGCTATCTGGTTGGTGGCGAACAGGTAATTCTCAACATCCACAATGGATTTCTCCGGCTCGACCACCCGGAAGTAAAGCACTGCGTTCACTTTAATCGATACGTTATCTTTGGTGATTACATCCTGCGGTTCCACATCCATGGCAATAGTCCGAAGGCTGATTTTGACCATCTTATCGATGAAAGGAATGAGGATAATAAGCCCCGGGCCTTTGGCGCCTATCAATCGGCCAAGACGGAAAATAACGCCGCGCTCGTACTCACGCAATACTTTGATTGCCGATGCGAGCGTAAGAAATAAAAAGACAATAATAATAATGTAGGCCGGATTCATAACTGCTCCTATGAAGAATATGACAAATTAATTATGACAAATCTATTTTATTGAAGACGTACTATTCTATCCGATACGATTTCAGATTGGCCCTTGCCGTAACATTGATTTCAAAGGATTTCAAAGCCCGAATATTTCAATCAGTTGTAGTCGAACCAGTGTAGTCGAACCAGTGTAGTCGAACCAGTGTAGTCGAACCAGTGTAGTCGAACCAGTGTAGTCGAAGCTGCTATCACCCGCATTTCTTAACACTCAGAGTCAAACCGGATGCGGAGATTATTTCAACCTCGTCGCCATCCGATATTTCATCCCCGGAAACAGCCGTCCAAATCTCGCCGTGAACTTTTACTCTGCCTTTCCCTCCGGAGCCAATATTGCTTATTGCAACTCCAATTTCGCCGGCGATGCCATCTGTGCCGCTTACTTTCTTTTTCCTCTGCGCCCTCAGGCCCAGCGTAATAATCAACAAGAAGAACAAAGTGGTCAAAGCCGTTGCAGTAATTATTATTTCCATAGATATACTCACAAATTCGAATGGTGAATCAATCAGCATAATCGAGCCAAGCAAAAAAGATATTATTCCCCCAATGCTAAGCAGGCCATAGCTAACCACTTTTATTTCAATCAGAAACAAAATCACAGACAATAATATCAGGCCCAAGCCGGCCAAATTGACCGGAAGCATCTGCAAAGAATAGGCTGCAATGAAAGCCGAAATGCCGCCCACAACGCCCGGAAATATCGACCCCGGATTGTACAGCTCGAACATAATACCGTAGATTGTCAGCAGAATAAATATATACGCTATGTTGGGATCGCTGAGAATCGACAGCAATTCTTCCCGCCAGTTCATGCCATGTACTTCAACTTCGGCGCCGGCCGTGCGCAAGATCTTATCGCCGGTGGTGGTTTCTACAAACATACCGTCGGCTGCCCTGAGCAAAGAGTCAACATTCGGAGCAATGAAATCAATCACATTTAATTCCAATGCTTCATTTTCCGTGGCCGATACGCTCTGGCGAACCGCATCCTCGGCCCACTCCTCATCTTTATTGCGTTTCTGGGCAATAGACCGTACGAAAGCCGCCGCATCGTTTGTCACCTTGTCGAACATGGCACTGGAGTCGCTTTCGCCGCCAATCCCCACCGGATGTGCAGCGCCGATATTAGTGCCCGGTGCCATGGCCGCAATATTAGCAGCCAGCGTTATGAACACTCCGGCCGAACCGGCACGCGCCCCGCCCGGGGCAACGTATACAATAATGGGAATCGGCGATTCGAGCAGAGATGTTACGATATTGCGTGTGGATTCCAGCAGCCCGCCGGGTGTATCAAGCTGAATAATCAGAGCTTCGGCACCTTCGCCATTGGCATACTCAATTCCGCTTGCGATATAAGCTGCCGTGCCGGGGCCTATGCCACCGTCAACGGTTATCATTATTACTTTACCGCCGGCAAAGGAATTAATTGTGCTGAAAAAAATGAAAAATAATATTATTAAGGAGTGTTTCATAATTTCCGGTTCGTGCTTTTATGTAGGCAACGGCTTGCCATTACCTTAATTTAATCAAATTTATCGAGTAAATGAAGAAGTTTTCGATTCCAACGATTAGTTGTGAGCAGTGAATTAAAAATTGATTGTCAATATCGGTCAAATGCTACCTCAACCGTAGGGTTAACCCTACGGTTACGGGCGTATGTGCCGTACCGCAGGCAATCAGAGCAGCTCCACCATCGTTAAACCCTACGGTTACGGGCGAATGCGGTTGCGGGGCGGACTATTGAAAATCGATAGCTAATATCCGAGATTCTTGAGCATAGATTTGTTGTTGCGCCATTTATCCCGCACTTTAACGAAAAGCTCAAGATAGACGGGGCGTCCGAGATGGAGTTCGATGGACTGCCGGGCTTTTTCGCCCAGTGATTTAATCTTATCGCCTTTGGCGCCGATAATGATTATCTTCTGCGTCTTCCTTTCAACAATAATATCGGCTGATATATACCATTTCCCCTTTGTGCGTTCCCTGAATTCGGTTATTTGAATTTCGGTCGAATACGGCACTTCTTCTCTGTAATCGCTTAGAACGGCTTCGCGAATTAATTCGGAGACAAAGAATTTCTCCGGCTGAGTGCTCAAAAGATCGGGATCGTAATAAAAAGGGGATTCGGGCAGATACTTTTGCAAAGTATTGATAAAGGCATCGGTATTTTGGCTTTTCAGGGCGGATATTGGAATAATTTCGTCGAATATATGAAGTTTATTCAAACCGTCGAGGACAGGAAGAATTTCATTTTTTTTGAATATCGTATCAACTTTATTAATCAGCAGAATCTTCGGCTTGGCCGATTTCCGCAGCACTTCCTGAATGTCGTCGGGGAAATAATTCTCGGGCCCTTTGAATTTAGTAATATCAATAATCGGCACGATAATATCGGCGTCATGGATGGATTCGGCCACATAGCCCATCATGTTTTTTTGGAGTTCGTATTTTGGCTTGATAATCCCCGGGGTGTCGAGGAAAATTACCTGGAGATTATTATCGGAATAGATGCCGAGGATGCGCTTGCGTGTTGTTTGCGGTTTCGGCGATACGATAGACAGCTTTGCGCCGATTATGGCATTCATCAACGTAGACTTGCCGGCATTCGGCCTGCCTATAATGGCAATAAATCCGGCTCTGGTTGGTTGGTTCAATTCATTCCCGCAATAATTTAATCAGAAATAATTTAATCAGAAATAATTTAATCAGAAATAATTTAATCAGAAATAATTAATCAGAAATAATTAATCAGAAATAATTAATCAGAAATAATTTAATCAGAAATAATTTAATCAGAAATAATTTAATCAGAAATAATTTAATCAGAAATAATTAATCAGAAATAATTAATCAGAAATAATTAATCAGAAATAATT
>JAJRTW010000013.1 GCA_024278075.1 Bacteroidota bacterium | reverse complement strand
TACGACTATATATTTATCATCTGCAGCATACGATTGGCGTATTTGCAGGGGACGGTTCCAAACCGTCCCTGAAAATAACAACGAACTGTGAAGGCAGGTTTAGAACCTGCCCCTACGACTATATATTTATCATCTGCAACATACGATTGGCGTATTTGCAGGGGACGGTTCCAAACCGTCCCTGAAAATAACAACGAACTGTGAAGACAGGTTTAGAACCTGCCCCTACGACTATATATTTATCATCTGCAGCATACGATGACATTCTATAAAAACTCATCACATTCCGGCAGCAACTTGGCCGCCGGCTTTGACTAATTCAATCAAATGATTAACCGATGAAGTCATCATGCCCGTAATCGGGTTTGGATTTATTCCGAGATAAATTACTATCACAGCCAAAGGCACGAGAGCTGTTAATTCTATGCCATTCAGATCATCGTGTTTATATTTCGTACCCGTTGGGTCCCAGGGGCCTTTCCAGCGGTCGGGCAATTTGCCGAAGAAAATTTTCTGCAATGCCCACAGCATATAGGCCGCACCTATCACAATTGCAAATGCGGATATAGCCGTCATAACCGGGAACGTCTGGAATGCACCAAGGAATATCAGCACCTCGCTGATGAAACCGCTAAGCCCGGGCAGGCCGATAGCCGCAAAGAACGCAATCATCATCACGCCGGTGTATATTGGCATTTTATTGGCAAGCCCGCCAAAGTCGTCAAGCCCGCGCAGGTGCGTGCGGTCGTATACGACGCCCACAATCATAAACAGCATAGCCGTGATTGTGCCGTGGTTGAACATCTGGAAGATAGCTCCGACCATCCCTTCGGTGTTCATTGCCGCCATGCCAAGCATCACAAATCCCATGTGGGAGACCGATGAATAGGCGATTAGCTTCTTGAAATCACGCTTGCCCACCTTGTGCTGGCCAAGGGCGCAGAATGCACCGTAGATAATGCTGACCACACCGATTAATGCTATGTACCATTGGAAATAATACACGGCATCGGGGAACATAGGCCAGCTAATACGGAGCATACCGTAAGTCCCCATCTTCAGCAATACGCCGGCCAGGATAACACTGATCGCTGTCGGAGCCTCGACGTGAGCATCCGGCAGCCAGGTGTGGAACGGCACGGTTGGCACCTTAATGGCAAAGCCGATGAATAAAGCCCCGAAGGCTATGTACCTCCACGTTGTCCCTATACCGGACAGCAGCGAGCCGGGATCGTATTTGCTCGGGTCCATCATGTCGAGCATATTGAACGAACCGACTGCGAAATAGAGGGCTATCATTACCAGCAGCATGAACAAACTGCCGAATAAAGTATAGATAAAGAACTTAATAGCAGCATATTCCTTGCGCGGGCCGCCCCATATTCCGATTAAAAAATACATAGGCAGCAGCATTAATTCCCAGAACAAATAGAACAGGAAGAAATCCAGCGATACGAACACACCCATCATCCCCAAATCGAGGAGCAGGTACATAATGAAATAGCCCTTTACGGCTTTGCCAATGCTCCATGACGCAAATGTGGCCACAAAGCAGATAATCGCCGTCAGAAGGATCATGGGGGCGCTTATTCCGTCGATACCGACAAAATAATCTATCCTTAAATCACCCAGCATAGGCAGGCCTTCGACTTCTATCCACCGCACTTTCTCCACGAATTGCATACCGTTGATGTCATTTACACCTGTAAGCGACAGATCGAAATTGATATAAATTACTACAGCAATTACTAATTGTAGAAAGGTGAAAAATACAGTTGCCCACCTGTATATATTCGTAGAGGCCTTTTTACTCTGCTCGTCTTTGCCGGCCGGTATCAATAGTATCAGTATGATACCAAGCATAGGCAGGAAAGTGATCAACGTAAGTGGGCCGACACCAAATATCTCGAACATTAATCCTCCGGATTAGATTTTATCTTACTATTTATTTTTTTATTTCACTGACTAAATCAATTTTCAATCAATTATTTCGGCGTTCCGTCAGTTGTTACAACCGGCAAAGTTCGACAGTATAAACCTCATTCATAATCATGTCATGCTGAATTTATTTCAGCATCCATTTGCCACATCATTTCAGTCATATAGATGAGCTTTGCTGCTACTACGTGGTCTGAAACAAGTTCAGAATGACAGTTTTCGAGCCTTCCTATGTCCAGCCAGTTGTTACAACTGACGAAGGCAGGCATTCCCTGCAATTTTCAATTACTATTTTTCTATATGCCATCATTTATCAGCACTAAAGAAATCAAAGTCTCCATTTTTCAAAGGGAGATTTAGAGGGTTTCCTTTTTTCCCCTGACTCAATCAATTCTAAATTATCAATTCACGCCACCATATACAGAATAATCATAAAGCCAATAATGGCAAAAGCCACATAGGACTGCACCCGGCCGGTCTGGAACTTGCGAAGCGCCGCACCGATCAGCCCGGTTGCATTGGCCGTCAGATTCACAAAACCGTCGATAACCAGATTATCAAATTTGCCCACTACCATCGAGACGAAGTTCGTGATTACAGCCGTTGCGTTCACAATGCCGTCAACAAATTTAAGGTCGAACCACGATAGGATTCTCGACAGCAAAATGGTGCCGCCAATGAATGTCTTTGCATAGAATTCATCGAAATACCATTTGTTCAATGAGAATTTATACAGCTTATTAAATTGCCGCGCCAGGTTATCCGGATTCACCAGCTTGAATTGGTAAATAGCAAACGAAATTAATATGCCGAGTCCGGCGATTATCAACGACAATATCATAGCCGGATAGTGCTGGTTGTGAATTTCCTCTTCAAATTTATTCATTCCGTGATGCTCGGCATTGTCCGGAGCATTGTGGCCTTCGCTATGCTCCTGTCCTGCTGTTTGGCCGCCATCGGTATGAAGTCCCGCTTCGGCAATATTAGCTTCAGAATGTGCTGAATTATCCGGCATATCCTCATAAGGCACAATAAAATCAAATTGATATTCGGCCGGCACTACTGATTTCGGCGTTTGGGTTTTGCTTGCAAACCAGCCCGAACTGCCATCGAAAGGGTTGAACGAATACCAGATGAAAAACGAGAGAAAAGCCAAAAGAATCAACGGGCCGGTAATCTGCCTGTTATTTTCGTGAGTATGGGCTGCGAATTCGGTCTTGGGTTTGCCGTGAAATGCCTCAATCATCAGCCTGAACATATAGAAGGCCGTCATTCCGGCGGCTCCGAATCCGGCAAGCGGAATCAGCCAATGCCCGCTAAGGCTGCCAAAGGCAAGAGTTCCGGCGAGTATGCCGTCCTTGCTCAGAAACCCGGAGGTAAACGGCACGCCCGATATGGCAAGCGTGGCAATCAGAAACATCAAATATGTCAGTGGCATTGTCTTCCGCAATCCGCCCATATTCCGAATGTCCTGCGGGTCCGTGTGGTGGTCTTTGGCTGCATGAAGCGCATGGTGCATTGCATGGATAACCGAACCGGAGGCAAGGAACAGGCACGCTTTGAACCAGGCGTGAGTTACCAAATGGAAAAAACCATTGGTGAAAGCACCAACGCCGATGGCCATTATCATGTATCCCAATTGGCTTACGGTTGAATAGGCCAACACTTTCTTAAAGTCGTTCTGAGTGAGTGCGATTGTGGCTGCCATAAATGCCGTTAAAGCGCCGATATATGCTATTAAGAGCAGAGCATCGGCGGTGAGCATCGGGAAAATTCTTGCCGTAAAGTAAACGCCGGCGGCTACCATTGTGGCGGCATGGATCAGGGCGCTGACAGGGGTCGGGCCTTCCATTGCATCGGGCAGCCAAACGTGCAGCGGGAACTGCGCCGATTTGCCGATTGCCCCGCAGAACAGCAGGATACCGGATACGGTCAGCCAAGTGCCGCTGTCGAAGGGCAGTACGCCCAAGCCGATTTGAGCAAATATATCATCGAACATAAAAGTGCCGTATGTCAGGAATAATATCAGCACGCCGGCCAATAGCCCGAAATCGCCTATGCGGTTGGTTATAAAAGCTTTTTTGCTTGCATTGGAGGCCGAATCCTTCTCGTACCAAAAGCCGATTAGCAGATATGAACTTACGCCGACCAGCTCCCAGAATATGTACATGTTCAGCAGGTTGTTGGCGATTACGATACCCAGCATCGAGAATGTGAAAATTCCGAGGTAGGCGAAATACCTGGTGTAGCGTTTGTCGCCGCGCATGTATTCCACCGAAAACAGATGCACCAGGAAGCTGATAAGATTGACCACAATCAGCATAATAACTGCAATATTGTCGATGCCCATGCCGAGGCTGACATCTTTGGTGCCGAGCATTAACCAGTTGAATTTCATCTGAATCATTCCGGCATCACCGAAATCCACAAGCTTGACATAGCATACGTAGACCGAGAGCAGAAGGTCAATCCCAAGCATCGTTGTGCCAATGGCCGCTCCGGCTTTATCGCCCAGCCTTTTTCCGAAGAAAACAAGGATCAAAAACGAAATCAGTGGTATGATTAATATTACTGCCGACAGAATTAGTAATGTATCCGGTGTCATATCTTATTACTTATATTGATTGATTATCTAAATTTAAACCCATATTATGGTTTTGCATATAGTATATATATTATAAGGCAAAAGTCCCGAAAAATTCTGGTTAATCCTTTAGTTTGGCCACTTCATCCACATTCACATGCTTGAAATTCCTGTAAATATTCAGCACGATAGCAAGCGCCACGGCTGCTTCGGCCGCCGCCAGGATGATTACGAATATTGCCGCCACATGGCCTTCGATATTCATTCCACCGTATTTGGCAAAGGCGATGAAATTAATATTGGCCGAATTCAGAATCAGCTCGAGGCCCATCAATACTAATATAGCGTTCTTGCGAGTCACCACGGCGAAAAGCCCCAGGGAAAACAGGATGGCCCCGACAATTAAATAATGCTCTAAACCTATATTCATAATTTATTCCGTTTCACCAGGCTGCGGGTTAATTTATATGTATAACCACATATTATAATAGTGTCGTGTCAAATATATTATGTCATTCCGGGCTTGATGCGGAATCCATCTTAATATGGCCATATAGCCTGTGAATACTAAGTTCTGAAACAAGTTCCGCAATGACAGCCAGCAAATAATTCGTCAAAGTATGCCTGACACGTCACTAATAATCTACTTTAACTTAAATCTACTTTATCGCTTCGCCATATTTGAGAAAGTGGTTTTCATCTCATTGTCAATATCACAACTACACTACATCTTACTTCCTATAATTCTGATTTGCGAATGTCAATTTTCCCACAAATCTTTTAGGCATCAGGACGGTAAGTCCTGCCGCCACGATACAATAAACCCCCGGTTCCTTTGGGACATTCGTCCCTCGGAACCACCCCCTTTGAAGAAAGGGGGTATGTCATTATTTGCGCCAATGCCATTTCCCACAAATCTTTTAGGCATCAGGACGGTAAGTCCTGCCGCCACGATACAATACACTTACTGGTTCAACTTAGCCGTTCACCTCGTCTTATGCCTTGCAATCAGCGCCGCACCGATTATAGCAATCAAAAGCAGTACCGACGCCACTTCAAATGCAATCAGATAATCGGTCAGCAAGAGATTGCCGATAGTGTCCACCGTTGAATTTACTTCGGGTATGTCTTTGCGAACCCAGTCCGTTGTCGAATACATAATTGCCAGGCCAATTGCTATAAGCAGAGATATTACAGTCATTATCCATCGCTGCAACTTGCTCATCGAGCCGGTTTTCAGGTCGACGCCCGTAATATTCGAGGTAAGCATAACGCCAAATATCAGAAGCACAAGAATACCGCCGATGTAAATCATTATCTGTGCCACGGCAATAAAATCGGCATTCAGCATTGCATACAGCCCCGCTACGCCGAACAATGTAAACAGCAGCGCAAATGCCGCATACATGATATTTCTGTGCGTTACGACGATAATTGCAGAAACGACGGTAATGATTGCAAATAAATAAAATACTAAGTTCAGTAAATCCATAATAAAATTCGATTTATGATTTTAAGTTTTTTCTATTTTTTCTTTTTCTATTCTATTTGTTCTTCTATTCTATCAATACTGTCCAGTCAGAAAATAATAGCCTCAATGCGTACACCATAATACCATCTATCTTTCAAATTCTCCCTTTACCAAGCAGGCTTGTCTCAAAGGGAGATTTAGAGGGTTTTCCTACCCTTTATTTTCCTACTTTCTATTGACAGGCAAACTATTGACAGGCAAAAATATTAATTTCTCCCCAACGAAAACCCCCGGTTCCTTTGGGACATTCGTCCCTCGGAACCACCCCCTTTGAAAAATGGGGTGGTAAATCACAATTTCAAATTCTCCCTTTACCAAGCAGGCTTGTCTCAAAGGGAGATTTAGAGGGTTTTTGCATTATTACCTTCAGCATTATTACCTTCAGCATTATTACCTTCAGCATTATTACCTTCAGCATTATTACCTTCAGCATTATTACCTTCAGCATTATTACCTTCAGCATTATTACCTTCAGCATT
>JAJRTW010000215.1 GCA_024278075.1 Bacteroidota bacterium | reverse complement strand
TGCTCTTTTTTTCTTATTTTTCTTCATCGGATAGGTGACTTTTTATTTGTTGTTATTCTTTGTTTAACTAATTGCAATATAACAAATTGGAGTCACTTCTCCGTGTTTTACTCTGGGAATTTAGGTATTAACCTAATGATTTAACTGTTTTATTTAACCAAACAGTTAACAATGCAAATATAAGGGAAAGTTATATCCTTTACAAGAAAAAAATGAACTACTGCATCATCTCATAAACAATTGATAACTATTTGTTGTAGTTCATGCAATGTATGTGTAGTGGCAGGTTCGTAACCTGCCTGAATTTATGTTCTGCCAGTTGTAACAACTGGCAATATAAAAACTGCCGCCACTGGCCAGTTGTAACAACTGACGGAACGTTAGATATTAATTTATTCTGAGATGATGAACTACCCCGCCGCAAGCAGCGTGGAAATAAACCCACAATGTGGGATTAAAAAGCCGGAGCGATGCCCGGCCTAAATGTCAAATATGTGGATTCCCTAACGCTTCCTCACACTGCCGCTGCCTCTTACATCGGCAATAATTTTCTCCGGGCTGCCGGTATATTCCACATCGCCGCTGCCGGATACGTGCACCTCAAGCTCTTCAACAGCATTTATCCTCACATCGCCCGAACCTCTGATGGCAACATTCGCCGCCCGGACTTTCAGGCCGAAGGCATTAATATCACCCGAGCCGTTGATTGCAAAGCTGGCTAATTCAGCATCTCCCTTTAGCTTCACATCGCCCGAACCGTTGATCTTAAGCATCAGCATTTTCGCCGAGACATCCATTTTCACATCGCCCGAACCGTTGATTGACACCTTTAGATTGTCCGTCTTAATTTGCGAACCGGTTTGGATATTTCCCGATCCCCTGATAGCAATTTCATTAATATCTTTAACAACGATGAAAATATTCAATGCCGACGGGCAGATGTTCCTTTTGGTTGACAGATATAAGGTTGAACCGTCGACGTCAGTCTCAATCAGGCTTTGCAGGTCTTCGTTGGATTCGACCACCACTGATTGATTATTGCCCTGTTTCACATATACATTTGCGCTGCCTTTAAGGACAATTCCGTTAAACTTTTCCACATCGCGTTTCACTTTGATTACTTCGCCAATGCCATCAATACATCTGAAATAGCCGCAGCTTTGAAATGCCAGTATTGCAATACCCAGGCTCAGCCAAAGCACAGAAGTTCGCTTTTTCATAATTATCCCTCAAATAGTGAATGTGTTTGCCAATAGCACCTAATACCTATTACGCTTATAAGAAATATTGGTTACGGCAAAATGGCGGTATATTAGTTCAATATGACTATTGTTTGTTGAATTCATCATTTCGCACAGATATACTATCGAGGCCTGCGAAAAATTCGGGGTATGATTTGGCCACACATCCGGGGCTAACAATCTCAACCGGCCCGGCCGCTTTCAATCCGGCTATTGCCCCTGCCATAGCAATCCTGTGGTCGCCATGGCTATTGAAGATACCCCCTGCAATATGGCCGCCACGGATATTCATCATGTCATCCTTAATGCTGATCTCGGCACCGATAGCATTAAACTCATCAACCAAAACCGCCCCCCTGTCCGATTCCTTATTCGCCAGCCGTCCGACGCCCCTTATGGCCGATATTCCATTGCAATATACCGCCAGTGCCGCAAGCGGAGGGAAGAGGTCCGGGCAATCGCCGGCATCAAAATCGAATGCGTTCAATTCATTTCGTTCAACAGTCACCAATCCGTGCTTATGCAAAACTGAGGCTCCGGCCTGGGCGAGGGCTTTCAGAATTGCTCTGTCCGGCTGATTGGAATTTACGTCCAATCCGGCCACCGAAACACTGCCGCCAATGCCGCCTGCCACGAGCATAAATGCAGCTCCGCTCCAATCGCCACCTATCTCCAACCGGCATGGCCTGAAAGCCTGGCCACCGCCAATATAGAATTCCGAATCGTTTATCTCGCGAATATCTATTCCGAATTTACTTAGAAGCTCGATGGTCAAGCCTACATATTGCCGGCTTTTCAGATTTGCAGCCAACACTTTTGAGTCTGTATTTGCCAATGCAAGAGCATACATCAGGCCGGAAATATGCTGCGAGCTGTTGGAATCGCTTAATTCAATTATACCGCCATCAATAGGGCCGGCAATCTGAAACGGGAGTCTGCCATTATTGGAAGTGCATTTGCCGCCGAGCGAATTAATTAATTCGGTTATATGAGTAAATCGCCGCCGGAGCAATGTGCGCTCGCCACCTATCCTAATGGGATTGGCTGATGCTGATGGAATCATCGGAGCTATCATCGATATAAGACTAAGGCATAAAGCGGATTCTTTACAATTTATTTCCTTCGGTAGTGCAATTGCCCCGGAAGTGATTTCCATCTTGCCGGTCGATATTTCTATTCCGCATCCGAATTGCCGTGCAATATCGATGGCTGCCATGGCATCATCGCAATAAGACGGGCGACAGATAGTTGTCTTGCCCTTGCTAAGCATGGCGGCAAAAACAGCCCTAACCATCATACTTTTCGACGGTGGTGCTTCGATGGCCCCGCTGATTGAGCTGCGGCCAATTTCAATTATATCGCTATTTGTAGTTCTCTTCATAAATCTTTTGTACAATGCTGTCGGCCTGATTTTCGGCATTTACAATCAAGTCCGAAGCAAGGAAATATTTATTAAGCCTGTTAGTGTAAAGCGATACGGGATTGCGGTTTTCCATCGCCGGACTCAGCATAGGCTTTGATTCCGCATCAATCCGCCGCAGGCAGGTATCCGGCGAGGCAAACAGCCAAATCGTAACGAAATACCGCTTCAATAGTTTGATATTCTCCTTGGCCTCAATAATTCCACCACCGCAGGCAACGATGGCATTATCCCGGGAGCTGACGGATTGCAAAGCCCGTGTCTCAATCAATCTAAACCCCTGCTCCTTGTCGTCATGGAATATTTCGATTATTGACTTGCCGGCCATTTTCTCTACCAGCAAGTCCAAATCCGTGAATTCGCAATCTGACTTTTCCGCTAACTGCTTTCCGATAGTCGACTTCCCCGACCCCGTAAAGCCTATTAATGCTACGGGCTTATTGACTTTGCCGCCAGATTTCAGTTGATTCAATAATATATCAAATAATATATCATAACTCCGTTCATCCCGATTAATTTTCAATCCGGTAAATAATTCGAATGCCGGAATTGCCTGCCCGGCCAGCCAGTCGATGCCTGGAATATATTGTCCACCGGCTTCTTCTACTTCGGCTTTCAGTATGCCGTCATAATAATTAGCGTCGAGCAGCGTGATGCCCCGACGCAGTTCAATATTTTCTAATGCAGCAGCATTGGCGGGGATAGTGTTGATAATCAGATCGAAATTACTCGCAGCTTTGCCAATGCCCGAAAGTTCCATAAACTCAGCTGAGAAGCGGCCGGCAAGCTCCTTGCCCTTATCGGCGCTTCTATTGGCAATGGTAATCCCGGCGCCTGCCTGTTTCATAGCATAAACCGCAGCGCAAGCCGCACCGCCGGCACCAATAATCAGACATCTTTTGCCCAGAGGGACGAACCCATATTTGCTCAGTGATTTGGCTATCCCAACCGTATCGGTATTATACCCTGTCAGCCGTCCGCCGGAATTCGTAATGGCATTTACAGCATTTATTTCAGTTATAGTATCTTTATTGCCAATTGCATTTATTGGACTAATAGTATCTTTATTACCAATTGCATTTATTTCAATGGTATTATTTTCAATGGCAGGCTGGCCGGATTCATCAATATAGTGGAGCAGGGATTGCTTAAAAGGAGCAGTGATGCTGATTCCGTCCAGGCCTATTTGCTTTGCCAATCGAACCACTTCCGGCGGAGAATCCGCAGCGAGCCTCGTAAAATGGCTGCTGATGCCATGCCGGCCGAATAAATAATTATAAATTGCCGGGCTGTGGCTGAATAAAATCGGCGATCCGGTGACGGCATATTTTTTCATATCGAGTGGATTTGCCATGATAAAAGGCCTGAATTATTGGGGTTAGGACAATAATAATTTGTATACCTCCTGCATAGCATCAACGCCCAACTGCCCGCCGGAGGTTTCCGAATTCTCGGCGATAGATGCATACGTAAAGGGGGCGCCCAATAATGGAGCGGCAATCCTTGTCACCCTGCCCCTGATGCCCATTCCAATTGCAATCAAAGCAGGGCCGGCCTTTCGTCTGTAATCATATAATGAAAGCAGCCGGGCGCAATCCTCTTGGCTTCGAGCCATTGTTGCTATCTTGATAATATATGGATCGGTTTTAATCAATTTATTATATATCTCATGCAGGCTGGCCGCGCCGGGAGTTTCTGAATAATTATGATACGAATGAATTATCTTGCATGAATTATTCACCGCCGTTTGCCGCAAATCATCCCTATGGCGTTGCGGCAAGTCATGGCCAATATCAACAAAAGCCGCTCCCGCACCAATGGCAATCTTCAACAGTGCCGCCGCATCCTCGACGCCGTGTGTGCCGGGCCTGCAAGCGGCTATCAGGTTCGGGTGGGCGCCGAATAATGCCTTAATCTCCGTGGTAGTTAATTCGCACAGGTCGAGCCTTATTTCAAGCAGGCCATATTTGCCTATGGCTCTTGACGCTTCGTCGAAAGTGCATTCGCCTATACTGACACAAATCATATTTGCCTATTGATTATTCAGCCCGCTTATTGCGGGATTTTTTTCTCAAGTGTTCTGTAACGCACAAGAAATATTCAAGTTATGCCGATCATAGGGTGATCATGTTTGGCTTATAATTGAATGCTCTTAAATATCTGTTATCCATTGCCTATCAGATGTTTGGGATATTTAATGAATAATGCGGGTTAGAAACTCCATCAGCTCATCTGCCCGTATCTTCCTGATTGCCGGCCTGCCGATTTCCTCAAGGAGAATGAAATTAAGAGTATCGCCATTTATTTTCTTGTCATGGTACAATTTACTTATAACTTCCTTTACCTCATACTTAATTATCTCAGATTTAATTATCTCAGATTTAATTATCTCAGATTTAATTATCTCAGATTTAAACTCCACCGGCAGTTTGAATTTCATCAAAAGGCTTTTTATCCGGCCGGCAGATGATTCGGACAATCCGCACAGCTTTCGGGACAGGCCAATAGCCATCATCATACCAATCGATATTGCCTGCCCATGCGACAGATTGCCCGCGGCTTCTATGGCATGGCCGACAGTATGGCCGAAATTCAACACCTGCCTTTGCCCGCAGTCCAGTTCATCTTGCGAGGTGATGCCGGCTTTGATTGCAATACAATGGGCTATTATCTCTGCAAGGATTTCCCTGTCGCGAGATAAAGCACGGGTATAATTATTTTCCAATAAATCGAAAAGACGGGGACTGCCAATCAAAGATGTCTTGACGACCTCGGCAAAACCGGAAGCCAGTTCATTCTCCGGCAGCGTATCCAGGAAACGGGGGTCGAAAATGATAAAATCCGGCTGCCGCACCAGGCCGATGGCATTCTTTATACCCCGGTGATTCACGCCGTTTTTGCCGCCGATAGCAGCGTCTGCCTGTGCCAGCAAAGTGGTGGGAATAAACCCGAACGGCAGCCCGCGTTTATATGTGGAGGCCACAAATCCGGTAATGTCGCAGGCCACTCCGCCGCCAATGCCAACCAAAACGGTATCTTTGTCAATTACCATCTCCATCAGCTTAGAATAAATATCGCTAACAGTGCCGAGCGTTTTGCTCGATTCGCCGGGATTAATCGAGATAATATTTTTAAATGACGAACCGGCAAGGTAAAGCTCATTCACATTGGAATCGGTGATAATAACGTACTGACGGGGGCCAATTTCTTTGCGAAGTAAATCATTAAAATCACCCTCGTAAAGATTCACGGTTGAGTGTTTATAGTGTATTTGTCGTGGGGTCATGGTTGCGGCTAAATCCGTATGGAATTAACAGATTTGATTATTTCGGCGAATTTCTTTTTGTTCACGCTTTGCTTTCCGTCGATAAGGGCCTTGCCGGGGCTGTAATGATATTCAACCATCAGCCCGTCGGCGCCGAGGTCGATGGCGGCTTTCGAGAGTGCCGGCACATAATTTGAGTTGCCCGAAGCGTGCGACGGGTCGAATATGACTTTAAGATTACTCCTTGCCTTGACTTCAAGAATCGAAGCAAGGTCGGGCGTATTCCTGAATTTCGAATCAATCTGCTCGAACGACCTTATCCCGCGCAGGCATAGAATTACATTCTCGTTGCCTTCGCTAATTATATATTCGGCAGCGCTTAGGAACTCGCTGATAGTAGAGCTGAAGCCTCGTTTCAGCAATACGGGCTTGCCGTCTTTGGCGGTTCTTTTGCCAATCTGCTTCAATAAGCCAAACGACGACATATTCCTGCTGCCAACCTGGATTATGTCGATCATATCGTACCACCTGTCCATCTCCCCGGAATCCAGGATTTCCGTTACGGTTTTCATTTCATATTTTTCAGCGGCATTCTTCAGGTACTCTATCCCCTGGCCGCCAAGCCCCTGGAACGACCCTGGCGAAGTCCTCGGCTTGAAATTCCCGCCCCGCAGGTATTTAATTCCGAAAGTGGAAAGCTCGCCGGCTATTCTTTGGATTTGCTCGGCGGACTCAACAACGCACGGCCCTGCAATGAACATAAAGTCATGCCCACCTTTGTCGATGATTTTGCTCTGCCTTTTGGATTCGCGTAGGATCAGGCGGACTGTCGATTCGATAAAATCAGGCTTGAGATTCAGCCTGTATTTCTTCTTTAGTTTATTGATAATCAATAATTCTCTGTCGAGGTCGACTAATTCGAATCCGTTGCCGGCTTTGGATTCGAGAATCATACTGCTCACCTTCAGCCGCCTTGCCAGATACTCAAAGATTTTATCGTCCAAACTGTCGATTTCTTTCCGGAGATTTCCGATGGTTTCGATATTTTTTTCTTTTGGCATGAATTGATAATATTATTATTTATACTGCCCTTAACAAAGTATTAAATGTTTCTTGATATTGTAGTTACAATAGATATTCAACTATAAAAGTGCAAGGAAATGGATTGATTATGCTTTTATGCCTTGCAGTTTGTAGGACACCCCCCCTGCTCGCATGGCTCACTTCCTGCTTTTTTAAGGGGGAGCCGTTGATCAAATCCCCCCCCTAATAAAAGGGAATAGCCAATCAAATTCCCCCTTAATAAAAAGGGAATAGCCAATCAAATTCCCCCCTAATAAAAGGGAATAGCCAATCAAATTCCCCC
>JAJRTW010000214.1 GCA_024278075.1 Bacteroidota bacterium | reverse complement strand
TATAATGCTGGGTTAATCGCTGTAGCAAGAGTGGAAACTGCAAAAGAATTAGTCAAATAATACGCAAGGTGTGGATTTTGGTGAAGTAATCGTTATATTTAGTTGGGAATTAACTTACTTTGGGAATTTAGGTGAAAGAATAATGTGATCTTGAAATGATTTCACATATTAATTTAAAACCGTTTCTTGCTGTTTGCGAATCTAATTCGATTAAAATTCACTATATTTTTCAGATTTAAAAATCAGTTTCCAATTATCTGAATTTTGCCATATTTCAATAATTGAATCGGAATATTCATCCTTGTATTTTTCAATTTCTTTATGTAATTTTCGCAATGGAATAGGAAATTTAACATTAATTTTAGGTATGAATTTTAATTTTTTATGTTTTGTTAATTTTTTTGATAATTTCATCCATTGCTCTAATTCAATTAATTCCTCTTTTGTGTTTGATATATCAAGCTGCGTTTGGATAAATGCAAGAGCTTTTGTAACAATTACAATATTTTCAGGATATAGTACAAAATACAACCAATAATCTCGTTCGAAAAACAATTTATCAATAGCTCTTACTCCATTAATAGCTATCCAGTTATCACTATTTTGCATTGTTTTTATTTCAATTTTTCTAACCTTTCCATCTTGATAGACGGATAATCCATTAAAACCAGAAATTCTCTTTACAAGTTCAATTTTAGCTCCTTTAAAAGTTTCTAAAGAACAGACAAGCCCTGTACCAACTTTTTCTATTGAATTACTATGCTGCATTTATTATTTGATTGTATGTTACAACGCATTTGGATTAATGTATTTAATTATTGCATTCTGAACATCATTCGATAATTTGTAATATTTGTAATATTAATATTTGTAATATAATGTTGCTTTTTTTGCATTAATATCTGAAATTCTCTTGGAATTAATAATTTCTCCATTAACAAATGTAAACTGTAAATTACTACAATCTGGCATGTTTACAAGTATTTTACAATATTCATCTTGTCTATTATCTATCATAATAATTTTGCTGTCTGCGGCATCGGATTATTCTTATAGTAAATCATCGTATCGTGAAGCCTGAATCCGATTCCTTTGAAGTACAAGGCCTGCCTGAACGAAGCCCCCGTTTCACTGCCGTCAATTGTTGCATCAGCAACAACCCAAATAACTATTCCTCCAACTTTTAATACCCTAAATAACTCTTTTACAATTTCCTCAAATTCAAATTTATAACCATTGTAATTTCTAATATCGTCATAAGGCGGTGACGTGATTACAAAGTCGATATAATTATCCGGCATGTTGCCCATTGTTATCAAACAATTTTCGCTATATATCTTTCCTATTTCCATAATGCAAAATGATGAAATATTATTCTTGTTTAGAGACTTCTGAAGAATAAGGAAGTTGTCATTCCCGTGAAAACGGAAATCCAGTATTAATGCGGGGAATGGATTCCTGCTTTCGCAGGAATGACAGTAAAAATCGAATTTTTCAGAAGCCTTGTTTTATTAATAGTATATCTTTCCAATTATATAACTTCTACATATTCAAACGAAGCCAATAACAGTAAGTTTCAACCAATCACAATTTCGATCTGAATAATTTCAATCTAATAATTTCAATCACCCCTACGAATTTCACCTATAACAGAGTTTCCTGAATTCCTTCGGCATCGGCCGGCGGCTCGGCCAGGTCTTCGCCATTGGTTTCATCCTTGGCCACCGTCGTAATATCGGCGATGGTGTCACCTTTGTCTAAGCGGATTAGCCTGACGCCCTGCGTGTTGCGCCCGATTGTGCGAATCGGCTTGATTGCCTGGCGGATGAGAATACCGTTGGTTGTCATCACCACAAGGTCTTCGGTGTCGCTGGCCGAGAGCAAGCCGACCACCTTGCCGGTTTTCTCGGTTATATTCATGGAGATCACGCCTTTGGCTCCGCGCTTGGTCAGCCTGAAATCTTCATATTTCGTTCGCTTGCCATATCCCCGCTCGCCGACAACGAGTACCTGAGTATCCGGCCTCTTAATTACAATCATCGACATAACGCGGTCGCCGGCCATAAGAGATATTCCCCTAACTCCGGCCGCAGTCCTGCCCATTGATCGCACGTCGGATTCCCTGAACCGGCAGGCAATTCCGTTATTGGTGCCAAGTATAATATCGCAAGTGCCGTCGGAGAGCTGGGCCGAGATCAATCTTTCTTCGCCGTTCAAAGTCAGGGCTATTATACCGTTTTGCCGTACATTAGCAAATTTCGGCAGCGGCGTTTTCTTTATCGTCCCGCCCGATGTTGCCATGATAATATAGGACTCATCAGAGAATTCCTTCACACTGCAATAAGCCGTAACGGTCTCGTCGGAGGTCTTCTGAATCACATTTGCAAGCGAGCGGCCTTTAGAATTCCGGCTGCCCTCGGGCAAATCATATACTTTCACTCTGTACACCCTTCCCATATCGGTAAAGAATAAGAGGAAATGGTGGGTTGCGGCCTGGAATACATGCTCCACCCAATCGTCTTCGTACTTGCCGGTGCCGCTGGCGCCACGGCCACCCTTGTGCTGGCGGCGATAGTTCGTCACCTTCGTCCGCTTGATATTGCCGCCGTGAGTGATGGTGATTATCACATCTTCATTGGCTATCATGTCCTCAATAGTAAATTCCTGGGCATTATGAACCACTTCAGTTCTTCTTGCGTCGTTGAATTTATTCTTTAATTCGGCAAATTCCTCTGATATTATGCTCATCTGCAGGTCTTTACTGGCCAGAATTGCCTTCAGCCGTTCAATCTTGCGGATAATTTCTTTATATTCCTGCTGAATCTTCTCCCGTTCCAATCCCGTCAGCCTTTGAAGGCGCATCTCAAGGATAGCTTTCGCCTGAATCTCAGACAGCCCGAACTTCGTCTGAAGGCTAATCGATGCCGTAGCCGCGTCGGCCGATGCCCGTATGGTTTTTATCACCTCATCAATGTTATCAAGGGCAATTATAAAGCCCTCCAATATATGCGCCCGCTTCTCGGCGGCATCCAGATCATACTTCGTGCGCCGCACAATAATATTAACGCGGTGCTTGATAAACTCCTTCATCATATCGCGAAGCGTCAGCACCCGCGGACGTCCGCCAACCAGCGCCAGCATATTAGCCCCGAACGTCACCTGCATCTGCGTATGCTTATACAGATTATTAAGCACCACCATAGGCATGCCGTCTCTTTTCGTTTCGATTACAATCCTCATCCCATCCCTGTCGGACTCATCACGGATGTCAGCAATATCCTCCAAAGCTTTCGCCCGGACCAAATCGGCAATCTTCTCTATCAAATTAGCTTTATTCACCTGATAAGGCAGTTCGGTGACGATAATCGCAGTGCGGGAACCCTTCAGCGGCTCTTCAATGCTCGCCCTTGCACGAACAATTATCCGCCCCCGCCCTGTCAAATACGCATCCTTAACGCCTTGATAGCCATAAATTATTCCACCCGTAGGGAAATCCGGTGCCGGTACGTATTGCATCAATTCTTCGGCTGTAATCTCGGGATTTTGAATCATCGCCTGCAATCCATCAACGATCTCCCCCAAATTATGAGTCGGTATATTAGTTGCCATACCCACCGCAATGCCGCTCGAACCATTCACCAAAAGGGCAGGAAGCACCGTCGGCATAACTGACGGCTCCTTCAAAGTCTCATCGAAGTTCGGCCGGAAATCAACCGTGTCCTTATCAATATCACGAAGTATCTCATGGGCTATCTTCGCCAGCCTCGTCTCGGTATAACGCATTGCCGCAGGTGAATCCCCGTCCACCGAACCATAATTCCCCTGCCCATCGACCAGCGGATAGCGCATTGCCCAGGGCTGAGCCATCCGCACCATAGCCTCATAGACCGACGAATCGCCATGCGGATGATACTTGCCAAGCACCTCGCCCACAAGACGTGCCGATTTCTTATACGGCTTATTCGAGGCCAGCCCCAGCCCGTCCATTGCGTACAAAATCCTGCGGTGAACCGGTTTCAGCCCGTCACGAACGTCCGGCAAAGCCCTCGATACGATTACCGACATTGAGTAATCCAAATATGAGCTTTGCATCTCATCTTCCAATAATGTTGGAACTATCTGCTCTTTTCCGAGTAATGACATGCTTTGTTTAATCCTCTTTAATACTATAATTTGAATAGAAATTAATCATACAAAAATACGCATTTCCGGTGGTTTTACGGAGTGTTTTTTTGGGTGGAATTAATTAAAAGCTACTTATCCAAAGTTCAAAACTTTGGACAAGATCAACCACCCCCTCTGGAGAGGGGGCCGGGGGCGTGTAAATATAATATAAAAAGAACATTAAGACTATATTGGATAAATATTCTCAATCAACACACCCCTAAATCCCCTCTCCAGAGGGGACTTCCTATTTTCCCCCTCTGGAGAGGGGGCCGGGGGGTGTGTTCCATTAACTATCATCAGTAATTATTGTACACACCCCTAAATCCCCTCTTTAGAGGGGACTTTATCAGAATCTAACCCCCATTACGGCGCTGCAGGCACGTCAACCCATACTTCATCGCTGTACGCACTCGTATCCGCATCATTTTTCGCCTTGATTTTATAGTAATTACGCTTGTCGAAAATCGGCGGAACAAGTGCGGGCGATGTCGGAAAATTATTTAATAGATAATAACTGCCGGCGGGCGCCCCCGTTGCCGCTACGTTGGTGTAAACATCATAAGATGTCGCCTCGGCCACCAAATCCCAGGTCAAAGTTACCGGCGATGGGTTCAAAGGATCGAATGCCGCCGCAAGATTTTGCGGTTTCGACAGCCCCGATTGCGTAGTTTGATATATCACATAATCATTGTACTTCGCCTCGCTCGTATCCTTCCAAATCACCTTGCCAATCTCGCAATATTTAGTCACCAATGCGTATAATTCATTGCCAAGCGTAATCCTTTCCTCTGTCTTTTCGTACCGGTCGGCAATGGCGTCGCTTAATGTATTTAGATTATTCTCAAAGGTTTGCGCCAAAGCCGACAGCGAATCAAGCATTGCCTGTGTCAAACCCTCGGCGGTCAAATCGGCAAGATAATCCGTGCCAATCCGCACCACTCGCCGCGATGCAAAAAGCAAATCTTTATCCGACATATCCGCCAAATCCTTTACGTCAAATCTTTTGTAGCGTCCCGAATCCATGCCCCATTTAATCATAGCGCGGTCGGTGATGCCGCGAATATCGAAATGAAGCTGGGTGCGGGTGGCGTCCTTATTTTCGACGGCAATCGTCACCAGGGCCTTATATTCCGCATCGGTCGGAAAGGCTTCGAACTCATTGCCTTTGTTGCCGAGGGCCGTGATAGCGGCGGCGTCCACGCCCCGGGCGGCAAATTCCGACGTATCGCGCGTCATAAAGGCCACCAAATTGGAAGCGAACAATGCCAATTCCGAATCGGAAAGACGATAATCTCTGTTTAAAGGTTTGATATTCATAGCTGACCTTAATAAATATGAATTGAAAAGTAATTATTCTATAGAGTAATCCAAGAAGTCTGTAGAGTAATCCAAGAAGTCTGTATCGAAGGCTTACGTTGAGCATTTCCGGCCTTACGTTGAGCATTTCCGGCCTTACGTTGAACATTTCCGGCCTTACGTTGAACATTTCCGGCCTTACGTTGAACATTTCCGGCCTTACGTTGAGCATTTCCGGCCTTACGTTGAGCATTTCCGGCCAAAATATATAGCTTTCTGATCGCCTTTTGAGCATTTCCGAGCAATTGTTCCAAATAAAATCCCACAGGCTTTCTCCGATTTCACTTCCAATTAGCAAACCTTATTTCTGCCGGCATCATTTTCTCACCTGTCAATATAACAAATATTCGGCATTAATCCCATTCAATTAAAATATATATCGCATATTTACTGCAAATCATTGCGAGCATCCCGCAAAAAGCAAAAAAAAAACGCCGGAATTAATTATCCTGACGTTAATATAAATTTGAAAACCTAAAGAAGTTGGTTAGGCTCTAAGAGATTCGGCCCCGCTGACGATTTCCAGCATTTCCTTAGTGATAGCTGCCTGGCGTTCTTTATTATATTTCAATTCTAAGGCTTTAATCAGGTCGCGCGCATTATTAGTTGCGTTATCCATGGCGATCATTCTGGCGGCCTGTTCGGCGGCGTTGGATTCCAGCAGCGAGCGCCACAATTGAATATCGATCAATTTCGGCAGCAGGACGTCCAATATTTCCTTCTGACCGGGTTCATAGATATAATTAATATTAGCTGACGATTCGGCAGCGGCATCACTGACCTGCGGGTCAATCGGCAGGATTGGCAATAGCTTTGGCTCCTGTTTGATGACATTCACAAAAGCGTTATAATAGACATAAACGCGGTCGTAGTCGTGATTTACGAAGCCATGCTTGAGCACTGAGATGATATCGGTGGCCACGCTGAATTTCAGTTCGGCGAAGATACCCGGGAATTCATTGAGGATATTGTACTTCGTCTTTTTAAAGAAGGAAACACTGCGGCGGCCAACCGGAATGACGGATAATATAGCTTTGGGATATTGCTTCTTTAAATCCTTATCAATATAATTTCCAACAGTTCTGAACAGGTTGGCGTTAAAGCTGCCGCACAGCCCCCTGTCAGTGCCGATAACTATCATAGCTATCGAGTTTACATCTTTGCGTTTCTCGATTACCGGATTGGAATAATCTTCGCCAGCCGACGAAATCAAGTGCGCCAGGACGTGTTCCATCTTATCGACATAAGGCCTTGCCGCTATTATCGCATCTTGGGCGCGCCTCAGCTTGGCGGCCGAAACCATCTTCATGGCCTGTGTGATTTTCGATGTATTGCGAACGCCGACGATTCTTCTTTGTATATCTATTAATGTTGCCATGTGGCATTAACCTTGTAAAATATTATTTGTGCTATTCAAGTTATTGGCTATTGGACAAATCGCCTTTTAACGGAAATTGTCATTCCGGGTTTGCGATCTCGACAAGTCATCTATGATTTGTGATTTAATGTGAAATCTAATTTACACACCCCTGAATCCCCTCTCAAGAGGGGAGTTTTATTCGGTTTAACAGCTTCATAAATACTGCCGTTGCTTCGTCAAATAATTCCCTACGTAATCCCTAACGGAATCCTCCAGCGATTGGAAATCAACCGAGGCGCCGCTTGCCTTAAGTTTGGCAATATCGGCTTTGGTATAGTTCTGGTACTGGCCGGCCAGGCTTTGCGGCATATCAATATAATCGATTTTCGGCTCTATGTTCATAGCCGCAAAAACAGCATTCGCCAGGTCGTTCCATGTCCTTGCCACGCCCGTGCCGAGGTTGTAAATACCGGCAATGCCATTGTCCTTATACATATTCCATACCGCATCGACAGCATCTTTAACGTAAATAAAATCCCGCTGCTGCCCGCCGTCGGGATAAGCATCAGCATTTGATCTGAAGAGCTTAACCCGCCCGGTTTCCCGGATTTGCAGAAATGATTTATATACCATGGAGGCCATTTTGCCTTTGTGGTATTCATTCGGGCCGAACACATTGAAGAACTTAATTCCTGTAAAATATTTATCATAACCGTTGTCCAAAACCCAAAGGTCAAATATTTGTTTGGACAACCCGTAGCAGTTCAGCGGATAAAGATCGTAAAAGCGGCTGTCGTCATACCCCATGGAGCCATCGCCATAAGTGGCCGCACTGCTTGCATATATGAATCTTGTCTTGTACTTCAAAGCATATTCGGCCAGCTCGCGGCTATACGAAAAATTATTGTCAATCAGATAGTCCGCATCTTTTTCGGTGGTGTCCGAGCAGGCTCCGAAATGGAATATGGCCTCCATGCTGTCCATATACCAGCCCTCAAGGATTCTTTCCCTGAATACATCCTTATGGACAAAATCCCGGAATCGCTTGCCGGTTAGATTTTTCCACTTATCACCGGAGCCCAAATGATCGACAACAACGATATCATAGATACCATTGTCGTTCAATTTCTTCAACATGCAGGAGCCGATAAATCCCGCACCTCCGGTAAGGGCAATCATACTAACTCATAAATTGAGACTTCTTAATTTTCTATTTTTATTGTCATTCCTGTGCAAGGTACTATATTAAAACATCCAGCTTCAGTGTCATCCTGAATTTATTTCAGGATCCATTTGCCGTATGAATACACGCTTATAGATTCTGAAACAAGTTCAGAATGACATTCTACAAATTTTCTGTGTATTCACATAACTTCTCCGATTTGGGAATGCAATTTTCCTCAATAATCTGCCCAACAATAAATGACTCGGGTTAATTCAATGTCTGCTTAAAATTACCAATAAAAGTCTCAATTGCATTTGTCAAACTTACGTTCAACTCATCTGAGATTACCTTCTCCCGAATAATCGTATCGAGAATATCCTGATGCTGGCCTTCCATATATTCAAAGAATTCAACCTGGAATCTCTTGAGCGAATCTACAGGCAGATCATCTAAATACCCTTTAGTTGCGGCAACAATCAGAGCAACCTGATTTTCAACCGGTATTGGTTCAAATTGTTTCTGCTTTAGAATTTCAGTCAGCCTGGCCCCGCGGGTCAACTGCTGCTGAGTAGATTTGTCCAGGTCGGATCCGAATTTAGAGAATGCTTCGAGCTCGCGGAACAAAGCAAGCTCAAGCTTTAATGGCCCGGCCACTTTCTTCATCGCCTTTATCTGGGCATTGCCACCAACACGCGAAACCGAGATGCCAATATTTAATGCCGGCCTAACGCCTGCGTTAAATAAGTTCGGCTCAAGATAAATCTGGCCGTCGGTTATGGAAATCACATTGGTCGGGATATATGCCGCCACATCCCCTGCCTGAGTTTCGATCACGGGCAATGCCGTTAGCGATCCCCCACCCTTGTCGTCCGATAATTTGGCAGCCCTTTCGAGCAGCCTGCTGTGCAGATAGAAAATATCGCCCGGGTATGCCTCTCGTCCCGGCGGGCGGCTAAGCAACAGCGATACCTGGCGGTAGGCGGCGGCCTGTTTCGACAGATCATCGTAAATAATCAACGAGTGCATCCCGTTGTCGCGGAAGTATTCGCCCATCGAGCAGCCGCAATATGGCCCAATGAACTGCAATGGTGCCGGGTCCGATGCGTTGGCTGCCACAATAATCGTGTAGTCCATGGCGCCGTATTCTTCTAAATATGATACCACGTTTGCTACGGTTGAGCCTTTCTGGCCGATTGCAACATAGATACAATATACCGGATCAATACCAAGGGCTTTGGCCTCTTCGGTATGAGTAAATTTTTGGTTAATGATAGTATCAAGAGCTATGGCCGTTTTGCCTGTCTGGCGATCGCCGATTATCAGCTCGCGCTGCCCCCTGCCAATCGGAATCAAAGCATCAATACACTTCAAACCAGTCTGGATCGGCTCTTTAACCGGTTGGCGCTGAATAACGCCGGGAGCTTTCCTCTCTATAGGATAATATTCTTTCATGTCAAGGGCACCTTTGCCGTCGATAGGCACACCCAGCGGATTAACTACCCTGCCGAGCAGTTCTTTTCCCACCGGCACAGATGCAATTCTCTGAGTTCTTTTAACAGTATCGCCTTCCTTCACATCGCGGTCATCGCCGAAAAGCATAACACCTACGTTGTCTTCCTCGAGGTTAAGAACCATCCCGATAACGCCATTAGGAAATTCAACCAATTCCGATGCCATAACTTTACTCAGGCCATAAACACGGGCAACACCATCGCCCACCTGCAGCACAGTTCCCACTTCATATATATCGGCTTCGCTCTCAAAACCTGATAATTGCCGGCGCAGAATCGCCGATATTTCTTCCGGACGAACATCTGACATAATGTTAAACCTTAGTATTTAATAATTCACTTTTCTAATTTTTTATATATTCTATCATATTCCTGAATATTACGTCCCGCATATTAGGAAATTGCCTGTCCCGTAGCAAGCTTGTCAAATAATATTTCAAGCTGATTTTTGACCGAAGCGTCGAAAACCCAATCGTCAACTTTAATTAGCATACCACCCTTAAGCAACGGGTCTACACGAAAAGAGGCCAGAACCGTTTTGCCGGTTTTTTCCTTCATCTTTTCTGTTATTTTTTCTTTAATCAAATCAGAGAGCTCAATTGCCGAAGTGATTTCAACCGGAAGTCTGCCATTGAGTTGGTTGTATAATTTCTCATACTGAATGGCAATATGCGGAAGTAATTTTTCACGGCGCTTTTCGGCCAACAAATTGATAAACTTCATCATCAGCTTCGAAACAACCGGGGAGAACAATTCCGTGAAAGCTTTCTTTTTTTTCCAGTGTTGAATAATAGGGCTGTTTATTAGATTCTGCAGGTCTCTGGAAGATTCAATCATCTTCAAAACCGTATTGAAGTCTTCCATCACCCTGACGGTTAGGTTGTCCTGGCCCGCCGTCTCGAGCAAAGACCTGGCATACCTAACTGATACTCGCTGTTCAGTCATATTAATTCTTTGGTATTTTGTCTAAATATGTTTCAACTAATTTATAATGCTTCTCTTTGTCGAGAGTTTAGTCGAGAATCTTCTCCGTAGCTTCCACCACAAGGCCTGCCACTTCAGTGCGCAACTGCATAATGGCCTGCTCTTTGCTTCTGTCGATTTCGCGAATAGCTTTGTCCACCTTAGCTTTTTTAGCTTTGTCGGCTTCCTCGGCTGCTTTGCGAATCATTGCTTCGCCCTGCTCTCTGCCTTTTGCGATAATAGCAGATACTTCCTTTTGAGCATTGTTAAGCTTTTCCTGACTTTCCTGCATTAATTTCAGTGCATTTTCATTGGCTTGTTCGGCTGCATCTATTGCATTTTGAATTCTATTCTCCCGCGTTTTCATGCCATCGAGAATAATCTTTCCGCCGAATTTGATCACTACGAACAAAAATATCAGGAAATTGATAATTGTCCAGATCATCAAGCCAGGTGAAATATTTAATAAGCTGTCCATTCTTCACCTTTAGATTCAGATATAAATTGAATATTCAAAAGTCTTGCGCACCACTCGAACCGGCGGGTGGCACGCAGTTCAAAAACCTTATTTGATAGCAAGCATCAAGCAAATTACGGCTGCGAATAATGCAACACCCTCGATAAGAGCTGCTGCAATAATCATTGTTGTTCTAATATCGCCCGTGGCTTCGGGCTGGCGGCCGGTTGCTTCGAGTGCTGCTGATGCCAAACGCCCGATTCCCATTCCGGCGCCCATTACTGTTATACCTGCGCCAAGTCCCGCTCCAAGAAAAGCTAATGAAGTTGCGTCCATTTAATGTACCTTTAATAATAGTGAAAAAAACAATTCAGATATAGAATAAACTAAAATAATCAATGTTGATGTTCCAGTCCGCCATGAGTATCATGTGTATGATCGTCATGGGCATGATCGCCAAGGGCCAGCCCTACGAAAACAGCCGTCAATATCGTAAATACGTAAGCCTGGATAAAGGCTACGAGCAATTCCAGCAAATAAATAAAAATTGAAAACGGCACGGCCACAAATGCCATAAATATAGTCTTAAAGAAAAATATTAATCCTACGAGACAAAGCAATATCACATGGCCGGCTGTCATATTGGCAAAAAGCCTGACCGTCAATGCAAATGGCTTGGTGAACATGGATAAGATTTCAATCGGGATCATAATCGGTGCGAGTGCCACAGGGGCGCCGCCCAGCAAATGCTTAAGATAGTTGACAATCCCGATTTCTTTAACAGATACGAAGTTAATCACAAGGAAAGCAATTATTGCCAGTCCGGCCGTGACGGCAAGATTGCCGGATGGCGAATGCCCGCCCGGCACAAGCCCAAGCAGGTTCATTATCAGAATAAAGAAGAAAAGTCCGATGAAATAGGGAGACAGCGAGTTGGTCAGACGGTCGCTGCCTACGTTTGGCCTGACGATCGATTCTTTGACGAATTCCACATAAAATTCAACGAGGTTTTGAATACCTGTGGGTGCATCCGAAGATTTCTTGTACTTTCTGCCGGCCAGCTTGAACATAACGAATAGAATTATCATTGCAATCCACTCGAACACTACCAGGCTGGTTACTGACATATCAAGCGCCGGAGCTTCATTATTCGATGCGCGAACTATATTATGGTCCACCGTGGTGAACAATCCGGCTTCTTCCATCGATTCGGCATTTGCATAAAAATGAATACCATCATCTATAAATATTTTCGGCAGGCCGATATGAAATACATCGTAGAAGCCAATCTGGTCGTGGTCGCCCATGTTCTTATCCAATATCTCCGAGAAGACGTCCTTTTCTTCCTGCTCTATGGTTTCGTGATGCTCTTTGGCGTATTCTACGTATCCCTCGCCGAATATCGATTCGCTCTCCTGCCCGTCTTGTTTGTGCGTCTTCTCATTTTCATTCTTTGCCTGGCCTTGTTCATTGGCAGCCAAGTCCTGATTGAACGAGACAGCCGCCTTGACATGAGTATCAAAATTTTCTAAAGCGGATTGCTCTTTTGACATATATGCTTACCTTAAATTTTGAGATTATCCTTGTATTTGGCCTTTAGCGATTTTGCCTGATGGTTCAAATACACTATTTCGATTATAGTAAATACAAAAATTGAAACTAAGATTGTCAATACATAAGCCTTCGTATGCAGGCTCAAAATGCTAATCCCCACCCAAAGGCTAATCATAATCAGAACAAACCTGACTGCCATTGCTCCAAATATCAGCTTGTTAAATGATTGCCAGTCTTTCTTTATTGCAATTCCGGCGATTACTATCGCAATAATCAAATTAACACCGCAAACAGCAATGGCTGACAAAATAGCTATGGCAATGTTTGTTTCCAAATAACTAACGAATTAAATAAACCTATTTCTTTTTCTATTTTTTCTTATTTTTCTTATTATTATTAGTATTAAGAACTGTTTTGAAAAAGCCGTACATCCCAACCACGATTCCCAGGCACGCCAGAATCAATGTCCACAAAGGCGAACTCTCGTATTTTCCATCGAGCCAAATCCCCAAAAAAGCACCACCGATAATCGGAATAATCATCTGGATACCAAGATTCAAATAAGGCCCGACATCCTTCATCGCAGAGTGATAATCACTCTTTCTATTATCTTTTCGTTCGATTTTCTTTTCGTCCGCCAATTATCAATCACAAAAATAATTCTTTTATTAAACACAAACAATAAAAAAGGCATCCGGCCGGATAATAATTAATTATTGATTTCGGGAATCATCCATATAAGGAAGTAGAAGTCATTGATTTTCATTGCTCAATTCCGATTTAATCCCACATTGTGGGTTTAATTCCCCGCTGCTTGCGGCGATTATTAAATTCTGTTAAACATCGATACCCCGCTGCTTGCGGCGGGGTAGTTCATTTTAAAATGCTACTTTGTTATCGGTTCCGAGTTCAGGAAATATTTAATTCTTTCCCGACAGCATCCAGGGGAATGGTTTGCACGGCTTTTTCCTCTTCTTTTGCCTTGCGAAGGCCTTGCAAATCCTTGAAGTCATCTAACATTTCCTTAATGTCAAGATAATCCTGAAACGGAATAACAACAAATTCAGCTTTGCCGTCCTTTTTTATGATTTGTGGCTTTTGCAGCATAATTCATTCCTTCTATAAATAAGATTTGCTTCTATGCTTTACACGATAAATAATAATATTCTGCTTTTCAATTTCGAAACTATCGAAAATAATATCTAAACGTGTCATTCCGGACTTGATCCGGAATCCATCTCAATATGGCCACATAGCCCGTGAATACTGGATTCTGAAACGAGTTCTGCAATGACATATCATAGTTATTAGGAATTCTTTTAAACGATTCACATATTTAACCGGACACTACTGATACAAAATCAAAACCATATATAAAATCAAAAGCCATATTCACTTAATGTTCGCAGAATTTCGTTTTGATATATATTCGATGTTTCGCCATACCATTGGCCTTTGGGGATAAACCTGAGCAACCCGAATGTTGATGGGTTAAGCTCCGAAAAGACCGAACTGGCTATTTCCGAATGCTCTTCGGGGCGGTATTCATTATCTATATCGTTGACAACTATGGTGCATCCGATTTCGCTCACTCCGCCGTCGTCCACAATTGCCCCATCCAAATCAATCACATCGAAAGGAATCTTGAATTTCACCGAATAACCATCATCATACAGGCGTGAAACTGCCTTTATTGATTGAGAGGCAATCTTTTGATGTCTCCTCAAGTCATCTGTGGTGCTGATTTTCACAAAAGCCTTTTTCTCAAGGAAATCGCCCGGGTATACGGAAAACTTAAATATTCCATTGCCGGTTGTGGTGCGGAAAACAAGGCTTCTTCCTATTGATGCCAAGTACCTGTCATCATCGGTATCCACCAGGCTCAAATCCAGCCATAGGTCTACATTGTCAACCAGGCAGGTATCGCAATCCATCGTAACAATATTGTCATCATAAACCCTTACGGTCATGTAAAGGAACTGGCCGTCGTAAGCCGATCGGACTGTGAAGGACGCATCCTGCTCGCCGGCCCAATGGTAGGCTCCTTTCCGTACGTAGTCTATATCGCTGCAAAAAGGCTCGGCGGAATATCCCTTATATATCTGCTTGCCGCGGGGGTAGGATGGAATAACCGTAAAATCAGCAAAAAACAGCGATTCCCCTGTCCTTGTATTCAAATATTTCTCCGTGGCCCGCAGCGAATTATAATTACGGTAGCTCTCATGGGTAAACTTATTTATTCGCCTCGTATTATATTCATCCAGCAGAATTATCGAGCCGTTGTCGTATCTATAGCCTTTAATCACCCAGTTAAACTGCTTATTTTTTTGAGTGATATAGCAGGCATTGCCGCGAATAACCACGCCAATTTCAAGCGGGAGTTCCAAGTATATATACTGGTAGTCAGCAATTTTTGTTAGAAATCCGTTTAAATCAACGAATAAATAAACATACATCCTCCGGCGCTTCTCTTCGGATAGTTTCACCGAAAAGGCCACATCATTGAATCCATCGCCCGAAAAATCGCCGACATCCCAGCCCCATATTGAATAGTCCGAACCCTGCGGAAGCTGCTTCTTCAGGTCAAGTATAAGGGCTTTGTCGAAGTAAGGGTCGAGCTTTACAGCCAATTCGGCAAACTTCATTCCCGATTGTGAGAATAAATTATTCCCAAACATGAAAGAAGTAATCAGTATTAATATGAAAGTGAATCTCTGCATAAATCTATTGATTTTTTTATTGGTCCATATTTATTATTATCGATATTTGTTTTATCTATTCAATCAATAGTGTCCGGTTAAAAAATGAGAAACACTCATAATATGCACCTGAATATTATGGCTTGTCATTCTGAACTTGTTTCAGAATCCAGTATTCATAGGCTATTTAACAGTATTAAAATGGATTCCGGGTCGAGTCCGGAATGACATGAAATATTAGTTTATTCTGCAAAATCCAAATCATATCTAAAACAGCTCCATACAGAGCAAAACGTAGTTGATAACAATGATTCGGCCTACTCTGCTACTTTTTAACCGGTCACTACTGTTATTCAATATCTTTTTCTATTTAATTGCCACGTGCTTTAGCTCGCGGACATAATAAATATGAAGATAGATTACGTTCCCTTGTCCCAAAGCATGGTTTTTGATGCCATAACCGGTGTAATTTGCTATAATGATAAGTTAGACAATAGAACCCATAACTTTAGATATTAATTCCGAAGATATTAATTTCGCATAGTCCGTATTGAGCCTTGCCCCCATTTGCGATACTATCCTTGATGAAGAATACGAGGCAAGGTGGCCAGCTTTCAGCGGCGACCCGGCCGAAATAATCCCATACAAAAAAGCACCGGCAAACATATCGCCGGCTCCGGTGGTGTCAATAGCTTTGGCCGGATACGGCGGTATAAATAGAATTTCATCGCCCCATTTCACTTTCGAGCCTTTGTTGCCTAATGTTACAACAACGTTCGGGCATATTTCGCCCAGTTTGCTAAAAGCCGCATCAACACTCTGCGTGTTAGTGAATGCAATTGCTTCTCCGGCATTGCAGAAGATAAGGTCGGCGCCGGCAGCCGCCCTGCTCAGATTATCCCTGAATGCTTCGATGATAAATATGTCGGAAAAAGTTACGGCTATTTTCGTACCGTACTTTTTAGCATAGCCGATTGCCGCTATGACCGCTTCGGTGCTTGCCCGGCCGGAGAACTTATAACCTTCTATATAGAGCCATTCCGAGCGGCGGATAATTTCTTCATCAATATCATCAATACCGAATTCGGCACTGGCTCCGAGCGAGGTTAGCATAGTCCTTTCGGCATCGGGTGTTATTAAGATAAGGCATGTCCCGGTGGGGCTTGTGTCTATCTTATCGGCTTTCAGGACAATCCCCAAATCCTTAAATTCTCTGGAATAGAATTCGCCATAATTGTCGTTGCCCAGAAGTGTTTTGTATGCGGCTTTGCCACCGAATTCGGAGAATGCAATAATAGTATTGGCAGCAGACCCGCCGCTGCATTTATGGCTGGATTGGAAAGAAAACCGCTGCAGTATCTCAGTCTGCCTGGCGGATTCGACCAGCGCCATTTCGCCTTTGTTAGCCCCAAGCCCATCTAAATCATCATCGTGAACCTGAATCTGGATGTCGACTAACGCATTGCCAAGGCCGCATAACTGTAAATCTTTTTTCAATAATTTGCTTTCGGATATTTATGATAATTTAAATTAACTAATAATAAATCAAATATATTAATCTTCTTAGTAGTGTCCGGTTAAATATGAGAGACGTTCGTAATATATGCCTGAATATTATGTCCTGTCATTTCGAACAAAGTGAGAAATCCAGTGTTTATGGCTCATTTGGCTGCATAGAGTCACCCTGAGCGGAGTCGAAGGGTG
>JAJRTW010000213.1 GCA_024278075.1 Bacteroidota bacterium | reverse complement strand
CTAATTTATACCTAATAATTATGATTTGCCATTGCGGAACTCGTTTCAGAATCCAGTCTTCACGTGCTATGTGGCTATATTAAGATGGATTCCGGACGGGGTCCGGAATGACAAGTAATATTATTATAATTGCAATGATACGAAATTGTATCTAAACCAGCGTTATCTAAGGCAAAATACAGGCTATAACTGCGATTACCAATTATTCACTGCTTTTTAACCGGACACTACTGATCCTCGCTATTCTCTTGGTATTATTTAACATTATTCCCACCAATGCTTTAGACGGACAAGAACAAACACAACCGAGACACAATCCATTTCCCGGAATGAATGAATTGAATGAACAATTCCCTCCCGGATTCGAAGAAATGAATGAAAACAAAGCGGCAGGGATTATGAAGAAGGGCGATGCGATTCAAAGCAATCCTGATTTCCTTGTTGAAAGTTTAAAAGTATTTATTACTGATAGGCCTGATCTAAGATACACTTACACTTACAATGATAATAACCAAATATCAACTAAAATAATAACCAATTGGGAAAACGATGAATGGGTAATGTTTAGTAGATATACCTACATCTACGACGAGGATGGAAATTTACTTATAGATTTATTTGAATTTGTGGAAGACGAAGAATTGGTAAATCAACGGAGATATACCTACACCTACGATGAAAATGGCAATCGACTTACAAGGTTATATGCATTATGGAAAAACGAAGAATGGGTAAATTCTGAGAGAAACACCTACACCTACGATGAGAATGGCAATAAACTTACAGAATTAAGGGAAAAATGGGAAAACGACAACGACAAATGGATTAATTTTTATAGATATACCTCCACCTACGACGTGGATGGCAATCAACTTACATATTTATATAAAAGATGGGAAAACGAAGAATGGGTTAATTATTGGAAAGGAACCTACACCTACGACGAGAATGGCAATCGACTTACAAGGTTATATGCATTATGGAAAAACGAAGAATGGGTAAATTCTGAGAGAAACACCTACACCTACGACGAGAATGGTAATCTACTTACAGTGTTAAGAGAAAAATGGAAAAACGAAGAATGGGTAAATAGTTATAGATTAACCTATACCTACGACGATAATGGTAATCAACTTACATGGTTAATAGACAATTGGAAAAACGAAGAATGGGTAAATAGTTATAGACATATCTTTACTTACGACGAGAATGGCAATAAACTTACAGAATTAAGGGAAAAATGGAAAAACGAAGAATGGATTAAACCTTGGAGATATACCTATAGCTACGACAGCAATGGTTATCTAATTACAAGATTATATGAAAAATGGGAAAACGAAGAATGGGTTAATTATTATAGAGATACCAACACCTACGAGTCTGATGGAAATTTAATTACATGGTTATTTGAAGGTTGGGAAAACGACGCATGGGTAGAAAGGAATGATTTTTTATCTTTTGAAGATTCCAATGGGGATTCATTTTCTTTTATGGGTTACAAAATAGAAATAACATGGAAGAGAGTTACTTCTGTCGAGGATGAAGCCGGTGATAACTTCTCTGTTGCGTCTTTCCCCAATCCGTTCTCCGCTTCAACTACGATAAATTATACTCTTGATAAGCCTGCTTTTGTTAATATATATATATATGATAATTTGGGCAGTAAAATCACTACTCTGATAAATGAATTCCAGGACATTGGCATTCATAATGCAATATTTTATGCGATGATAACAGGTAATAGCCTGCCGCAAGGAATGTATTATTATTCAATTCTAATTGATAATCAAATCGAAAATGGTAAATTGTTATTGATTAGATAAATTTTCTTTATAATAAATAAATCAAGTCATCCAATGAACAATAAAACCCGTTCATTACAGTTATTAATTGGTAAGATGTGCTTATGAATCCATTAGAAGCGTTTCATTATACCCCAGAAGCATCTGCGTACATCCCGGAAGCGTCTGCGTATCTGCCAGAAGGGATAACGTATTTGCCAGAAGGGTCTCCTTAAGTGCCTGAAGGGTTTGCGTAAGTGCCTGATGCACCTCCGTATGATAAACACGCCATTTCTGTTATATTTTTTATATAAACTGATTGAGGAGCAATTATGATAGAGGAATCCAAAAGAAATTATACCTTGACCGATGCCGAACTTGCCATGTTCGCATCGAATTTAGTAGTGTTTATGAACCGTGATGCCGCCGAATTTGCCGCAAAGGGCGTTGACGCAGCAGCAATTGGTCGCAGAGGGCGGATTCGCCAAATATACTTGGCCTTGCCGCTGATGGAAATGACACCCGCGGCCAGGGATGGTACGACCTGTGCATCGCAGCATCGCCTTCCGGCCGTGATGAAATCTATGTTGGAGGTATTAATTTATGGAAATCGACAAATGGGGGAACCGACTGGAATTTGAATGCCTTTTGGTATGATATCGGATCTGTGCCAACAGTTCACGCCGATCAGCACCACCTTTATTTCGTGCCTGGGTCAAGCACATTATTTGTTGGAAATGACGGTGGTGTTTATAGAACCACAAATGGCGGTGTGAACTGGTCATGGATCGGAAGCGGGTTGAAGATTACTCAATTCTATCGATTGGGGCTGTCGGCAACAGGCAGCAGCCTGATTCTTGCCGGCTCGCAAGACAATGGCACCAAGCGATACAATGGCTCGTGGGCCGATGTGAGCGGCGGCGACGGCATGGAGTGCATAATCGACCCGGATAATGCTTCGATAATGTATGTCTCCATGCAAAGGGGAATTCTTCAAAGGTCAACCAACGGGGGCAACTCTTTCAGAAGGATCAATGATGCAAATAGCGATGGCGAGTATGATGATATTAATGAAGGCGGCGCCTGGGTAACGCCCTATATGCTTCACCCTACCAATTCCTCTACTCTATTTGCCGGATTCGTAAATGTATGGCGGTCGACTGATTCGGGTACTAATTTTACGCGTATTTCAGATTTTGGCGGCACCACGAAACTCAGGAACCTGACCGTTGCCCCGTCGAATGCAGATATAATATACGCCAGCACTTCGAGCAGGATGAACAGAACAACCGATGGCGGTGCGAGCTGGGCCCAAACCACCAGGCCCGGCACCGGCACTATCACATCCATCACAGTCCACCCTGACTTGCCTTTGACGGTATGGGCCACCACATCGGGCTATACGTCCGGGCAAAAAGTTTTTCACTCAACCGATGGCGGGGGCAATTGGGCAAATATATCAGGTTCACTCCCGAATGTCCCTGCCAATTGTTTGGCCTATCAGAATAATTCGAATAATCGAATATATGTTGGCACCGATATTGGAGTCTACTATCGCGATACCACGATGAATGACTGGACAGCATTCAACAGCGGGCTGCCGAATGTAATTATCTCCGAACTCGAAATTCGTGGTTCAACCAATGACTTGGTAGCTGCAACTTTCGGCAGGGGGTTATGGCAGATTTCCCTGAATTCCGTATTGCCAACGCCGGTGCTTTTATTGCCGGAGAATTCTTCGAAGAACCTCGAAACTAATAGTATAGCTCTTGTTTGGGAGTCCGCGCCAAACGCAACTTCATATCAATTGCAAGTCAGCATTTCGGCGGATTTCGATTCGTTTATAATCGACCAAAGCAACCTAACCGATACTATTTATATGCTTAACGGCCTTAGTTATTACACGAAATATTACTGGCGTGTAAAGGCGAGTGCCGCCGGAGCTGCGAGTGCCTGGCCGTCTGCCTTTGATTTCACAACCAAATTGCCGGCACCTGTGTTGGTATCGCCGGCTAATTTCAGCAATGCAATCGGCCTTAGCGGGCAGCTGTCGTGGCAATCAGTGGGCGGGGCCACATCCTACGGGCTGATGCTGAGTGATACCAATGATTTTAGCAATGTGATTCTGCAAGATAACGATATTAATACAACTGCCTTGGACTATAGCGGCCTTGCGAATTTCAATAACTATTACTGGAGGGTGCAATCCGGGAATGCCGGCGGCGATAGCGATTGGTCGCAGACTTTCGGCTTTGTTACAATGATTTCGATCCCGGTGTTATCTTCGCCTGCGAATAATATAACAGGCCTGCAATATTCGGGAATATTTATCTGGGATTCCGTCGATGGTGCCTCGTCGTACGATATTGAAGTGTCGAAGAACCCCGGCTTTAATGATTTGGTAATATCGGAGCCAAATATAAATGCCGCCTCGCTGGCCTATGATAAACTCGATAGCTTTACTATATATTACTGGCGCGTTAGGGCAAATGGCACAAATGAAATCAGCGGCTGGTCGGAAGTGTGGAATCTTAGAACTAAATTTGCCAACCCCAAATTGCTTGCACCCGACAGCAATTCTGTTGCCATAGAATTAAATGGCTTATTGGAGTGGGAGGAAGATGCAGCGGTGGAATATTATGCAGTTCAGATTGCAGCGGATTCCACTTTTGATGACATTATATTGCATAGCGAAGATGATGCTTCGCCGGAAATAGCGTTCTCGGGCCTGAACAATAATACGATTTACTATTGGCGGGTGCGCAAAACAAGCGGAGCGGAGTATAGCCGATGGTCAAATATTTGGAAATTTACTACCGAACTGTCGCAGCCACTATTGCAATCGCCGCCGGATAATGCCGACAGCGTTGGCGTCGACATCGAACTAACATGGCTGCCCGTTCATGGTGCGGGCTCGTATTTGATTCAACTATCGGATAATTTCGGTATGCAGAATTTAATCATACAAAGGGAAAGCGGCTACGAAACGAGATACGAAATTGACGGAATGGAAAAGAACAAGACATATTACTGGCGTGCAAAGGCCTATTCCCCCTATAATGATAGCAGCAGTATTAATGATAAATATACCAACCGCAGCCAATGGTCGGTGGTGTGGAGATTCTCTACGGAAAGGGACGTGACGCTGCTGGATTCGCCGCCCGATAATTCAGGAGCCGAACCGGTGGCGGGCAAACTTAGATGGAAAGGCATTACTGGCGTTCCAAATTATAGAATGCAAATAAGTACCGACAATTCCTTCGTCAATACGATTGCAGACATTGGCGGGATTGGACAAGCGGAGTATGATTATTCCGGATTGGACAATTACGAACAATATTTCTGGCGGGCGGGGGCGGAATATGACGATGGCACTGTCGTATGGTCTGAAGTGTGGAGCTTTACTACGGTTATAGCCGAGCCGGAGCAATTGATGCCGCCCGATAATGCTGCGGGAATATCGTTGTCTGGCTATCTTCAGTGGGCGCTGGTTGCGGGGGCGGCTAATTATTCGGTGCAGTTATCCGCTAATATTGATTTCAATGTATTAATAATTGATGTCGGCAATATATCAGAAGCCAATATTCAGTATCAGAATCTTGATTATTCCGGAGATTATTATTGGCGGGTAAAGGCTCACAATGCCTTCGGCGAGTCGGGATGGCCGAAAGCCTCGAAATTTACCACCAAATCTGTGAACAGCACCCTGTTGGCTGCAGATGGCACAACGCAATTAGCACTGAAGGCCTATCCGAATCCTTTTAATAATACAACTATAATAAAATATACTCTTGATTACCCTACTTTTGTCTATATAATCATTTATGACCATCTGGGAAGCAAAATAAAGACTATGAAGCAATATCAGGATGCCGGAGAGCGCCAGACTATCTTCAAAGCTGATAAATTAAACTCCGGAGTGTATTATTATACTATTCAAACCGGAGAACGGATAGAGGGCGGACAATTATTATTGATAAAATGATTCCTTCAAAATTATTAATATTTATTTATAAGTAATATTAATACTTTGATAAAGTATTGTATAAGATTACCTACCACTTAGCAAGCGATTAATACCACTTAGCAAGCAATTAATACCACTTAGCAAGCGATTAATACCACTTAGCAGGCGATTCATACCACTTAGCAGGCGATTCATACCACTTAGCAGGCGATTCATATCACTTAGCAAGCGATTCATACCACTTAGCAGGCAATTCATATCACTTAGTTTTAATACTTTGCAGCCATGACTTCGCATCCTGACAGTTAAATATGATTAAATTAGGATTGCCTTAGAAAGTGGTTGGATAAAAAGAATGTTATGCTTATGCTTAAAGGAGAAAAACAACCCCCTAAATCCCCCTTTGTTAAGGGGGAATGTTGCCTTGTAGCCAGGACGGGAAGTCTTGACTACGAGGTATGGTTTAATAAGGGTTGTCTTAGAAAGTGGTTGGATAAAAAGAATGTTATGCTTATGCTTTTAGGGGAAAGACAACCCCCTAAATCCCCCTTTGTTAAGGGGGAATGTTGCCTTGCAGCCAGGACGGGAAGTCCTGACTGCTAAATATAATTTAATTATCAATTCTTTTGTCCCGTATTAACAAATTTCCCAGAGTAATTTACATCTTTATTGCGGATTCGGATGAAGTAAACCCCCCGGTGCATTCCAGTGATATTAATTATTATATTGTTGCTATTAATGGCCAGCGTGTAGTCAACATTTTCAAGCATTTCACGCCCGGCCATATCCCTAATGGAAACCTCCGTAGGTAAAGAATACGAATTGTCCATATCAATAGTAATCACTTGACTTGCGGGATTCGGATAAATCAATAATACGTCAGATCCGGGCTGTCCGCCCACCGGCGAGACTGCTAAAACATCTCTGCGGAAGAGTCCGCCGCCCGCCGGCGAACCAAATCCGCCGGCATATAAACTTCCTGAGTGATGATAGTGCAGGCTATAGATTTCATTCTTGGTTAGCAAAAAGTCAAAGCCGTCGTTGAATTCTGTCCATGTGTTGCCTCTGTCTTCGCTTATCCAGACTCCTTCGGATTCGGTGGCGGCGTAATAGGTGTTGCCCGCCACTTGAATGAAATTAATACTTTTTCCGCCTAAGCCCGTCCCGGATTGGCTCCATGATAGGCCGTAGTTGGTGCTGGCAAACACACCATCATCGGTTCCGGCTAATACGGTGCCGTCGGGTGCGGTTGCGTTTATTACGATTACCTTGCTTGCTTTCAGTCCGGCGAATCTTCGATCCCATTGGGGGGCGGAAATTTTGGTTCCATAAAGCACTCCGTCACTGTTGCAGGCTAAAATATAACCATCGCCGCCGGCTTCAATATATGATAGCTGCCCTGTGACCTCGCCGTCGTTGAATTCGCTCCAATCGGCCCCTCCGTTAGTACTTTTGTATACATCGCTATCATTTGATAGAGCAAATACAACGCCATCATGGGATACGGTTACCGATAGAAAACCCGAGTTTCCGCCTATTAGATCTATTGTCCAGCTATTACCATTGTCAGTGGATTTGATTAGGCCATAGCTGTCGGTTGCACCATAGATTTCGCCGCTCGGGGATTCTGCGAATCGAACCACAGTCGTATTGGCAAACAATCCGGAATTGCTTAGGCTCCAGGTATCTCCTTTGTTGCCGCTTCGGTAGATTCCATTGCCGGCTATGCCCGCCAATATATCGCCATTGTCCGTCACTGCAATAGCCAATGCTTTATTGTCCGGCAGATTATTAGTAATTTCCCTCCAATCCCCTTCTACATAAGGCCTCTTTTCTACAGTGATATTTCTTATGACGGTTTCGCTGTTGTCATATTCATCCAATCCGGCAGTGAAGCTAATTTCATAATCGCCCGGGGGAGTCCCCTTTTGAATAATAAGCCTGTATGTTGCTTTGCCTTCATTGTTGGTTGTCAATTGTGCGCCCTCGTCCAATGAACTCGATATATCGACAATAGCACCCGCGGCCGGAATACTCTTGAGGTCTTTTACATCGATACTGTATGTGGCCGTGTCGCCTGGGTATACAGTGATTTCCGCAACCGGCTCGACCATAATGACCAACCCCAATTCTTCTTGAAACTCCGGGTCCCACTTATATATATCCCCTGATTCGGTTCCGGCATAAAGTTCATTGCTGCCGCTTACAGTCAGGGAAAACACTTTTTGATTTGCAAGGCCGCCCTGGTTTATTTCCACCCAGCTGCCGCCTTCGTTGCTTGACATATAAACACCGTTTTCGGTGCCGACGAAGACATTATTGCTATCGTCAATTGCCATAGATAATATGAATTTATTACTAAGGCCGTTATTTACTTCTTCCCAAAACAAACCGAAATCGAGGCTTTTGTATGCTCCATATCCGGACACTCCGGCATAGATGGTTCCAAGCAGGTCGAATTCGATTGTTCGGACATCAATTACTGCTGCCGTGGGCAGCCCATCATTAATCAAGGCCCATGATTCACCGAGATCCTCAGAATAATATATCCCCATTCCATTGGTTGCAAGGAACATTTCGCCAAATTCGGAAATCCTAACAGACCGAATTCCGGCTTTTACTGCACCCGAGGTAATTTCCACCCAACTAAAACCGTAGTCAATGCTTTCATATAAATTGCCGTTTGCCGTTCCGCCGTATAACTCGCCAAGCGGGCCGGGTGCAATCGTGTTGACGGCATCGGACGGCTGGCCGGAGTTGAATGACTGCTCCCACAAATCCCCATTATTATCACTGGAATAAATTATTCCGCTGGAGGCTCCTGCAAGAACGGTGCCCAGTTCATCAACAAATACTGCGGTAATGTTTGTGTCGCTGCCGATTCCGATGTTGGCCTGGCTCCATGTCGTTCCGCTGATTGAGCTTCTGTAAATTCCTTTTCCGGCGGTGGCAGCAAAGACTTTCCCGCTGTCGCTGACCGTCAGGGAATTCACCGCCCGGCCGATCCCTGCGCCATCGGTCAATAGCTCCCACGCACCCTTGGCCGAGGCGCTATGGTTAGATAAAGCAAGGCAAAACAGCAGATATAGTATTCGAGTATTCATTTTCTTCCACCTGATAATTATAATTACAATATTAATTAATATTATTTCATAGTCTTCATTTCTTAATTCTCGCTATCGTTTTCTCGTCACGCAGTTCGCGCAGGGCATCCCTTGCAATCCACCTTGCACTTTTAGATTGGCCATGAACTTCAATAATTCTTTCGCCGGTATTTATTGCAATTTCATGTAAATAGCGGCTCCTTTTGCCAATTTGCCGCAAGGCCCAGTTAACTGCTTTTTTAACGAAATTTCTTTCATCGGTGGAATATTTGATAATATAAGGAAGAAATTCCTCAAACCGGCAGACATCGGCTTTTTTGTCGTGGACCGATAACGCAGCCATCAGAACGAATCCGGCGCGGCGGACAAATTCTTCTTCCCTATGGCACCACTCGGCGGCTTTGCTCCATCCGAAAGGAGTGCGGTCGAACAGCTTGCTGCAAATTTGGTCGCATACGGCCCAATTATCAAAATCCTTTACCCAGTCTTCCATTAAATCTTCAGTTACCAATTGCTTGTCTGCTATCAACCCGCACAATATTCTTACATCGTGGATGCCAGTTTTCCATAGTTCTATGGCAAGCCGGTGGTCTGTGCCAATTTCTTTGGCAATCTTATTTAAGTCGGGCATTGAAATTCCAAGCACTTCATCGGCAACAATCCCGAAGCGTGCCATTCCTTTAATGTTCTCTTCGCTGCTCATCGATCTTAACCGATCAATTATTTTCCCTGCTTCCATTTTATTTACTGTGTTATGAATCAAACTTCTCCCATACACCCTGGCAGGCAAAACTCCATTAATGAAGTACACTTGACATCTTGTTTTGTTAATAATTCGTTGAGTGCCGCCTCCGGATATTATATCTGCTCAATCAAAGATAGAGAGAACAATGCAGTATTGTCATATTCCCAAATCGGAACACGGCAATGAGTTATATCAATACTTTTTTCCTGAAAAATCAGATGGCAATATAAATATATCAACCCACTACTGTCCGGTTAAAAATGAGAGCAGTACTTAATATAAACCTGAATACTATGACTTGTCATTGCGGAACTTATTTCAGAATCCAGTGTTAATGGGCTGTTTGGCTATATTAAGATGGATGCCGGATCGGGGTCCGGCATGACAGCTTTAGTATTATTTTTTCGCTATATTTATAATCGCATCCAAATCAGCACAATATAGGTCAAAATGGAGATTGCTACCGCGAATATCACTTATTATCCGTATTTTAACCGGACACTACTGATATCAACCCTCAAAATCAAAAAATTGCACTAAATTGTAACAATTCAATCTAATCATTCGTTATAATCGTATATTGCAGGCGCATATTTTCGCTTCCACCAATAATATTTTGGATTCTTAATGTCATTCCGGGATAATAAACAATTCATATTTAAGCTAATAATTTCGATTTTCAGTGTAGTGTTTATTGGGGTCAGTTTCGTTAATTTCTTCACCATAGCCAGCAAAATTACCGACAATAATTACTACCAGATACCTCATCCGGTCTATAGGGTACAACAAGACCTACAGGCTGATTATTATGACCGCGGGCAGTATTATCCGGCTGTAATCCCCCGAGGGTCGCTGCTTGTCAAGGTTAATGATTCCATATTAAGCTGCCGGAATGACTATCAAAAATATTTGGCGCAATATGATGGCAGCCAAGAAGTAGAGCTGTCTGTGATAAACACTAAAAATGTTCACGACACATTGGAATTCCGTGTTCACTGCCACGACATACCGGATGATTTCATAGAGTATTTCCCTCTTGCGTCAGTGGTTGTGATTGTAAGCAAGGGTGGAGTTTCGGAAAGTGCCGGAATGAAGAAAGGTGATTTGATTGTGAAAATCAATGGCAAATCCTTTTCGGAAAGCACCGAAGCCGACCTGCTGCTGCATAATCAAAACTATGGCGATATATTTAATTATGAAATTCTCCGGGGCCATGAAACTATTAATATAGCCGTAAAGCTGGCAAGGTTTGGGATAGATTTTAATTATTTAATACTGTTTATCTGTGGGATGATATACATTGGCGTAGGTATGTTATTCAGCATTAAGAGGCCCAATTTAGTATCGGCAAGATTATCCGGCCTGGCATTAATACTTTTGGGGATGGTGCCTGCATTCGGATTTATCGGCACATTCTACATGATGGATTTCCCTGAAGTGGCAAGAATCGTATTTCTGACGATTGGATATTATATCGGTATTCCGCTTATACTTCACAGCACATATTATTTCCCGAATGAAATCAAAGTGATAATTAGCAAGAAATGGATAATTATAGTTCCGTATGCGATTGGCGTTATTGGGGCTGTCTGGTCGGGTATCGATGTGATTGTCAACCATGGGCGGGGCAATATATATATATTTGCAGCTGCTATGTTGATAATTACTGCTTTCTATCTGTCTGTGAAGTTCTATCACAAATCATATATTTCCAAAGAAAACAAACAGGTGATGAGAGCCATCCGGTGGGCTTTGTATATTACAATAATAATTCTGACTGCGAATTGGATTCTGACGAATTTGCGCGGCATATCCCTGGGAGTATATCCGAATATGTCGATACTGCTGATTCCGCTGGCGTATCTATACACCGTCGGGCGCTACCGGCTGCTGGATATGAATATTCGCCTTCGTAGAAACATCCAATATGTAATAGTATCTGCATTATGGAAAATATTTCTTTTTGCCGTATTGTCATTAACGGTTTGGGGAGTAATCGAATTAGAAGTGCCGATACCGAATCTTCATTTTACCGGCACATCGGTTCAAATATTGGAAAATCCGCTCCGGCACGACCTGGCAGAGCAATATGCAGAATTATTGGCTATCATCCTGACTTTTATTGCTTCGATTGTTATTTGGAAAATAAACAGAAAAGGCCAGTCGCTGCTGGATTCAAGATTCAACAGAGTAAAATTTGATTATAAGAATGCCTCCGAAAAACTTCGCAGCATAATGTCGACTAAGGTCAGCATGGAGGAGCTTGCCAAAGGGATTTGCTTTCAGCTGGGCGAGCTTATTCATGTCAAGCAGGTGGGTGTGATTTTCTTTAAGGATGAAGACAGAATTATCGGCCAGAAATATTATGGAGTGACAGACCATGCTTTAAAGGAATTCTGTGCTGCGATTGGGCCGAAACTGATTGATTCGGTTAAGCAATTCGAAAGAGGCTTTCGGGTGGATTATCTTCCGGAAATAATCAAATCTGTTTTTACTGAATGCAAATTCCAATATATTATTCCAATCAGTTCGAACGAAAAGGTGGTTGGCGTTATTTTGGTTGGCGAGAAGCTGTCGGAATCATCATATGATAATGAAGACATTGAATTCTTATCGTCGATTGCCGCACAGGCTGCCGCATCAATAGAAAATGTTTCTCTCTACGAAGACCTTGCCAAACAGGAGAGAATGAAGCAGGAACTTGAGATTGCACGCAGGATACAGTTGGCTTCGCTGCCTCAGGAAGTGCCGAAAATAGCAGGCTTGAGCATTTCCGGTGTGTCTCTGCCCGCACTTGAGGTCGGCGGGGATTTCTATGACTATCTCGATGGGTCGAACGACGAGGTGACGATTGTAGTTGGCGATGTGAGCGGCAAGGGGACATCGGCGGCATTGTATATGTCGAAAACGCAGGGCGTAATGAGGACTCTCCACGAGTTCAACCTGAGCCCCAGAGACCTTCTGATAAGAACAAACAGCCTGATATATAAATCACTGGCCAAGGGGTTGTTTATATCAGCAATCAGTGCAAGGTTTAATACGAAGACTAAACTAATTACGCTCGCAAGGGCCGGGCATCTTCCACTTTATTTATATAGGTCTAATCTTCAGAAAGTCGATAAAGTCACACCCAAGGGGCACGTGCTTGGGATGGGCAAAGAGAAAATATTCGGCAAAAATCTGGAAGAAACGATGATTCAATACCATACCGGCGATGTATTCCTGTTCATTACCGACGGTGTGCTGGAGGCGCGTAATTCATCAAATGGTGATTTCGATGAGCACAGATTGTTAACTGTTTTCCGGAATAAGGCCTATAACGACCCGGAACAAATAAGGAATTCCATTGTTAATGCAGTCCAGGAATTTGCAGGCACGGCCGAGCAATTCGATGATTTGACAGTTGTGGTTGTCAAGGCCGTTTAAAGGTGTAACAGGGCTGTTTTTATCTATAATGAACCACCCATTATATCTCGGATTGGCAACTGTGCCGGCTGTTCGGATATGCTTAAAACAAGTCGCTGGTCGCTGGTCAATAGTCGCATCGATATAAGTGTAGGGGCAGGTTCGCAACCTGCCCGCTTGGCGTTGCAGGAGTGTGCAAAACAGAGATTTGCACAGATATTGGCATTCCCAAATCGGAATATGGGAATGAGGTTTGAACATATTGTAGGGGCAGGTTCGTAACCTGCCCGAACACCCGAAATACTTATTAATTTAATCCTGAGATAACGTTTAGCAGTTAATAAACTTAGTAGCTAATAATGAATTTACCACTGCCGAAATACTCACCGGCCCGGAAGGTATAGAAATAAATTCCGGTTGATAAATGTGAGCCACTGTAAATAATTTGGTGATTGCCGGCATCGGAATACTCCTGTATTATCGTTCCCATATTTCCCCCTATCGAATTAAAAATTACAAGCTGTACACTTGCCGGATGTTGCAATCCGAAGCTGATGTCGATTGATTTGTCAAAGGAATTTGTATTAAATCTTACATTTAGGGCTTTCGATACGGAATTATTTGCCACAGATGATGGATTTGTAACGACTAATGATGCACCGCTGGTGTCATAGCGCACGATTGCGTCGGAATCCCGCACGCCTATGCCGAAAGTAAATGTTCCGGTCTGGCTGGTAGTTCCCGATACTTCGCCGGTTGCTTCATCTAAGGTTATTCCGGGTGGCAGATCGCCGCCGAACAATTGCCATTGGTATTCGGGGAAGCCGCCGGTGGCTTGCAAAAAATAGGAATAGGCTGTGTTGGTTGTTGCATCGGGCAGATTTGGCGGAGAAATCGATAGCGGCGAGCAGCCGCAGCCAATCCTCGAGCGTGATACCACTATATTGTCGAAATAACGTTCCTGCAATTTCAGCGAACCGTCGTTCCAATAGTTCTCGAAGAAGACGGCATTAATGGCATATTCGGTGTATGTGCCTACGAAGTTGAGGTTATTCTTCCCGGCTTCGTGGTTATTGTCAATCCAGAACTCCTGAACGCCATTTTCGGAGCCCGGGTCATTCAATCGGATATGGGCTTCGATGCAATACCAAATATCGTCATAGCCTTCGTTGAATATTGGTGTGATGCCACTTTTATATCCAAGCCAAATCAGGTTTTCGAAATCGTTGTACTTCGTGGTGATTACATTTCCGTTTTCACCGATTCCGCTGGCGGGGTCGATGAGCAGATTCCCTCGGCTGTCGCTCCACAGGTGGGCTATCATAGCCTGCGACCAGTCCGAACCGGCAAATGAGGTCGCCCTGGTAAGCTTTGCGGGGTTGCCCTCCCAGCCTTTTTGGTTCTTCAAATACATTCTATAGTATATTTAGCGAAAATCTTCGTCCTCAAATATTCCTGAATTCATGTAATTACTCGGATTTCTACCGAAGGCGAGCTTGAATCCTCCGGCTCCGACCTCTCCGGGCTGGAATATCACGCGGATGCCTTTGGAATTATGATAGCCAACCGTATCGAGAACCACACAGTCGCCGTCATCATCTCCATATTCGAAGTAGCGGCCTTCGCCTTTCATTGGCAAATCGCTTTCGAAGTCGTCACAGAATATCCAGTCGGGGTGCAGGTTCTTCCAGTCGTCACATTCTTTGCAATCGGCGGAATCGGCGACTGCCTCTGTATCATTGGCAAGCGCTTCATTTGTTCGGCACAGCATAAATAAAAGGAGAATACTTAGTTTAACTATGATTTTATTAGTCATTTGGTTTCCTTTGTTGATTATTTGGCAAATCTAATTCTCAAATTCCTATTTGGGAATGCAAAATCCCCCATAGTATTGAACGTATTGTCAGTTGTTACAACTGACGAAAGACGTCAGCCATTAAATTGTTAGTTGAAACTACTGGCAGAACGGGAATCTGTACTGAAAAGGCCAACTTGTCCAAAGTTTCAAACTTTGGACAAGTTTAAATACAAATTTCTATTTAATTCTAATAATACGGCTTCCGTATCTTTCATTGCCAATCGAAACCACAATAAAATATACTCCCGGCTGCCAGCTGCCCGAATCCCAAATTCCAATGCCGCTCTCTATACGAATCTCTGCTATTTTAACGCCTGTAATGGAATATATGCCGGCCCTGTGATTTGAAGACCGAAGCGATTCATCCCTAATCTCAATATTGACAATTCCATTGGTAACGGCCGGATAAACAGTTAGCACGGCCTGGCTTTCCTCAGAGGAATTCACACTATTAGGCTTTTCATAAGGGAAGCTGCCGATGTCGCTGCGGCTCCCGTCGGGGTCGTTGTATTTAGCATCCGGGTCTCCTTTGTCTATGCAGGGAGAATTCTGCATAAGGTGGAAATCGCCCTCTTCCGGATTGGCAAACATCGGATCGCCGCTAACAGCATTGTCTCCGCCTGATCCCGGAGGGCCATTATACGGACGGCCATTTGCGTGAGTCAAATTATAATCAATAGCCGGATCGCCGGATTTGAATATACCCACGGAATATCCGACGACTATATTATTAACTACCGGCGTAGCGTTGGTGGTGGCGTAGATGCCCCTGCCGCTGGCGTTTTCGTCGGCAATAATCGTATTATTATAAATCTCACCCGATGCGTTCTCATCGACCGATATTCCGCCGTTGATGTTGTCGATAAGCAGGTTGTGATGAATCTCCACACTGCCGCTCACAGCCGATATTCCCATTGCATTATTATTAATTGCCAGATTGCGGGAAATAGTGGCAATCGAGCCGGAGCCCTCAATGCGAACCCCGGCCTGCTGGCTGGCTTCAATATGATTATTCGTAATATCGGCCGTAGACCCCTCGGATATGATGATTCCCGCATTCAAGACATTATTGATTTGATTGTCAGAGATAACAGCCGAAGAATTATTCGTAATTACTATCCCGCGCCCTTGAAATGTGCTAATCATGGAAATATATAAATCATTGCCCGAAACAACTACGTCGCGGCATCCGTTGATTCCAATCAGATTAGCCGTGTTATCATAGCAGGAGTTCCCGGTGATACTGACACGGGCATTATTCCTGGCCATTATTCCGCCGGACGGGTTATTATATACTTCATTTTCCGAAATAAACATGGGCAATGGCTGCTCGCCGTCGGGGGCAAACCACCCGGACGAATCGGCAGATATGCCAATGCCGGCACCCGGAGGCATTTCATCTCCGGTCAGGTCGTTGCCGTTGGAATATACTTTGTTCAAAATAACTGCCGGATAGGCCCCTTTCCGTGCTGAAATTCCATTCCATCCGTTTTCAAAAACAATATTTCTCTCTAATAACGGCGAAGAACCATTCTGGCAGCCGATGCCTGTTTCGCGGTTCTCATATACGATATTGCCGGACGCTATGCCTTTGGAGAATCTGTTGAACCCAATACCAATGCCGTAGTTCCGATATACTTTATTTCCAATTATAGTCGGAATGGCCGGATTGCCGTCCATCACGTGCGAGCCGATGCCGGTTGAACCGTTGTCATGGATCAGGCAATTGGTTATGGTTCCGGATTTCCCCCTGTTCTGTACGGCGTGGCTATGCCCGGGCAAATGATGATTTACCGTATCCATGCCTGTTATCTCAAAGCCATCGATTACCGAACCATCGGCGCAGTTGACTACCGGCGGGACTTTGCCTTCATTATCCCTAAGGCCGTCCGAGTGGATTTTTGTTCTTAGCGCCCGGTTCCAGTTGCCATCGTCGACGCCTTCGGCAACGACAGCTATGGAGTCCTTCATCACCAGAAATTCGTGATACGAACCGGCACGGACTAAGACCGTATCGCCGCTATTAGCCGTATCGATGGCGGACTGTATCGTTTGATATTGGTCAGGAACTATTATTGTTTCCGCATTCGAATAATTACCTGCAATGAATAATAAAGAGATGATAAAAACTAAAATCAATGATTTAGTATGTGATATGATACTTTTTGTAGTTATAGCCATTGTTTGCTCCATTGTAAATTATTGTAAGTAAGGAATTGGAATATATTCGATTTCTAAGAAGGAAAAACTTAGTTAAAAATAAATGAACACTTTTGTATAAAACTAACAAAGAATCATTAAAGATAGTTACTGTCCGGCTAAAAAATTAGAGCCGTTCTTATTATATGCCTGAATAATATGTCATGTCATTCCGAGTGAAGCCATTTATGGCGTAGCGAGGAATCCAGTCACCCTTATATCGCTTGGCCATATAAAGATGGATTCTCGCTTTCGCGGGAATGACAATTCAAGCAATACGTCATTATAAGGTTGACACGACACTAGCGATAATCATAGTAATAAGCTCCTTTTAGTCCTATATTGGGCTATTGTGGATGCTATTTTTTCCGTTCTGCCAGTTGTTACAACTGGCATTCCAAGAACTGTTGTCTTCCGTCAGTTGTAACAACTGACGGAACAATAACTCGTGTCATTCCGGACTTGTTGAGCCTGCGAATTTCCGTATTGGGAAGTAATCCCGCCATCGGGAATCCGGAATCCATCTTAATGCCGCCAAATAGGGTATGAATACTGGATTCTTCGCTACACTCAGAATGACAAGACTTAGTAATCAGACATAAGTTAAGAACAGATCTCCTCTTTTTACCGGACACTCCTGCCATAGAACAACTCATCGCCCCAAAGCATCGCCCGCCTTGCAAATGCCGAACGTTTTATCCCGGCCCTGACTACATTATGAACAAAAGTATCGGGATGGCTGAACGGGCAGGCCTTCATGCAAATGGCGCAATCGGTGCCGATTATCCTCCAATACTTATAGCAGCTCTCGATATTCAACTGCCATTTATCAACGCCGCGAATATTTTCCTTTCCGCCCGTTGGAATTGACCCCGACGGGCAATTTACGGCACATTTACTGCAAATACGGCAGAAATCCTGTACGCCAAATGCTTTCGGTTTATCCGGTACTAACGGCAGATCGGTAGTAATGCAGCCCAGCCGAACTCTCGCACCGTATTTTCCCGAGATTATATAGCCGCAGCGCCCCAATTCGCCCAGGCCCGCATCGTGGGCAACAGGGGGGAGCATCACCTCGTAGTTGCTGCCGGAGATATGAGCCCGTGCCGGATAGCCCATGCGGCGGATTTGCCCTGCCAATGAAATCGAAATTCTCTGTGCATTCAAATATTGCCTTGCCGTCTCCTCGCAAGTGCCAATCTGAGGCGCCTCTTGAACCTTTGCATAATCCATCTCGACGGTAAAGGCAATTGCAAAACTATGTTTATTAATAATTTCGCTGCCCCGGGGTTCGGGGCCGATGCCCACATGGGAATAAACGTAATTCTGATTCAGGCGGGCAATGCCAACCTCGGCGGCTCCAAGGAACAAAGCCTGTTGCTTAATCATCTCAGTAAATGATTCCGCTCCGCCAGCCATTGCACTACAAGAAACATTGCCGTCTACATCATTAATCTGCTTTTCCTCGAAATCAAACATCGCCCGAACAAGAGATGACCTTGCCTTATCATAATATTTCCCGCCCGGAGCAAGCAATCGCGGCAGTTTCCTGATCTTATCGTCTGTGGCTTTCAAATCCGGATTAGATTTATAATAATCTTCATATGCTTCCGCACCCGCTGAGTGCTTCATCCGGGCAAACATAGTGTCTCGCTCGTCTACTCTTGGGCTTTCTCCATTGGCTTTCATCACTTCCGCAGAGGAAATCGGAGCAAAAAATAAAATTAATGATACTATGAATACGGAAAGAATAATAATCGCTGCCAATAAGCTCGTGCCGGCAATAAAATAAATCCAAAGCCAAAGTGCTGAGGATAATATTGTTAAAGCTAAACTAAGTATTGATGCACGCAGCCTCTTCTCTCGAACAGATGTAAGGAAGAAAACGGCCAGGAACAGCGTCGAAGCCAATCCGGGAATCAATAATAAAATATCTGTAACTGTCATTTTTGCTTTTTATTGGGAATTCATCCACTTTAAGCACACAAGATAATAATATTTAAGGATAATAGTATTGTAATTGCGAGCCTCAGCATCAGAGCAGGCGTTTTCATTTGCATTCCATTTATTTTAGTATTATTTTTTGCTTAACCAAAACGGTTAATATGGAGAAACCGTAAGCTACCTGTTCAAACAACGGGGATGCCCTAAAACATGCAAACTCGTGGCTATTTATCTTATTTTTAAATGTAACTAAGCTCTGACGAATCAATATGTTAGAGCAGGGCTAAATTACATGTATAAACAGTGCATAAATTTATTAGATGATACAGTTGGCTTTTTTTTTCTAACATAATTAACAGTCATGTGTATATTGAGTAGCACCGGTCAGATATGGAATAAAAAGAAAATTATTAATTCTTCAATATTATAAAGGAGTGCACAATGAAAAAGACTTTATTATCAATGCTAATGCTATCGTTTGTAATGGTTTTCATTAGCTGCAACCAGGCCGAACATCCGGTTATGGCCAACAACAATTCAGATAACGGCATTGATTCCGAGTTTTACATCCAAAGCTTAGATGAAATTGTTGCTTTTGATGAAGCCACTATCGACGATGAACCGGAATATTGTAAGGATATGACGGACGGCCACGGAGATGGAGATATGGACGGCATGGGCCACATGGGTGATATGGGCAAAGGCCACAGGAATTGCGACAAGAAGGATGGAGATGGTGATGACAACAGAATGCACCCGAGAGGGCGTGATGGGATGTCACTCGGAAAAGTTATCAGAGCGATGGATTTAACCGACAGGCAGATGGCCGCTCTTAGAGGATTGATGGGTGATTTCAGGGATTGCATGAGAAGGGTCATGGCTGCTACAAGTGAGGCCAGATATGAAATTATTCAGAGAGCAAGGGCTGAAAGGCTGAAAATAATCAGAGCTTTCCGCGCCGGCGAAATTACGCGCGAAAGGGCAATTGCACAGCTAAGACAATTAAATCAAAAAATGCGCGAAGCCCTGCGGAATGAGATTGACTGGACTTTAAGATGCAAGTGTATAAGAAATCTGTTCGCTGATATTCAGGATATTCTAACCGAACGGCAGCTTGTTATATGGCAGAGATTCATCGATAGCCTCCACGGGCCATGCTTCGAAAGAGATGGCAATGACGATTAATCAGATTGATTGATTTTGACTACAATTGATTGATTTCACTACGAATATTTTAGCCGGGAATGTTTATTTCCGGCTTTTGTATTTCTGGCCAAGACTTCTGAATAATTCGATTTTTCAGTCGTTACCCGGCTGAAGGCTGTGCAAAAGACAGCAAGTTCATCATAGATTACAGCGAATTACGATATTTCGGGCTGGGATGGCTAATCAATCCTTAATTCATGCGGCCCGGGATTCTGCGCTAAGTTATTGACAACCAGTTATGAGAATTCACAAACGGCCTTACGAGCAGGGGCTTATTGCTGCCGTAATCCCGTCCGAACTTCGATGCTACTTGTGTGGCTATGGGAATGACAATATGAGTTTTCTTTAGTAATTCCCTGCGATTATTAACATCTGATTATGCTCTCTTGCTTGAATTTAAAATAATTCTTCTAACAAAAAGTTATTAAATGTGTATATGCAATAAAGCAAGATCGAACATTAATCATTTTTTTATTTTTTCTCAATTATTTACAAAGGTGTTTTTATGAAAAAGGTTTTATCATCAATTATGATGGCAGCATTGGTTATGGTGTTTATTAGCTGTAGCCAATCGGAACAACCAATAGTGTCAAATGACAGTAATGGAATGAGCCAGGAAGAATCCATGGATTATTTTGTCCCGAATCTTGATGATTTGGTATCGTTCAGCGATGCAACTATGGACCTCGATGCAGAATTAATGCCGGATGGCGCTGCCGGGCCGAAAGGGCCAATGCACAAAGGCGATCGTGGCGATATGAAGAACCGCCATAAAAAGGGTTTCTCTTTGTATAAAATTCTAAGGTCTATGGACTTTACCGAGGAACAGCATAAGCAAATCAGAGAATTCATGAAAGAATTTCGCAAATGTATGAGAGAAGTGATGGCCGGCTCTCGTGATGACAGAAAGGAAATCATCCAACAGGCAAGAGAAGAACGCAGAGCTATCATTGAAAGATACAGAAATAGCGACAGAACTCCTGAAGACAGGGAAGCAGCAAGAACAGCCCTTAGAGAATTAAACAAAAAGATTCACGAGCAAATGAGAGGTTTAATGGACCAGGATGCTATGTGCAGGTGCATCAAGCAATTAATAAAAAACATAGAAAGTATCCTTACTCCGAAACAGCTTGTGGTTTGGGAAAGATATCTTAGCACATTGGAAGGGCCATGCTTTGGTGATAACGACTAATATTCCTCGAAATAATATATAAATGAAATAAGCCTCGCTGATTGCGGGGCTTTTTTTTAGGGCAGGTCAGTAGTGTCCGGTTAAAATACAGTCAATTAGTAATAATCGCAGTAATAAGTACCTTTTTTATGGAATAGCAACACTAGTGTAATATCCCTTTGAAAAGGTAATATATATTGCTATATTTGCAACATGGCAAGAAAATCAAAAGCAATACCAATAAGCAAACAGCAGAAACAAGAATTATTAATCTG
>JAJRTW010000212.1 GCA_024278075.1 Bacteroidota bacterium | reverse complement strand
ATAATACTAAAGCTGTCATGCCGGACCCCGATCCGGCATCCATCTTAATATAGCCAAACAGCCCATGAACACTGGATTCTGAAACAAGTTCCGCAATGACAAGTCATAGTATTCAGGTTTATATTAAGAACTGCTCTCATTTTTAACCGGACAGTAGTGATACGGAATAATAAAAAAGGCCGGCCCAAAAAGAACCGGCCTTCAATAAAACCAACTATGCTTTCTTATCTCTTTATAACCAGCTTTTCTGAGAATACTGATTCGCCGATCTGAAGCTTAAGCATATAGTTGCCGGCGGCCAGCGAAGTAACATCAATCTCAGATGTATGTAAACCTTCCAACTTAGTACCTTCATCAATCGAATAAACCAATTGGCCTGCCATGTCGATAAGTTGAATTCTTACATTTGCCGAATTCTCCAAATTATATGGAACTACCGCGGCATCTCCGGCAGGATTTGGGAAAATCTTGCCGATGTCATTTGCTGTCAGGCTCATAGGTACGTCAACCCGGTCGCCGATAATTAAAACAGTAACCCCTGTGGTATCATTTGCAAGGTTCTCGTCCGGCTGGCCATTAATATTCGACACCCAAACCTTGATTTTTGTACTACCATTTTCAATTGGCATCCACTGTTCGGGGTGAGTAAAAGTATATGTCTCCAATTGTGCAATATTCAAATCGGTTAAAGCAGCAGTAACAGGGTCGCTGCCATCAATAGAATAATTAATATCGAGCTCGGTAATTGTTTGCTTGCCGAAGTTGGTTAGTGAACCCGAAATATCGAACGGGGCATCCTGCCATTTCTTCACCCCGCCGAAGTCAACAGATGTAACACCTGCATCATAGTCAAAAGCTTTCAGGATAGTAACAGTTGTTGTTTTGGCATCGTTGCCGGTTTTTTCGTCATCGTTACCATTAATATCGGAAGCCCAGACTTTAATCTCGAATGTGCCGGCACCTTCGGGTGCCCATGGAATCGAATGGGTGCAATCAAAGGTTTGGCCGGTCGGAATGTTTAGGCCTGTCATTGATGCCTGCACGGCAGAGCCGCCATTAATACTATAATTCAGATTCACGTATGTGATTGTAGTCGCCCCTAAGTTTGTCAACGAGCATGTAATATCAAATGGCCCATTATCTAAATCTAATTCATCATCTAAATCAATGCCGGTTACACTTGCATCGTATTCAAAAGATTTCAGGATAGTAACGGTTGTTGTTTGGGCATCGTTGCAGGTTTTCTCATCATCGAAGCCATTGATATTGGAAGCCCAGACTTCAATTTCGTATAAGCCGCGATCAGCGGGTGTCCATGGATCGGGATGAGTGTATTCATAGCTTTCGTCTGTGGCTATGTTTAATCCGGTAATTCTAGCAGAAATAGCGGCACCCCCATCGATACTATAATTTATATTCATGGATGTGATTGTAGCCGCCCCCAGGTTAGTCATCGACCCTGTTATATCAAATGGTCCGTCAATAATATTTAATTCATCTACAATGTCAATGCTTGCCACACTTGCATCATACTCAAGCAATACCGGTGGTTTTATGCCCTCTTCACCAATAGTAGCATTATAAACTTCCTTAGTGCTGTAATTTTGCACCCAGGCGATGACATATAGGTCGGTATATTCCTCGACATTTCTGAATGAGGAAGGGAAGGTATAGGACTGTGTGTATTCCACAGACGAACAGGCTGTTAAAGCTCCAAGAGTGTATCCATTGCCATCGGGAATCATTTTTTGTTCGATATTATAGAAATCGGTTTCGCCGTTAGTCCTGACGTTTCGGGTTGTGTGCCTTTCCAGAACAGCTATAAACAATCGGTTGTCTGAGTTAGTAAAGTCTGCCTTTGAGTTCACAGTTGCAGCAACGTCAACCTGACGGCCATTAATTTCATATTGTAAATCAATATCAACAAATGACGGAACACTTTGATACTGATCCAACAAAGCCTGTGTAAATAACTGTGCGTTTGCGTCCCATCCGCCGTCAATTTCCATTCTTGGAATTGAGTTTACGCTATAATAACCCCTTCTCGTAACTCCGTCTGCATTAAAATACGGATCGCCAGCTCCCGGCCATGTCATCTGGTATTTAATCTCAACATATTCGCCGGGGTTCACGTCCGTAATTCTTTTCATGTTTTCGTTGCCTGGCCTGCACGGGCCGCAAGTAGAGCTGGTGAATACCTCGAGCAGTGGTTTTCTTGAATAGACATCGGCTTGCGTATAGATCAGGGTTTGTTGCGAGAATGCATCATTGGACGGGTCTTCGTCTGAATTCCCGTTGATATTCGATGCCCAAACTTTCACAGTTTTTGAGCCTGACTTAGTTGGAGTCCAGTCGGGAATCGAGAAATCATAGGTTTGATAGAAACCTATATTCTCGCCGGTAATCTGAGTAGTTGTCACGCTGCCATCATTGACAGTATAATTCAAATCGAATGATGTGATTGTCTCAGACCCGAAATTCTGAATTGTGCCGGTAATATTGAAAGGTGCATTTTCCAAAGGATAGTAGTCTTGTAAAGTCATTGCAATAACGCCGGCATCATAAGAAAACTCCGGAGTGAATACTTTCAGATTGTCAATAAACAAAGCATTCCCTCTGGCAGTATTGTTATGGAAAGCAATATAAATATCCTGGTTTGCATAACCTTCGGCTGCAAGATTCACACTGCGGCTTATCCAGGTGCTGCTTTCGGCAAGGATTGAAAAGACAACTTTAGTAAAGTCTGTCCAATTGTCGCCTGTGGTGGAAATCAACACCCTATAACCTTCCGGTGATGTTGGCGAAAAATTCAGGGCATCCCATACAATAGCAGCATTATCTCCGATAGAAATCTTCGGAGTGATCATCCAGTCGTCTGAAGTTCCGGCAGGGTTATAGCGTGAAGATGTTACAGCTGCATTGCTTGCCACTCCAATGTTGGCATCCTGAAAAACAACCCAAGCGGCTCTCATAAAACTGTAATAATTCGTATTGCCGTCTCTGTCGATGACTCTCATGCCTGATGGCGCTTGCTGAGTAGGGTCAGAATTAAAGTCTTTCTCATAATAAACTTGTGAATACGCATTGCACACCATAAAAAGTGCAATAATAATAGTGTAAATTGTTCTCATAATAATCCTTTTTTAGTAGTTAATGAGGGAATAAAAACATAGTATTGAATATTTATCGTTCGATTATAATTTCATTGAATACTAATTTAGCCTATGGGCACTCAATTTCGCCGATACGTGCAAGGAATTTAGAACCTTTGCTGGCTTTAAAACCGTCTGTTAACTTTACAAACGAATCAACTACAAATTCAATATTGGAACTATTCGGGATAGTTAGATCGTTCCCGGATGTTCCTCCATTTCCGGCAGTAATGTCATCCACCCGGTAATATCGAATATTTTCACCTTCAATTAAAGATAGGGAAGCATCTTGAAGCTTCAAATGTTCATAAAGGTAATAATAATCTGCCCTGGGACAAGGATCGCCTATTTGAGGGCTCCCATTGTCTAAGGCGTCAGGTTGTTCAAACCATGAGATATCTTCTAATTCGCTTGCCCCGTTCTCAGCAATATTATTATATAATTCAGCCATACTCAAAACATTATCATTATTAACATCGGGATCGGAAGAGAAAGAAAATGTATTGCCCCATGGGTCCTCACCCATATTAGTTACGTATATTCCATAGTTAAATCCTGAATGATATTCATGTTCTACTCCTGGCTTCCGGTTAGCTTTATGACCAAGAGAATCCCATTTAGCACTTGTCATAGCTATTGTTTCAGTACAATCATCTGCGGTTTGATCACCTCCATTCATAAAAGTTTTATTGCCCACAAGCAAATGGCCTGAATAACATGCTGAGAATAGATACTTTACTCTTTTATATTTTTTTTCTCCGTTACTTTCTTCAAATTTGAATATGTCATAAATATTTAATTGAGGCAATTCATAGTATATTGGATTTTCAGTAAAATAGAACTGGGATAATCCGTTTAAAATCCAACTGGTAAAATTATCAGCATACTCCGAGTCTGTATCTCCTGCTCCATGATTTCTAGGAAACCATACAAGTACATTGTCGTCCGATGTTAAAACATTTTCAATAAAATCGCTGATTTCATCATCAACTGTTTGTTTATCATTTGAAAAGTCAACTATATCATTCCAATCCGGATCATCATTATATCTATCACCTAAATTCCCAAAGTAAGTTAATTCCCAACTAAATATAACGATTACTTCACCAAAATCCACACCTTGCGTATTATTTGACTAATTCTTTTGCAGTTTCCACTCTTGCTACAGCGATTAACCCAGCATTATAAGCTGGT
>JAJRTW010000211.1 GCA_024278075.1 Bacteroidota bacterium | reverse complement strand
CGACTCCGCTCACCATGACAAGCCATAATACAAAACAGTTATATTTCAAAATTGTATCCATAATTGCACAATATTGGGCTAAATGTAGAGCACGTCGACGATTCGTAATTATTCACTGCATTTTAACCGGACACTACTGAACTGGCTACTATTATTATATAAATAACAATCAAAGCATTGTTAAGTTTCAAAGCAGTTGAAGTTTAATGAATCTTCAATGAATTATAATTAATTTTTCGAAAAGAAATAATTTCCTATTTTATTCGTTGAGAAGGTATGTATACTATAATCGATAGCTAAGAGGTCTATCATGGAAATAAATGATTTATTACTTCGGGATGATTTTAACGACGTAGAAAGAGTTCAGCGTCAGCAGCAGGAAAATACTCAGGTTGATGTCAAAAAGGAAATTATTGAGAAAGCTTCCACCGGCGAGTATAACCTGCAGAAGCAATTATTGCAGCTATTGGCGTCCACTTTGCCGCAGCAACAGCAAGAGGTTCAGAAAACCGCCCAGGATCAAATCAATCAGGGCTTTCTGGACATCAAAGTGTAAAAAAGAATTATATATTTAATAAATTACGAAATAATAATATGTTAAAAGCGGGATGTCCCGCTTTTTTTTTGTGGTTCAATCATCCCAGTCGGGTTAACTGCTGTATTTTCCTATTGATACAAAGTCGAAGAATAAATGGCCCGAAATGTTTGGGTTATTTCCTCTTTCAATTACCACGTGCTCGCAATAGATTGTTTTCAATGGATTGTTTGCAATGGATTGCATTAGATCGTGGTAACTACTGTCCGGTTAAAAATGAGAGCAGTACTTAATATAAACCTGAATACTATGACTTGTCATTGCGGAACTTGTTTCAGAATCCAGTGTTCATGGGCTGTTTGGTTATATTAAGATGGATGCCGGATCGGGGTCCGGCATGACAGCTTTAGTATTATTTTTTTGCTATATCTATCAATCGCATCCAAATCAGCACGATATAGGTCAAAATGGAGATTGCTACCGCGAATATCACTTATTATCCGTATTTTACCGGACACTACTGATCGTGGATAACAACTATCCGTGCATTTCCCGAATTCCTTTGCTTTTTCCTGTAAGATATGATAGATTACCATATCATCAATAATAACGAGGACAAAAAATGAAAGCCATGCTTATTGCCATTGTTAAGTATATTACCATTGTTTTATTATTCTGCAACGGATATATATTATTCGCTCAATCTTATTTTGAGAATATTATTCCCCGGCCCAGGCAGGCATATGTCAAGCCAATGTATTCAGCATCCTTTACGATCATTGGCGAAATGAAAATATATATCAGCCCAGATAATCCTGCCATCATTCAGGCCCTGGAATTCAATAGATTATTAAGAGATCGCGGCCTGGACACCCTGGAAATTGTGGCATGGGAAGATGTTGAAAGAACCGAACCGCGGATTATCCTTGGCATAAGCGATGATTCTAATGATAATTATATTAATGATGTTCTTGATAATGTACCGGCCCGGAAGATTGAAGTGAGCCTCAATTATCCCGGCCCGGAGGGGTATATCCTTGATGTTATCCCCGCGCAAATGATTATTGCCGGCTGCGATGCAAGCGGGCTGCATTACGGTATTAATTCGTTCTTCCAATTGCTTGACACCAGCCCGGGCGGGCGGTCAGTGGCTGCCTGCAGAATAATCGATGCTCCCGAATTCCCCATTCGATGGTTCTATTATAGCACCAATGTGTATGTCGGCGAGAATATAACTAAGGCGAAAGATGTGTGGAAGACAGCCTCCGACCTTCGGTTGAACGGAGTGGCTTTGGCGGATTCGAAACTCAGCCGCCCGACTACTTTGCTTCAATGGTATAATGATTCTCTGCAATCGCTGAAGCGTTTCTCTGCGGAGAATTATATGAAGATGATACCCTGTATAATGCCGTTCGGATATTCAAATGCGATCCTGTATCACGACCCTAACCTTGCATCGGGGCTGCCGGTTCGGAATCAACGAATTGCGATAGAAAATGATACGGGAAGATTAATTCCGGCTGTTGAGGTTGCAATGCCAAATCCGGGATTCGAGGATTATAACGGCGACCGGTTCTCCGGTTTCAGTTTTATAGACAAGCCCGGCGAAATCAGTTTTGTCGATACCGATATTAAATACTCAGGCAATGCGAGCATACGATTGGAGAATTTCCCGGAATACCAGCCTCAGTATGGTCAGGGCAGGGTGGTCTACCGAACTCCGGTCAGCCCGTTCAAGCTATACCACATCGGCGGTTGGGTGAGAACGGAGAACCTTCAGCCGTCGGGGATTATAAATCTTGTGGCAATTGACCCAGGCACCGGAGCTTATTTGAATTACTCCGAGGAAGACATCCCGTCAACTACTGACGGTTGGGTAAGATATGACGTTACATTCAACTCGCTCGAAGCCGACACGTTGAATATTTACTGGGGCGTGTGGGGAGCCACAGGCGGGACTATCTGGTGGGACGACCTGGTTTTCGAGGAAGTACCATTTGTAAATATGCTCCGCCGCGACGGTACCCCCCTCGGCATTAGCCATCCCTATCTCGACATTGCTTACTTCGAGGGAGTTGACTACGATACATTGATTGACCCGCTGATGGGAAATATAAAATGGCCCGGCACTTATAATTCTTATCATACGCCGCCGACATTCAGAAAAACGTCCGGTGGCTCCATCCAAAACGGCGATACTCTGCTGTTTAGTTATTACCATACGGTTCTGATATATTCCGGGCAATTGATGATAACCATGTCCGAACCGAAGGTATATGACATTGTTGAACGTGAGTTCAGATACCTCGACAGCGTGATAACTGCTACTCCGGATTTGATTTACCCCGATGAAAAATTATCGGAGAAAATATACTTTATGCAGCATGATGAAATACGGGTAATGAACTGGGACTTCGGCGATCAGTCAAGGAATATGACACCGGCCGAAATATTGGCCGACAATGTGAATAAATGTGAAGATATAATCAAGAGGTCGGCGCCCGATGCCGATATTTGGGTCTGGTCTGATATGTTCGATGAGTATCATAATGCAAAGGCGGGGGATTATTACTTAGTCAATGGCGACCTCCGGGGCAGTGCGGACTTGATACCAAAATCAACCGGCATAGTGAACTGGAACGGAAGGGAATATGACAGTATTATCTATAACAGCCTCGACTTCTTTGCCGACAAGGGTTTCAGGCAAATATCGGCACCGTATTATGATAATGACGAAAACCAGATTCGCCAATGGAAGCAGTGGACAAGGGATGTGAAAGATTTCCGCGGGATGCTCTACACTACTTGGCAGCGGAGGTTTGACCATCTGGAGCCTTTCGCTGAATATTCATGGAACCATGCGCCATATATATATCACAGTCCGCCTTTTGGGAGCGTGCCGGATGATGGTGTGCGTTTAGATATTATGATTAACGGTGATAAATGGGACGAAGGCTGGGAGCCGGAAGGCGCTATGCTGCTGTACAGAATCGATCCGGATATGCAGTTTACGGTCATTGATTTCTAGCCTACACCCGGAGAAAATACGTCACTCACAATCGGATTATCCGGCGATTCGGAATGGCTGCAATACTACATAACCGCCACTGACAACCGCGGCTGGACGACCAAGATCCCGTTTGGCGACAGTGTCTATTTTGAGCTTGGAGAATTGGCTGTTTCGGTTGACAGGGGGGATGTTCCGAACCGTTTTGGGATTATTGACATATCGCCGAATCCTGCTTTGGGGTTATCAGTTGTGAACTTCGAGCTGGGCCGGCCGGGAAGTATAAGCTTAAGGCTGTTCAATTCTTTTGGGCAGGAAGTTCACAGGATTGCCGATGGGTATTATCAGGCCGGGGGCTATCGGATCGATTTTGATGCAGCGAAATTAAGTCAGGGAATGTATTTCGTCCGGTTGGAGACTAACTTTGGAATAGATACGGAGAAAATTGTGGTGATTGATTGAGTTCTTAGAACTTGTCCGAGGTTTAAAACTTTGGATAAGTTAGTACAACTGGAATTTAATTTTCATAAAAGGGGAAATATTTCTCAAAATTAATAATCTTCCAAATCCCCGGCAAATTCTACTTATTCGCAGAAATATTAACCCACCCTAACAATTTATTTACAAAGAACTAAAATATATCCACATGATAAGCGTTACAACATATAACGTAACAACATTTATCGTTACAACTTCATATATTATTAATAATCATAAGGTGGAAGAATGAAACAACTAACAATAATTGCAATCGCTGTCCTCTTTTCGATCACGCAGTTGATGGCCGGGGAAACAACATGGAAATTTGACAAATCGCATTCGAGCGTGCAGTTCGAAGCCACTCACATGGTAATATCTACCGTGACGGGTAATTTCAAAATATTCGAAGGCACCGTTGTCACAAATGGCGATAACATGTCTGGTGCCAAGATTGATTTTACTGTCGATGTGGGCAGTATCAACACAGACAATAAGAAAAGGGACAATCACCTGAAAGGCGATGACTTTTTCAACGCCAAGAAATATCCGAAAATGGAATTCAAATCCACTTCGTTAAAGAAAGTCAGCGGCAAGAATTATAAATTGACCGGCTATCTGACTATCAGGGATGTTAAGAAGAAAGTTGTTTTGGATGTTAAATACAATGGCCAGGCAAAAGATCCGATGGGAAATATTCGTGCGGGCTTTAAAATTACCGGAGAAATTGATAGATTTGAATATGGCTTGAAGTGGAATAAGATAATGGAAGCCGGCGGGCTGATGGTTGGCAAAGATATTGGTATAAATATTAATGTCGAAATTATGAGGAAAGCCGGCAAAAAGTAGAAGAAATAACAGGTGCTTGCATGAAAAAATATAATAGCCAATATCATCGCTTAAGTGTAAATATATATTATACTTACGGCTGGTTGAATGGTATCTATAATCAGAAATTGAAAGAATACGAATTAACCCCGCAGCAGTTCAGTATCCTTAGGGCATTAAAATGGTATTACCCTGAGTATATAGCGGTGAACAGCCTGAAGGAGACTATGCCAGATTTGAAGTCCGATACTTCCAGGCTGGTCGAAAGATTAAGAGCGAAAGGATTCGTTGACCGGGTTGCCTGCCCTAACGACAGACGGAAACAGCACGTGATATTGACTGAAAAAGGATTGGAATTAATAGATGAAATTGAAAGTCAGGAAGATCAGTGGGTGAAGGATATTTACAAAATCAACCCCGAAGAGGCGGAACTACTGAACCAATTGCTCGACAAGATTAGAACAGCCGAAACAGTAGCAGATAAATGTTAACATAAACAATGGTTGTTATTATAAAAGGAAGCGCTCCGGGAACGGGGTGCTTTTTTTTTGTGCGCCCGGCAGGGCGCAGATACTTGGAGGTGCAAGTCCTCTACACGCCCGTCAAGGGGAAGTGTTAGCTGAACGGCAAGGGTGTCCATCGCGAGGTGGGATCTAAAGGAAGCTGAAAGCAAAAGGCTGGCCTGACGAACAGAAATCACATACGAGGCGTATATGCCGGATGAGGAGGCAAATATCTCTAAAGTCCAAAACTTGAACGGAAAGCATATACGTATATGTGGCAGGCATAAGCCGGAAGGTATCTGTGCATTACCCGGGGAGGTCTCTGCTCCTGCCTCCGGCTATTATCATCGAGAGATGATAAGATTGGAACAGAGAAGTCAGCAGAAGTCATAGTAAGCCGGCGACCCGGCTGAAGGACTGAACCTGAATTTAAGGAAAGGAACTATTACTGTGTTACAGGGAAAAATCATAGAAAAGCGAACAAAAAAGTTCAAATCCCGCTGTGGAAATATGGGACGGAATCCCGGAGGTAAACGGTGAGAATGACAACCCGGACATCGGTAAAAGACAACCCTGCCCCTGAAAACAAAACAATGATCGAGCAATTGGTCGATCACGAGAACATGACCAAAGCCTTAAGGCGTGTGGAAAAGAACCACGGATCACCCGGAGTCGATAATATGACTACCGAAGAGCTTCTTCCTTATCTACATGTCCACTGGGCAGAAATCAAAGTACAACTGCTAAATGGCAACTACCGTCCGAAACCGGTAAAACAGGTAGAAATCTCCAAGTCTAATGGCGGGAAACGACTACTTGGAATACCAACGGTTTTAGACAGGCTCATTCAGCAGGCGATTCATCAACTCTTAGACCCGATATTCGATCCGGACTTTTCTGCAAACAGCTATGGTTTTAGAAAAGGCAGATCACCCATTGATGCAGTCAAACAGGCGCAATCCTACCAGAAATCAGGACGGCGCTGGGTAGTGGATATTGACCTTGCAAACTTTTTTGACGAGGTAAACCACGACCGTCTGATAAGCAGGATAAGACGTAAGGTTAACGACCGTCATATCCTGAGATTAATCAGAATTTACCTGCGATCAGGGATAATGACAGGCGGTGTTATGACATTACGTCACAAAGGTACGCCACAAGGCAGCCCATTATCACCGTTACTATCGAATATCGTTTTAGATGAACTGGACAAGGAACTCGAAACAAGAGGCCATAAGTTCTGCAGGTATGCAGACGACTGCAATATTTATGTAAGGAGCAGGAAGGCCGGAGACAGGGCAATGCAATCCATCGGAAAATTCGTGGAAAACAAACTCAGGCTCCGTGTTAACCAGCTCAAAAGTGCAGTCTCTCGCCCATGGAGAAGAGTATTTCTTGGCTACTCATTTACAAGCGATAGAAATGCCAAACTGCGAGTTCCGCCAAGGAGCGTAAAACGCATAAAGAAGAAACTAAAGGTTGAGTTCAGAAGAGGCAAAGGTCGGAATCTTGGCCGCTTCATAAACGAAAACCTTAATCCTGTCATCCGAGGCTGGATCAACTACTTCCGCCATGCAGAAGTGAAAGGTTTTGCCGAGGAATTGGACGGATGGGTGAGAAGGCACTTGCGGAAAATAAAATGGATGCAATGGAAAAGACCAAGGACACGGTATAAAGAACTAAAAAGACTTGGACTGACAGACCTGAGAGCAAGAGAATCCGCATATAATGGCAGGGGAAGCTGGTGGAACTCAGGAGCGTCGCATATGAACGCTGTTATGAGGAAGAAATACTTTGATAGGTTGGGACTCGTTAATATGCTTGTGGTTGTTTTTGAGTTCAGAAAACATTAAATTTGGGAACCGCCGTGATACGTGAACCGTACGTCCGGTGGTGTGAGAGGACGGCGGGAGTAATCCCGCCTCCTACTCGATGGTATAAAACGCAAATTTTATTTTTATTATGTAGTGAATATTATTATATTGGTAAGGAATAGACTACGCAATGACCGCTTTTAAGTTAAATTAAGAAAGAAATAATCCCTAGTGTATCATCCCTTAGAAAGAGTAATTAATTATATGGTTAATGGTTTTCCAGTATAAGTCCACTGAAATGGCTTTGCCCTCGTCTTATTATATGTTTTTATATATTCCATTAATTGATCAGATAACTGCTTGGAAGAT
>JAJRTW010000210.1 GCA_024278075.1 Bacteroidota bacterium | reverse complement strand
TAGTGAAGAATCTATAAACACATAAAATGTATAGAGTTATAGATTCTTCGCGGAGTTTATCCTGAGCCAGGCCGATCGTGTCTATAGTTCTACTCCGCTCACTATGACACTAAAATAGTCACCCTGAGTCCTTCGCGGAGTTTATCCTGAGCGAAGTCGAAGGACTCAGGATAGACTGCCGAAGGGCTCAGAATGACAAACTTTTTCCTATTTTTTTTGCAAGTTTTTATGAAAATGACAATTCCCCGATTTTTCAGAAGTTTCTTATTGTCAATATTCAACATTCGATAATCATACTTGATGGACTATCAATCATAGAAAAAACAATAATGGATAATTCTCAATTAATCATTTATCAAACAGAATCCGGAGAAACCAAAATAGAGGTTCGCCTGGAGGAAGAAACCGTTTGGCTGACTCAGAAACTGATGGCTGAGCTTTTTCAGGTTAAGCCACAAAATATCACAATGCACCTGAAAAATATATATCATGATGGCGAACTGGATGAAGAAGCAACTTGTAAGGATTTCTTACAAGTTCGAATGGAGGGCATTCGAGAGGTACAGCGGGAGAAGAAATTTTATAACCTTGATGCCATTATTTCGGTGGGTTATCGTGTTCATTCCCACGTGGCCACCCGTTTCCGCCAGTGGGCTACACAACATATCCGGGAATATATTGTTAAGGGCTTTGTATTAGATGACGAACGCTTAAATAATCCTGATTTGCCCTTTGATTATTTTGATGAATTACTCAGGCGCATTCAGGATATCCGTACTTCCGAAAAGCGTTTCTACCAGAAAATTACCGATATATACGCAACCAGTATGGATTACGATCCCACCCTGGAAACCAGCATCGCTTTTTTTAAAACCGTCCAAAATAAGCTGCATTGGGCGATTACCGGGCAGACAGCGGCAGAAATTATCAAAGAGAGAGCCGATGCCGCTTTGCCAAATATGGGATTGACAAATTACAGGGGCGAAAAGCCACGTAAACAGGATGTGACGATTGCCAAGAATTATTTAAACGAAAAGGAATTGTCGGCATTGAATAATCTGGTGGAGCAGTATTTGATATTTGCCGAAGGCCAGGCAATGCGCCGTATTCCGATGGCCATGAAGGACTGGATAAAGAAATTAGATGGTTTCCTGGGGTTGAATGATCGGAATATTTTAAATCATGCCGGCAAAGTATCTCACGAAATAGCCAAAAAGATTGCCGGGCAGGAGTATGACAAGTTTAATCAAATGAGAATAAAACAGGCCGATCGATTGGAGGATGATTTTGAGCGGACTATGAAGAAAATTCCTTCTAAAGAAGTAAAATGACACTTTTGTAAGTTAATTAACATCAAGCTATGAATATATTTGACACACTACTTGAAAGGCTGGCCGCAGCAGAGCATGTGGCAGTGCTTACCGGGGCCGGCGTGTCAGCGGAGAGTGGAATTAAAACATTTCGTGACCCCGGCGGGCTTTGGGCCAAATACAATCCGGCCGAACTTGCCAGCATGGATGGATTTATGGCCAATACCGAACTGGTATGGTCGTGGTACATGCACAGGGTGGAAACAATCAATAACACCAAGCCCAATCCCGGCCACAAAGCAATTGCCGAAATGGCGGAAATCTTCCCGAAGTTCACATTAATCACTCAGAATGTTGACCGGCTCCACCACCGTGCTGGCTCTGAGGACGTAATCGAGCTTCACGGCAATATTGTGGAGAACTATTGCGTGGACTGCAAATCGCCTTACGAAGGCGAAACGAACCTTCCCGATAAACAGCTTCCGCAATGCGAGGCGTGCGGTGGGAAGATCAGGCCGAATGTTGTGTGGTTTGGCGAGATGTTGCCCGTTAAGGCTTTGCAGGATGCCGAGGAGGCCGCATCGACTTGTGATGTATTCTTCAGCGCCGGTACTTCTGCCGAGGTATATCCGGCGGCCAACCTGCCAATCATTGCAAAGCAGGCAGGTGCGTTGTTGGTTGAGGTGAACCCGAATGCGACGGTTCTGAGCCAATACGCAGATATAAAACTAAAGGCTCCGTCCGGCAAGGCATTGCCCGAAATGATGGATAAGTATAAGAATTTTATTAAATAGCCCGAAATTTTCGGGACTTTTAGCTCAAGTGCTTCTTGTCTGACAGAAAATATAAGGTTCAGGCAGTAGGCCTAATAATTATATCCGGGGTGGAGTTAATAATCAAAATACTTCTACTATTCTTACTTATATGGCTTGGGAATTGGATATTTTAGTAATACATGATAAATTGGAAATAGCATGATAATAGGAATTGGAACCGATATAGTTGAGGTGGCGAGGATCAAATCATCAATAGAGAATTATGGCCACAGGTTCACAAGCCGGATATATACCGAAACGGAAATAAAATACTGCGAGGCATTCAAAAATAATAAATATCAGCATTATGCCGCCAGGTTCGCCGCCAAGGAATCTTTCAGCAAAGCTATCGGAACAGGCCTTACACGCGGTTTCAAATTTAAGGAAGTTGGCATCGTGAATGAGAAATCGGGCAAACCGAATGTGGTTCTTGTCGGCGGAATGAAGAAGAAATGGGGTGATTATTCCGTTATAGTTTCGCTCTCGCATACCGATAGTAATGCCATTGCTTATCTCGTTATCGAGAAGTAGGGAAGTATCGAGAGATGTCCAACACTTTGAAAGTGCTGGACATCTGCCATCTGTTAAGTAGGGTTTCCTCAAAAAGTAGTCAGGAAAAAGATATTCATGCTTCTGCTTTAAGTAGAATAACAACCCCCCTTAATCCCCCTTTTTTAAGGGGGAATTAAATTGGCTATTCCCCCTTAAAAAAGGGGGAAGTGAGCAAAGCGAGCAGGGGGTTGTCCTACAATCTGCAAGGCATAAGGGCATAATAAATCCATTTCCTTGCAC
>JAJRTW010000209.1 GCA_024278075.1 Bacteroidota bacterium | reverse complement strand
GTTTAGTAATTCAGAGAAGATTGTTGTAATTTTCATTGCGGTTCGGTGAAATTGTATTTAGAAATTTTAGTTGTATTCTAATTTATGCAATTTCAACTAATTACCGAACCGCTCCTTTATTTAACCGGACACTACTGATTTATCATCAATTATCCATTCAAAATTTAAAAAATTCATTTGAGATTGTAATGAAGAGTATCCATCATCCCAGAGGGGAATTGGTTTTGCACCCACATATATTGAATGCTGTTTTTGATTTGTAGAATATCCTATTCCAAGACCACCAAAGTAATTAACTCTATTTGGATCAATCATTGAAAATGATTTTGAAACAGAAACCAAAATAATTAAAACTATACAAACTTTAATTTTCATATTGAGACTTTAACTGTTAGAAGAATGGTTTTTCAAATATAATGAAAATATATTAGATGTTAATAATCTTCCACATTACTTTCAGCGAATCTTGTTAATTACAGCATATTAAATTAACTTTACGATTTTTTAAAAAGCTCTTCGGGACACTATTGAAGCTACGAACTGAAATGAATGGGTAGCTCCCAACAAAGAAAAGGCAATGGCCCGAAAGCCACTGCCTTTTGTGATTAAGTTGATTTTATTAGTAGCTGTAGTTATTTACCAAAGAAGTAATTGATTCCCAAGGCCCAAACGAACATGTTCATGCCATGCGTACCGGGCATATTATGGCCGGAAGCCGTTACTGCCCGGTCTTCACCCATCAGATATTCCAAACCCACATCAACGCCGAATTGCCCGAAATTATACGAACCGCCAAGCGTGAAGGCATTGTTAGTAATACTTGGGAATAAAATATTCAACGTCTCGTCCGGAGCCGGTGCGGGGTCATTGTAATATCCCGCGCGTAAGGTTAGATCTTCATTAACGCCGTACTGAATGCCGAAACGAATCTGCATGGCATCTTCCCAATGAAGTACGATAGCTGCCTGCTCGGGTGTCATCAATTCGCCCCATTTATCGTAAGTGGTCGCTATTTCATCTTGAGTTGCAGACCATTGGCTATATTGCAAATCGAGTGCAACGATTAAATCTTCCATAAGTTCAACCGCTATACCGCCACCAAACCACATAGGCCAGGACAAATCCCGCTCATAATCTGTTTCTTCCTTACCATATGCCTTGAAAGCATCAAGCTTCGCAGTGCCTGTCATTGCAACTGTATTTTCCGTTCTGAAAGTAAGGCCAATGTTAACTTTATCGTGAGGTTTGATCATTACGCCAATCGTACCGCCAAAACCAATACCGGAGCCGTCTTCTTCATACTGGCTGTCGACGGCTCGGTCCTGTCCGGGAACAATAGCACCGGAAGAGTCTTGCATTAGCAAATCTCTTGGCTGTTTGATCTCGAGAAAAGCATAAGAGACATTCAACGCAGCACCAACAGAGAACATATCATTTATCTTATAAGCAACCGATGGGGCGAAATGATATGCCCCAAGGCGTGTTTCCCATTCAAAAGATTTGCCCGGGGTTGCAGCTCCGGGCCCTCCGCTCAGGGCCGTAAGGTCATCGCCGTTCCATTTGGCGCCAAGCCCGGAAGGCAGATATATACCAAGCCCAAGGGCCAGGTCGCCTTCCAGCACGGGCATATATCCCATCAGGCTGGGGCCTATATAGTGCATAGCATCGGTTTGGGCGTCAATTCCCGCCGCATCATATTTATACGTTGCCGTAGGCATGATGTCCATGGTAAACAATCCGATTTGCGCCCCTTTTATCTGAGTGAGGCCTGCGGGGTTCCAGTACGTAGCGGAATAATCATCGGCCACACCAATATATGCACCGCCCATGCCAAGAGCTTTTATGCCGACGTTGTTCAGGCTCAGGCCATTGCCGAAAGCCGTGCCGGCGGATACAACGCAAAATGCTATTAAGATAGTAATAAATTTAATTCTCATTACTTCTCCGAATATGTTTGAAAATAGTGAATAACGACAAGAGATTCGTTAATTTCAATTATTCTGCTTTCTGTAAATAGTGCTGTAATTCTGCAAATAATGCTGTAAATAGTAATATTCAACTGCACTTAAAGGTGATTGTCTCTATCTGTGAGTTATTTTGTGAGCCGGAATGTTTGTATCTGCTTTATTCTTAAAAGTTAAGATAATAAAAATTAGGGAATTATTCATAAAGAATTATTCAAAATAACAATTCAAGTGCAGTTATTTATCGGCAGGTTAGGGGCAATATTAACTTGAGGAAGAATCCTTAAGTATCTATAGCTAACTTCTTTGCTATGGCAGCAAATTCCTGCTCAGGCCCATAAAAAAGGGCTGAAAATCTCAGCCCTAAAGGTCTCTATTATAAAACTTCTGAAGAATAATGGAATTGTCATTATTAACGTTCTGTCAGTTGTTACAACTGGCAGAACAATAAATAAACCTTCAAAGCAGGAATCTATTCTCATTGTGGTGTCAGGACTTCCCGTACTGACGGCCTGACTAATATTAATTATCAAATAATAATTATCAAAGCAGGAAACTACTGCTCAATTAATTTACCGTTTTTCATTATCATTTCATCGTCAGCGTATACCGTTGGATTTTTGATTACGCAATCCATGTGCAGTGGAACGTCGACCTTGCCGCCGAAAGCAATATTATTGCCGAAAGCAACATGCACCGTCCCGAACACTTTCTCATCCTCCAGTACATGGCCGCAAATTTTGGCTTTATAATTAGTGCCAATGCCAAATTCAGCGAGATTTCTTGCCTGTTTGCCCGCTTCGTTGAGCATAGCCGAAAGCTCTTTGGCCTGCTTGCCGCCTGAAATTCTTGATGCCATGCCGTCTTTGAAGTTCACCGTGATAGGTTCGTCCAGCATTCCGAGTCCTGCAATCGAGCCGTCGATAATCACCTTGCCGTTGGATTTCCCCTCAATCGGAGCAAAGAAGACCTCTCCGGACGGCAGATTGCCACTGGCGCCGATTGTCCTTAATACTCCGGTGCTTTCGATTATTCTTCTTTTCTTTCTCGGCATAGTAATGTCGGTACCGAGCTTAGTAGTAATCCTTACCTCATCGGCCTGTTTCAATATACCGCCCACTTTTTCGGTTAGTTCAATTACTTTTTTATAATCGGCACTGAAGCAGCGGAGCATGGTTTCGATGGCAATATCGGGCATGGTGGCCACGCGGACTCCCGCCTCGGAAGCCCTGATCCGCGCATGAGTATGTGTCAATGATTTATACGTTGGGCATACAACAACATCCACATTCCGCATCATGCCGGAAATTTGCTCGGGCGGCTCTTCGCCGTGGGTAGTGCGAGGGGCCATTTCGATATAGAAAGCCTCCTGGCACAACTGCTTGCCCGCCTCAAACATAGCCTGTCCTATCTCCCGCTTTATTTCATCTGTAATTATCAATAGCGTCTCATCATCAGACAAGCCCATATAATCACGTAAGGCAATTGTTGCCGCTTTAAGTAGTTTTGTGTCTTTAGCCATATTTCTTCAATCTTAATAAATATATAATAATAAATACAATAACTAGTGTATCATCCCTTAGAAAGAGTAATTAATTATATGGTTAATGGTTTTCCAGTATAAGTCCACTGAAATGGCTTTGCCCTCGTCTTATTATATGTTTTTATATATTCCATTAATTGATCAGATAACTGCTTGGAAG
>JAJRTW010000208.1 GCA_024278075.1 Bacteroidota bacterium | reverse complement strand
GCGGTATTTGGATCCTGAAATAAATTCAGGATGGCATAATAATTGTGTTTTCACATAGCTTCTCCGATTTGGGAATGCAATTATCCCGCAAATCTCGGTTTTGCAACGGATTTCTCTCATTCCCAAATTCCACAGGCCAATCTCATTCCTAAATTCCGAGACTGTGTGAAAATGGTCTGGAGGCTGTCATTCTGAACTTGTTTCAGAATCTATAAGCCAGTATTCATGCGGTATTTGGATCCTGAAATAAATTCAGGATGGCATAATAATTGTGTTTTCACATAGCTTCTCCGATTTGGGAATGCAATTATCCAGTAAAGCTTTGTTTTGCAACGGATTAACCAACATAATTTACAAAGGAGAACTTGACAACAAGTTCATTAACATAACCATCCTTTCAGTGAATAGCTACACTAATAAGAGGCACATAATTATTTATCATCGGGAAAAATTATCTACTTACAGGAACAACATCAACAGGCCGCAGAACTGTAATGCCGGTGTGCTTTTTCACGCCCGCAATATATTGATGCAGGGGCTTGTCGATTATGACTCGTTTATGAGTAAGCGATGCGTGGAGGAGTTTTATCTCGCCTTTGTCCTCGTATGCCAAGCCTACGTGCGAATAGTCGAGGCCGGGGATATTAGTCGTGAAACAGATTATATCGCCGCTGCGGATGAATTTCTCCGCTTGCTTTACCTTGCTTTTGGGGATATAATAATATGGCCGTGAATTTATTTCCCGCTCAATGCCGGCAATTTCCCGTATTAATTCCTTGTTGCCGGACAAACCCGGATAGCTCTCCGGGTGTTCGGACATAAAAGAAACATCGAATTTGACCCTTTCGCCGCCGATTTCCTTAGTTATGTCTTCGACGACGCCCTTGCGGACATTGTCGGCTATCCAGTCGGCAGTATAGTGCAGCCGCGAGGCGTAACCAGTGATTTTGCCGTTACGATACCGTGTGAACGTAATTTCTTTTATAAGGCCATCGTAGGTATATTCTTTCTTCTTGATTACTCTCGCCATGCACAAGGAATTTTCGAAGAACGTAACGCAGTCCAGGCCATTAAGGTCTATCCGGCACACTTCCGGCCCCGAGCCTTCCAATGTGCCGCCAATATATGGCGTGCCTAAGAACTGCAATCCGCATTTAACCGTAATAAGCCCAACCGGAAGGCTGTCCCATGCCTCGGCCTTGCTCTTTGATACTATTTCGCTGAAAATCTGCGCCGAATTCCTTTCAACCACAGACAACGAAGTGCCGGCCGCAAGCAGCATAGCAACAATAATAATAGCTGCCGGAATAATAGCTGCCGGCAGGTGTTTGAATATTCTTTGATTATTCTTCATATTATTCATCGATACTCATCCTTGAATCATTGCAACTTTAGATTTAAACTCATCTATTTGTTTATTGGTTACGGTAATCGACTCGCCGGTCTTTAGATTCATAATCGCAACCCCGCTCTTGGCCTTTTCGACCTTGAATTCATCTGATGCTGCCTGGGGTTTGCGGGCTTCAGGCATGGGGATAGCCGGTTCTGCACCATACTTCCTTGCCCTTTCATATTCTTTGTCAACAAGCAGCTTCTTGCCCATGGCAGCCTCGCGTGCCAGATGGTCGCATCCTTCATTCTCCTCCAATCCGGCGTGGGCTTTCACCCATTTGAATCTAACATTTAATTCCTGTTTAAGCTCATAGAGCTGCTTCAATAGGTCTTTGTTTTTGGCAATTTTCTTATCGGATTTCACCCAGCCGTTGCGCCGCCATTTCTCTATCCAGCCCTTAGTCATGGTATCGACAAGCAGCCTGGAATCGGAATGAACGACTATTTCGACATCGTCCTTTTTCCGGATTGCTTTCAATGCTTTTATCACTGCAAGATACTCCATGCGGTTATTGGTTGTCAGCCTGTAGCCGGCGGAAAGTTCCTTGCGCCTTTTGCCCGACAGCATCACAACGCCGTATCCGCCCGGGCCGGGGTTGCCAAGGCTCGAGCCGTCCGTATATATTTCTATTTGTTTCAGTTCGGCACCATAATTGAATTTATTACCATTATCGAATTTCTTAAATTAAGCAATAATTAGCAATAAATGAATTGCTTTCAGTTCAAATCTAATATACTATTTACATCTAACTACCTGCTTGTTCGGATTGCATTCCCCGCCTTCGGCAGTTTATCCAGAACGAAGTCGAAGGAATCCAGATAAACATCATCAAGCTATCCTGAATTCGATCTTCTTTGCTGTATCAAAATGGGTTCCGGCTCTTCGCCCGGAACAGCATTTTTCGTTTGGCACTAGTGACGTGTCAAGCATACTATGACGGTTCATTTAAGCTGTCATTCTGAACAAAGCCATCTATGGCGAGCCACTTGTGGCGCAGTGAAGAATCCAGTATTCACATGCTATTTGGATGTATCAACATGGATTCCGGATCAAGTCCGGAATGACATAGAACAGTTGACACGTCAATAGAGAAATTTTCTTTGTTACTGCATTATTTATTAGCAATTGTCAGATAATAAATGTATATTACCCACCTAATCTGATGCGGGGGGACAATATAACCGCAATAGATTATCCTTAACAAAATCATAATATCCCGGACAGAAGTAATTCCGTCCGTTGTTTGGTATGTATTATACTAGAATATTTAACAGAATGTTTAACAATAGTCGGTTAATATTATGTTAGAAATATTGGGCTTTCAGCCAAACTCCGACCAGCAGGTACCATTATTTACCATGTCGGTTTCGGCCGGGTCGCCGGTTCCGGTTGATAATGACATCGACAGCCAGATCGACCTGAACGAATATCTTGTGGAGCATCCGGCTGCCACTTTCTTTGCCAAAGTTGTGGGAGAGGAAATGGAGGAGGCCGGGATTAAGGACGGCGATATTCTGATTGTGGATGCTTCCGCCCAACCGGAAGACGGCAGCATAGTAGTTGCATCGATTTGCGGCGATTTGGCTATCAGATACTACAGGGACATAGACGATGAGATATTCCTGGAATCCCAGAACCAGCAATTCATTCCGATTGACATAGGCTTTTATATCGATTATCAGGTGTTGGGCACTGTTACAAGAATTATTCATTCCCTATGATTTCGGCACATGTTTTGATGATCCTTGTTTGATGATGAGTGATAGCAGTATGATGTTTGTATAAGATAATTGTAGTGGAACGATTATTGCGGGATTATTTCCGCATCAAAGGGATTAATTGCAGCAGCCTGTCTTACATTATTAACCGGAGTTTATCATATAATTCCATAAGATTATTCGATATGAAAGTAAAGCAAATAGTCGAACTTAAACCGCTGTATAGTTTCGAGGCACCGGTAGTGCCGGCGGCTATCATCAAGGCTTATAAGATCGGCAAAAAAGATATTGAACATACAACGATTGATTTGAATAAACACCTTGCCCCGAATCCCGATAGCACTTTTCTTGTGAAGGTATCGGGCGAAAGCATGATCGACGAAAGTATTTATGATGGCGATATTCTGATTGTGGACAAAGCCGACACAGCCAATGACGGCCAGGTGGTAATTGCTGCCCTCAACGGCGAGATGGCCGTAAAATCATACAGGGTAATCGATGGCACGGCCTATCTTTTTTCGGCTAATAATAAATTCCTGCCAATAGAGATTATGCCGTTCTGGGAATTCCGAATTCAGGGCATTGTAAAGCACATAATTCATTGCGTGTAAGGGTGAGAGGCTGTTTCGACTATAACTTTCCTGACTATAACTTTCCTATTATAATTAGATTGCCCTCAAAAAGTACTAACTGTTTATTGTTATAGTAATTACGAAAACTATTCAATTAGAAAGTGCAAGGAAATGGATATATTATGCCCTTATGCCTTGCAGATTGTAGGACAACCCCCTGCTCGCTTTGCTCACTTCCCCCTTTTTTAAGGGGGAATAGCCAATTAAATTCCCCCTTAATAAAGGGGGATTTAGGGGGTTGTTTTATTCCTTAATATTG
>JAJRTW010000207.1 GCA_024278075.1 Bacteroidota bacterium | reverse complement strand
CTTCCAAGCAGTTATCTGATCAATTAATGGAATATATAAAAACATATAATAAGACGAGGGCAAAGCCATTTCAGTGGACTTATACTGGAAAACCATTAACCATATAATTAATTACTCTTTCTAAGGGATGATACACTAGTTGTTTATTGAACTTGTTGTTTGCTCCCCCCTTGCGCAAATTGTATCGCCAAAACCAATGTAAAACGTGGGCTTTAATAGAAATTACATCCCCAAATCGGAATTTGGGAATGAACTGAGTATATTAAGTCTATTGATGGACAGCTGCCTACGGAGAAACAGTACCCCACATGGATATCCTCATGAAAGGCACATCCTCATGTGTTGTCTGAAATTTGAGGTTGCCCTTTATCCTGCCCTCCTTAACAGGCCTTAATACAGCCTCGATTGTGAAATCACTATGAGCAGGAACTATCTGATCGTCCTTCAGATTAATAATAATTTCCTTCAAATCGTATTCCACGTTCTTAATTGTAATATCCCGGTCTGTTGAATTGGTTAATACAACTTTCGCAATAGCATCCTTGCCAACCTTTGCTTTGCCAAACCCAAGATAAGTCGGGAATGCTGACAGCGGTACAAGAACATTGGCTTTCAATACTATCGTTGTCAGCCTGTTATCAGGGTCATTGGTTGATATTCTGATGGTTTTGGACACCTTGCCTTTATTGTTAAGATTAAAAGTAACGTCGAGAACCGCAAACCCGCCGGGTTCAATTTTTTCGCGGTCGAGCGGAGCAGTCGTGCAGCCGCAGCTTGGTTTCACACTGAATATCCTCAATGTATCATTGCCGTCATTATAAATTTTGAACACATGCTTCAGCGGCATATCTTTTTTCGCCACATTCCCCCAATCAAATATTAACCCGCCCTCAATTCTCATCTTGGAATTTGCAGATAAGTCGAAAACCGAGAACAAAATAACCAAGGCCATAACATAACCAAGCCGTTTCATAGACTCCCCCTTAATAAAAAGATAATTATTAGTTTTATTTTGACATTATCATTAAACGATGAACCGATATAAATTAGTGTAGTGCATTATTCCATAAGACGCCGCAGTTGCTTTATAAATCTATCTAAAACACATAAATTACGGTTTTGTATCATTTCACAACGATTTTTTTTTATCAATATCGATTCACTAATTTGCGTATGGAAATGCACCGAAATGGGAATAATTCAGAAAATCTATGCAAATTGATATAAGAAAAATAATCGAAATTGCCGAAATTGCCGGCCAGGCAATCAGCAGGATATATCGCACCGGCGATTTTGAAGTCGAAACTAAGTCCGACAACTCACCGCTGACAATTGCCGACAAGGCAGCCAATGAAATAATCATTAAAGGCCTTGCGGTGCATTATCCCGAAATTCCCGTTATATCGGAAGAAGGCAGGGATATTCCATACGAACAACGGAAGAAATGGGATACTTTTTTTCTGGTCGACCCACTTGATGGCACGAAAGAATTCATCAAACGAAATGGCGAATTCACCGTTAATATTGCTCTGATAAGAAATCGTTTCCCTGTGATGGGGGTAATCTTCGCCCCGGAATCGGATACTGTTTACTATGCTGACGAATTCGATGGAGCATGGAAGAAGACAAAGGGTGCCGAAGCTGTCCATATCCGGGTGAACCGGAATTTTCGGGACGGGATGATTGCCGTTCGGAGCAGGTCCCATTCCGGCGAGGGCGAAAAGGATTCCTATTCACATTTCAATATTGTTGACAGTATTGTAAAAGGCAGTTCACTCAAATTCTGCATGATAGCCGAAGCAGCGGCGGATATTTACTATCGCAGCGGCCCGACCATGGAATGGGATACCGCCGCCGGACAGGCTGTTCTTGAGATTGCCGGCGGATGCGTGCTGGCCGGCACAAAGAGGTTAATTTATAATAAGAAATCCCTGCTGAATCCCGGGTTCACTTGCTATGCTGCGAGAACTCTGGCCGGTGTCAGCGAGTGATTATGAACTTGCCGTTGAACGTGCGGAACATCGACTTGAATGCAATGAAGTACACCCCCGATGAAAGCCCGGAAACATCAATGTCTATCGTGCCATTTCCAATGTCGATATCAATGTTGAAAGAGCCAAACTGCTGGCCTATGGCATCTGCAATTTCGGCAGTGACCTTTTGCCTGCCCGTTGAATGGTAATCGAATGACAATGTGTGGCCGCTCACATGTTTGTTGACTATATTTAACTGCACGTCCGCCCCGGATGTAATTCTTTGGGCGCCGACGAAAGGACAGATATTGGTTACGGTCAATGAACCATCCTCCTTCTCGACTGTAATGTCCTCGACAGGCAGAAATCTTATCGTGCCAAATTCAACCGGCGTGGCGTAAGGTACGGCAACAATTGCCATACCTTCAATATAGATTATCGGGCCGGCGGAATCAAAGAGCTTGCCGGACAATATTGCATCGACTCTGCATTCAATATGTCCGGACGAATAGCTATATTCTATTTCCCGGCGCCCGGAACCATCTTTGGCATATATCTTATGTGGGAAAAACAGTAGTTCGTCGAAATCAACTTCGAAGTAGAATTCATCGGGCTGAAATTTATATACCGGTTTGTCAAGGTTTATGTCGATTGTGAGAATTTCGCCATAGCTTATTTCATAATCGTCTATCCAAAGCTTAAGCCGATATATCTCTTCGGGTACGTTTGCCGCAAGATTAACGGCAAATGTATCCTTGCACACCGATTCGGAATAGACCATTAGTTGCCGTTGCCGGCTGCCCTCACTTATTGCACTAAAAGTAATATTGACTTCTTCTTCGGCTTCGCTTGCAAGCGTTATCGGCAGCGATGCATCATGGCCGAATCCGTCCGAATCCGGCAGTATGCGTATATCTGTAATAATCTTGGTATAATCAGTTGAATTTGAAATGATTACCGATGATTTGCCAGTCTCGCCCATCCACAATTCACGGAAATCTATTGTTTGTGGCACAATTGATAGTTTCGGCCTTATTATTTTTGTGCTGACATTTATAAAATATTCGTTCGGGCATACTCGGCTGCGAATCTCAAATGTGCCGTTTTTATCGCCGGTTGTTTGAAATGATGACGGGTCAAGATATATATCGAATGAAAATGTACCGGCATCGGGCAATACGATGAAGTCGCCCGGGATATTGGAATAGAAGCCGGCTGCCGGGGGCTGGCTAATATAAAGAGTATCGGCAATTGTTCCATTATTCGTAAAAGTAATAGTACGGAATCGGACTGTATCGCAAGGCTCGATCTCACTAAAATCGAAAGTATTCTTATCCGGCCTGGTGATTACATTTCGGTATTCACTTGCAAGGGCAACCGCTATCGTCTTATTCAAATCATCGGATGTTTCGATTGTGATAATTGCTTCGGAAACCCCCTCGTCCACGGGTAAATATCCCACAATAATTTCAAAAGCTGAATTCGGCCCGATATCATAAGTGAAATCACCAATATTGACAATACGGAAGGGGGAATTCGACGGGGTGATAACCGGAGCGAATATCTGCTCTGAGGTAACTCCCTCGTTTGTGATAATTATAGTATCGAATACGGCAAAGGGGCCGCATCTTAAGTATCCGAAATCAATTGCACTACGGTCGGCCATAATCTTGGTTGTCTGGCTGGTGATTCGGATGGGGAAACATTTCTCCACATCGCATTCGCCCATTGCCTTGATACAGATTTCAGCATCAATAACAGTATCGATAGTAGCGGCAAAGACAAGCCGGAAATCCATGCCCTTGCCTGGCGACAGCTTGCCAATCGGTGGTGCATAACTGAACGTAAGGTTATCTTGCGGCGGTTCAAGGCGAATGGTAATACTATCGAATTCCGTTGTTCCCGTGTTCAATATATTCACAGTTGTATCAAGCACTGTGTTCGTTTTAATTATTTTGTTTAATGAAGTCAGGTCGTGAATGAAATTGGCTTCTATTCCATTGCCTTCGACGATTACGGTTAGAATCTCATCGCATGGGGCAGATGTAAGCACCAGAGTGTCGCTGAAAAATCCCCTTGCATCCGGAGCGAATGTAATTTCGAGTGCAGCGGAATCATTTCCATTAATCGTAACCGGATAAGAGCCCCTGCCGAGTTTCGCCCGAAACGGTGTGGCACCGAAGAGCGGATCGAAAATCGTTGCGGACACTCCGTTAATATTTGTTACGTAGGTGGTTTTGCTGGAAGACTGGCCCAGGCAGACATTGCCGAAATTAATAATCGTATCTCCGGCCATAAGGTTAGTCTGCACATAAGTCCCCAAGAGCGAAATCTCATGCACGTTGTTAATCGGGCTGCCATCTTTGAAGATTATTCTTAATAATGTTGAATAATTCCCCGGGCTTGCCGGAACGAATCCAACAATGATGCTGTCGGATTCTCCCGGCCGGATTACAAGCGGGGTTGTCCGGCCGGAAGTCCAGCCAATCACAGAGAAGCCCTGGGCCGGGTCAACCACTGTGGCATCTTCCAATTCCAGATTCGCATTGCCATTATTGTTAATTGCAATAGTGTCAATAATTGCATCGATACAATCAAGCGATAAGAATATGGAAGAATCCGAATCAATTATCGGTGCGGTGCCGTAGGCCTTTACGGTAATAAAAGTATCCCTGTTGCATGGCTCAAGTTTTATTCTGAACCTTGCATAGGCCCATCCGGTATCGGTAGTCACCACGCTAAAGTTAGACATCGAGCCGTCAGGCTGAATCGGCAATGCCAAACCCGAATCGAAAAAGAAATCCGAGCTTCCTTCGATTATAACGGCCTGCACAATCATTTCATTCAGCTCTTCTGCTTTCCAAAGCACAGCGATAGATTTCTTAACGCCATTGGGAGCCGGATTAATTACAAGCAAAGTATCCGACGGATAGGCAGTGGATACCGAAGCAGTACCAGTCAGATTAACAGCAATATCATTGCCAGTGGCAAATTCAATATTCAATATTGCATTCTTCGCACCGGAGGAAGCCGGCAGAAACCGTATCCGTATAATAATCGATTCGCAATCGCTGAGCGTGAAAGCCGGAGCCGGCTGCATAATTGTAAAACTCGAAGCATCCGGGCCTGAAATTCTCAAATTGCCCGACACCGGCTGCATATTCAGATTGCTCAGGACTACCTCGAATATCAATTCCTCGCCAAGGCAAATCATGCCGAAGTCCAATTCATCGCCGCTGACCTCCTGGCTGCCCCGAATCAGATGATAGACGCCCTGCTGTCCGACTGCCCAGCCATTTGCCGGCGTAATAAATGTAACATCATCAAGGTGGCCGTTCTCAATTCCGCAATTCTTTAGCTCCCAGTTTTGGCCTGAATCTTCAGTATAATATATTGACCGGTCATCGCCGCAAGCCCACCCCGTTTGACGGTCTATCAGGAACGAGCCGAACATCCTCTCGTTGGTGCTGAAATTATTCCACGAGGTGCCGTTATCAGTTGTGAACCTCATGCCTCCGGCATTTGCCCCGCCGCCGGAGCAGGCGGTTCCGGCATAGGGCAATAGAAAAGAGCTGCCGATTTTTGTGATTTCCTCGTGCCACACGTTAGAGCCGGTGGAGACCATGATTTCCCACGAATCGCCGCCGTCGGTTGTTACCCAAATATTCCCGCTGCTGACGGCATAGCCTATGCCACCGGCTTGAAGCAAAATTGCATCGGTCAGTCCGGTCTCTGCCACCGAATCCCTGAATATATTCCAATTCGCCCCGCCGTCGGTGGTGTGCCAGAAGTTCTGCTTGCCAGTGCCGCAGCCGCCTCCGACAAGCACGCCGTCGGAATCGTTAATAAAGTAAGCACCCCAGGAGGATGGCCTTGTCGAATCCGGGTAGGGGAGGTTCAATTGGAACCAGCTTGCCCCGCCGTTGGTGGATTTATATATACCGCCGATGCCGGAGACATAGCCAATATTTGCCGAAGGGAAATGGATGCTCTCAAGGTGGTCCGCCCCGAATACCTGCGACCGAACCCATGAATTGCCACCGTTGGTTGTTCGAAGCGTTCTGCCCTGGAATCCGCAGATCCAGCCCAATAGAGAATTGGACGGCAGGAAGTACACATCAAGCCAATAGTCGTCATTCAGCGTGCCCTGGGTGTTCGTTACTTTCTCCCAATACTGGGCCTGAGCAAACGAAAAAGCGATTAGGAATAAATAGCCGGCTATGAGAATCTTTCGCATTTTTTTCATTTTCATATACTTCGGTAATTTACAAGCATTTTATTAAAATATAGAAAAATGATGTAAAAATCAATTATTAACTCATGTTACGCAAAATGATATTTACTAGCTCCGGCCTTTAGGCCGAGGGATAATTTACACAAAAAACGCTTGGCTTTAGCCACAGATGTAAGTTCTTTGGGTTAAAACCAGTACTGTTCACTTAGTATAAATGTCGTATCAATTTTATCTCATTCCCAAATTCCGATTTGGGAATGCCTGTATCACAGTCAGGCATGGGTTTGCTCTACAGGCAATGAAGTAGGGTTGGCACAACATTTGCCTTAAGTGAATAGCATTGAATTCAACCCGCAATATTCATAAAATATCCAAAATACCCGACAGGCAATGGATAACAGATATTAAAGATAACTCAATTATAATCCAAAGCTGAGTAAAAGTCCCGCAATAAGCGGGTTATATTGAACTAACACCGGAATAGTTAAATAGTTACTTTGGAATCCACAAATTTAATCACAAAGAGCTTAAGATAAAGGATTCATTACAAATATTTCAAATCTGAAGCGAATTATTTGTATTTTTGCCTTTATATGACGCTCAATTTTAGAGATAATCAAATAAAAAAGGACAATTAAAAATGAAGCAATTCCAACTAATCAGATTCTTTTCCTTAGCAATTATTTTCTTACTGTGTAATTCGTTGTCGTTTGCCGACAAGCCTGCTTATGAAATATATGAAAAAGATGGCAGCAGTTCCGATTTCGAAGATATGGCCGAAGCAGCCGCCGAAGCTGATATTATATTGTTTGGCGAACTGCACAACAACCCCATTGGCCATTGGCTGGAACTGGAACTTACAATTGCCGTTTATGAAGAAAATGACAGCAATCTTGTAATTGGTGGTGAAATGTGGGAATCCGACGACCAGATTAAGATTGATGAATATATGAACGGCCATATTTCGAAGAAGTCGTTCGAAAAGGAAAGCCGGCTGTGGAAGAATTATAAAACCGATTATAGGCCCATACTGGAATTTGCCAAGAAAAACAAACTCCGCTTTTTTGCTTCGAATACGCCTCGGCGTTATGCTTCGTCGGTTGCCAAAAGAGACCTGGTCTATTTGGATTCGCTGAGCAGCCACTCGAAACGATTCTTTGCACCACTGCCGATTGAAGTCGACCTTGCATTGCCAGGCTACGCCAAAATAAAAGAGGAGATGACCGACACAACGCACGGTGTGCTCTATGTAGCCGAAGCTCAGGCAATGAAGGATGCTACCATGTCGCATTTCATTCTGGCCAATTTCAAGCCCGGCACACCACTAATCCATTTTAACGGTGCCTATCACTCGAACGATTTCGAAGCTATCTACTGGTATCTGAAGAAAAGCAATCCGGAACTCAAAATAATTACGATTTCCAACACCGAGCAGGATGATATTTCCGAACTCGAGGAAGACAACGAAGGCATGGCGGATTTTATCATAGTCACGCCAAAGAATATGACAAAGACGTATTAGAGCGCCATCTCATAAATGATTGTTAACTTGTTTTTTTATAATAATTCAATCAATGCAGTATGCGGGCAGATTCGCGACACAAGTCGCTGGTCGATAGCCTCATCAATATAGGTAGGGGCAGGTTCGCAACCTGCCCGAACTCCATTAGTGTTTATTGATATGTTATGAGATAATGCATTCGTATAGTTATTGACTCAAAATGCTATTTTAGCATAAGTGTTCGGTTAAAATACAGATACGTTCTTATATATATACCTGATTGCAATGACCGGTCATTCCGAGCGAAGCCACTTGTGGAGTAGCGAGTAATCCAGTATTTATGGTTAGAGCCAGGTATCTAATTCTCATTTTCTTACTCCCACGAGTTGAAACTCATGGCTATATATCTTTCAAAAATATCGATTACTTGCAATTTTAACGTTCAGTCAGTTGTTGCAACTGACGAATGACTGCAGTTTCTATATTGCCAGTTGTAACAAATGGCGAAAGCAAAAGCGTAACAACTGGCGAAAGCAAAAGCGTAACAAAGCCGGGGCTTAGGTACAAGGGTTAACATTGCAATTGTTTCTGAGATGATACACTACTAACAAAATTCTGCCATCAACTATGCTTAATCTCACCAATTGATTTGGCAAGGATTAATGTCTGGTCGGCCAGGAATTCGAAATCATTCAGCAAGCTCAGGTAAAGCATGCTTCGCCGCATAATCGCCTGCGACTTCCGAATCCGTTTCAATTGGTTCTTATTCACCTTCCTCAATAAACCCTTGAAGCGTTCATTGCTTTGATTAACGGCATGGCAGGACTCAAAATTCTGATTGAGGATTATGGCAGCACTTTGGCTTGCAATTTCCTCGAAGCCGTCATTGACCGTCCTTAGTTCATCGACTTGCTCGGCGGTCAGCCTGTGGTGGTTATTGTCCACATAATTGAAGTTATACGATGCAATCTCCATCAGCTTATTTGAAATTTCATTCAAAGCCGAAATGGTTCTTACGAAATCAGTGCTTTTCCCAATATCTTCGTCTGAAGTCAAACGCAGATACTTCAACAGGTCGGAAGCGATGCTGTTGGAATGTTTATTGATTTTCCTTGATTGTTTCTGAGATTTCTTCAACGATTTAAGGTTATCCTTAGCAAGCCCCCTGCTGGTATTGGTCAGATTATCACAGAAATCGGAGATAAATTTAGCCGTATTGCTGTAGATACTGTCCATCAATACTTCGGGCGTTTCGGTTTTTTCCCTTAGCAGTTCTTCCTCGTCGGTCATTTCCTTTTCCCTGCTTTTATGCAGCCGCCTGGTGCGAATCAACACGAATGCAACAAGGGCCGCAAAGCAAAATATTGCCGTAAGGCCACCATAATAAATAATAAAGGCAATCGCCATTCCCACAAGCGATGCTGTCATTGCAGTAAAGAACCATCCGCCGATGACCGTGATTACTCCCGAAACGCGGTAAACTGCACTTTCACGTCCCCACGCCATATCCGGCAAAGCTGCCGCCATGGCCACGATGAAGGTGACATAGGTGGTTGAAAGGGGCAGCTTGAAATATGTGGCTATCGAGATTATGGCAGCCGCCACCATAAGGATTACCGCTGCCCGAATCAGGTCGAATGCAGGCGGGTCGCCATCCTTGTCGGTTTCGGGATCGTATTTCGACAAGTCAAAATTCCGTGCCACTACTCTCTTTATCGGTTCGGGCGTGATAATCTTCACGAAATCGAAAATGTTCAGTACCATCCTGACAATTGCCCTGGCCACAAGGTTCGACTCGAAACGTTCATATCCCTCTTCCTGCCTGCCAAGCCTAAGGGTTGTTTGAGTAACCGAACGTGCCTTTTTAGACAAGAATAATGTAGTGACCATTATGGCACCGGCAAGAAGCAGTATCCACGTGTCCGCCTGTATCTTCTTGGCCATTACAGCCATATTGGCCATGCCGATATCGCCTCCCGTCTTGGCGGCTGATTCGACTGCCTTTTCATAAGCATTCAATCCGGCCAGCGGGGCGCCGATAAAGTTCACAAGGTCGTTGGCAGCAAATGCCATCGCCAGGGCGAATGTGCCGAACAGTACGATAAGTTTCAGGACATTGACACGGGTAAACCATTGAAGAAGTTGCAATAATAAAGTCCAGCCAATCAGACTATATATAAAAATAAGCCCCAAATTCCCTTTTATCCCGGCCACATTCTCTTCTGTCATAAACGAAGCTCCTTTCGAGCCTTTCAGAATAATGAAGAAAGTGAGCAATGTGAGTGCAAATCCGCCCCAAGCCGACCCGTATCTTTTGAATTTATCTTTATAGTTGAACGTGAAAATCAATCGCGATATATATTGGAAGAACGACCCCGCTACAAATGCGATTACAATGGACAGTAATATTCCGGCTACAATCCTTATCACATTAGCCGAATTGATATATTCGAACGCATCGATGAAACCCAATCCGTTGCCATAAGCCTTTATCAAAGAAATCGCAAGGGCGCTGCCGAACAGGCCGAATACAATCGAAACCGTGGTGGATGTGGGAAGGCCAAAGGTATTGAACATGTCCAGCATTAGAATATCCTGGAACATAACGGCCACGAAGATTATCATTATCTCGCTAAGATGAAAATATTGAGGATAGAAAATCCCTTTGCGGGCTACTTCCATCATGCCGCTCGAAAGTGTAACGCCGGCCATAACGCCTAAAGCTGCAATAATCATTATCACCCAGAACGGAGCAACTTTAGAGCCAATGGCGGAACTTAGGAAATTAACTGCATCATTAGCAACGCCAACCATAAGGTCCAGTACGGCTAAAGCAAGAAGGACTATGACGATAACAAGGTATGTGTCCAAAAAAGGCCCCATAAGATAAGTAAACAAAAAAGCCTGCTTGTTGAAACTCTTATGGGAAAATTGTTAGATTAAAAAAGTAAGCAAAAAAATCGTTAGTTTATTTTCCCGGTACATTACTTTTTTCCATAGCAAATTTATGAATATTTCTCTTAAGTCAGTGCATAAAATATTAACTATTTCTTAACATATCCGTTTAATAAACTATTCGCAATTATCATTATTCATCCATGGCTGTCTCGGAATTAACTTTTATTAATTCATTATCTAAGCCACAGTTCAAGATTCCAATTCATAGGTGATCTGCAGCATTATCATATATTAGACCAGTACTGTCCGGTTAAAAAAATGCTAATTGGTAATCAGGTGCACGTGCCTGTTTTAGCCTTTCTCTGCTAAGAGATAGAATGTCGATCAAATGCAACTTCTCCATTAACTGCTCTTTTAGTATCAATGCAAGCACTGT
>JAJRTW010000012.1 GCA_024278075.1 Bacteroidota bacterium | reverse complement strand
TCCATAAACTTGTAGAATGTTTTAATGCCGGAGAAATTTGTTAAGGCTCCGCCGTTAAAACTTGATTTTATTTCTATGCTCTTTGCTCTTTTTTTCTTATTTTTCTTCATCTGATAGGTGACTTTTTATTTGTTGTTATTCTTTGTTTAACTAATTGCAATATAACAAATTGGAGTCACTTCTCCGTGTTTTACTCTGGGAATTTAGGTAATAATAATAATAATAATAATAATAATAATAATAATAATAATAATAATAATAATCAGGAATCAGGAATCAGGCATGGCGTATATTGAGTATAACAAAAAAAAGCCCGAATACTTTGCAATGAGATTTTCTTCGCACCTATGAAACTTCCCCACACATATCATTAGTTGCTTTTCAAACAAAGTACCAGGCTTTATATTTTAATTAAGGACTACCAATCCTTTCATTTTAAGAACGTTGATTAAATTTATCATTTAACCATTTTCACAGATGCAATATAATATTAAACTCAAAGCAAGTATGTAGTTTGAATAGTGATAATAATGTAGTAAGATGATTATTAATTACGTAGTGGTTAGCCCTGTTGATTTGTAGTAGCAAGCGGCCGCCTTGTAGCGGTTAGCACTACAAAACTGCACTTCAAGCTTTAGTGCATTAGTCTACAAGCTGCATTTTAATTGCGTAATGGGTCAGTTCAGCATTGCTTTTCATACTCATTTTCTCGAGCACACGCAGGCGGTAAGTGCTTACGGTATTGACGCTTAAAGAAATAGCTACCGCAATTTCGGAAACGGTTTTCCCCGATGCAATCAGGCACATAACCTGGAACTCACGGTCGGACAATGTCTCGTGAAGCTGCTTCTCGCTGCTGCCTTCGAGTGTTGATGCAAGCAGTTCCGCCAGATGAGATGAAATATATCTCCTTCCCTGGGCAACCCGCCTTATTGCAGTGATGAGCTCATCGGGTTCGGTTTCCTTGTTCAAATATCCGTAAGCCCCGGCTTTTATTACCCTAACGGCGTATTGCTCCTCGGGGTATATAGTGAATACAAGCACTTTGAACTCGGGCCGTACATATTTTAGTTCCTTCAACGTATCAAGGCCGTCGCGGCCGGTCATGGAAATATCGAGTATAACTACGTCGTAGTCGTTGTATCTCGCCTTCTTGAGGAGTTCGTCCCCCGACCCCGCCTCGTCGACAACTTCGATATCGGGAGTTTCTTCGAAGATTTGCTTCAATCCTTTCCTGACCACTGCATGGTCGTCTACTATAATAACCCTAATCATCGCTTGCCTCCGTTAGTTTAATCGGGACATTAAGCTCAATCTTCGTCCCTATGTCCGGCACACCCGAAATATCAAGATCCCCGCCCATAAAATTTGCTCTTTCTCTCATTCCCAGCAGCCCAAAAGTTTTTCGCTTGCCCAGCTGTTCGGGTTTGATACCGATTCCATTATCTTCGACCGTTAAACTAAGGAGATTTGACTTAATTATCAAATTTACATCCACTCTCGTAGCCCTTGCATATCTTGCGATATTGGTTAAGGCCTCCTGCAGGATTCTGAATACGGCAATGGAGAATTTATCATCGAATTTAATTTCATCTGCCTCGACGGTGAAGTTGCACCTTACGGCGCTCCGCTTCTGGAATTCCTTTGCCTGCCATTCCATTGCGGCCACCAAGCCGAAATGATCCAGAATGGACGGCCTAAGCTGTGTTGAAATCGACCTGATTTTTTTGATAGTCGAATCAATTAATTCTCCCATTTCCCGCATTCTTTCATTGAGTTTCGGCTGCCCGCCGGGGACTTTCTTATTCAGCCATGCAAGGTCGAGTTTCATTGCTGTCAGCGCATATCCCAATTCATCGTGAATTTCGAACGCTATCTGCTTTCTTTCTTCCTCACGGACGGTGTCGAGGTGAATGGCAAGATTTCTGAATTGCTCGCGCGAATCCTTCAGGCCAATTTCAGCCTGCTTTCTTTGGTCGATATTGTGGACAGTGCCCTGGATTAGGTGTAGATTCCCGGCCTCGTCATAGATATTCTGCGAGTGCTCCTGCACCCATATTGCAGTTCCGTCTTTCCGGATTATTCTGTATTCGAGGTCGGTGTCGTAGGAAGACAAGTCCGGTTTATATCCCGGATGCTGTTGCAGAATTTGTCTGTCGTCATCAACAATTATTGAATTCCAGGAAATATTGCCTTCCAGAAAATCTTCGGCGGTATAGCCGGTAATTTCTTCTACTGCTCCATGGAAGAATATTGGGCGGTAGTCAGGGTCCGACCTAAAAGCAATACCCTTGAAATTCTGAACAAAGCTTCTGTATCTTTCTTCGGATTCCTGCACAGCCAATTGAGCTTGCCTTCTCAGCGTAATATCTCTTTCTATGGTAGATATGCCAATTTTTCTGCCCGTAGCATCAAGGAATGGGCATAGGGTGAGTGTGATATATATTTCGGAATTATCTTTGCGTATCCTGATAGATTCGAATCTTTCGACAACTTTCTTCCGCATCACGGTTTCAATTTTATCGAACAGCTCATTTCGCCTGTCGGCAGGCAGCAAAATCGCTACGTTTTTCCCGACTATTTCCCCTGCGGTATAGCCATAGGTTTTCTCGGCGCCGGGATTCCAATTAAGGATTGTGCCGTCTATCGTTATACCGTAAATAGCATCATTAGAGGATTCGACTATCGACGCCAGCAGGTTCCAGGTATGCTCTGTTCTCATCCTCTGCGACACATCCCTTGCAATTGCAATCGCCCCGAAAATTTCATCGTTCTTGTCCTGCAATGGCACAGCAATACATTCCCAATAGCTGTCGTCGTGGGTGCCGGTTATCATGGGCGAATACTTAATCCCTTTTTCAATCCTTTTCATTTCCATTGCCCATTTGCAATAGGCATCAATAAACGTACCCTCGGTATATGAAAGAGCCGAAAAGCTCCTTTGCCCTATGGCGTATTGGTTAATCTCCAGGGCAGCACGATTTGCCCACAGTATCCTCATATTTTTGTCAACCTGGATGATTATATCCGGTATGCCATCATGCACAGCCTGCAATTGAGTACGGCTTTTCTCCATTCGGTACTCGGCGTTCTTTCGCTCAAGCACTTCATGCTTGTAATCCTGCCAGCGCCTGTATCCAAAGATTAGTGAAGCCACAGTAAGGAAAATGGATACGATAAATATTTCGTTGTAACTATCGGGCCGAAATGAATCTGAAACATCAAAGGCAATGGCAATAATCGACACAAGGATTGTTAAAACAACAATAATCACTGCTTCACGCAAAGCAGCGCTCTTGTTCCAAAGTGCTATATATATATTCTCACTCTTCTTCATTTATTCAGAATCATAGTAAACTTGTAGCAATAAAAAATACAAAGTATAAAAAATACGAAGTTTAGAACATACAAAGTATAGAACATACGAAGCATGTCAGACCCATACGGCAATTACAGCCATCAGCAACAAACCAATACATAAATACATGAATTTATGCAATCTGTTCGAATTTACGGAAAATTCCTCGACAATTATATTAACAACTGAAATATATATGAAAGTTCCGGCGGCAAGAGCATCGAACAATCCACCTATTATCTTAGTGCCTATCAGCTCACTATCGAGCGACAACAACCATCCGGCGAAAATACCAACGGGCGTCATCATCGCAAATGTCAGTAAAATATTTTTAATGCTTTTTGGTTCAATGTTAGCTTTTAGTAGGTTGACACCGAGTGCAAATCCGGCGGAACCTTTGTGTGCGATTATGGCTATTAATATAATCAAAGCCATATTAACCGCTTGCTCGGCGCCGAGCGCCAATCCTGCAATTACCGAATGCCCCGATAGTATTACCATTAGAATATATGGATAAACTACTGATTTATTGTCTTTGATTTTTCTTATATTAACAAATATCAATGCTTTCTCAAGGAATAGAGTAAGCACAAAACCGACGGCACAGACCAAATAAGCCAATGGAAAATTTATTCCGGTAACGCCAATCTCCAGCCTTTCAATCGATTCGGGGAGCAGGTGCAGCAGGCCGGCCCCCAGAAATATGCCGCCGGAAAATGAGTTGCCAAAGGAAAACACTCGCGAGCTGTTCTTTTGCTGCTGTAATTTTAAGGCCAACAACCCGCCCAGGAATCCGAAAGCAAAGGTTACCATAGCGGCCGTTATTTTGAAAATCAGAATATCCATCTTTTTTTATTTTTTTAAATTCGTATCGATAAAAGTGTTATGCTTTTTCCACGAGCTAATACTCATGCCTCTTAGTCAATTGCCAAATGCTTTGGCTTGCCGATGACTAACCCTTTAAATTCACAAGAATCTTCCCGGTTTGGCCGCCCTTCAAAATCAGCTCAATTTCATCATCCAGGCCATCCAATGTTACTTCCTTCACAAGGAATTCCGGGTTGTCTATTTTCCATTTTTTTGCAATCCTGTCCCATATTTTCAGCCGGATGTCCATTGGCCTTGTGGCGGAATCTATGCCAATCAGCATCACTCCGCGAAGAATAAAGGGATAGATTGAGGATTGGAATTTGTCATCTTGCACATTGCCGACCGATGCGACAACGCCGTGTCTTTTAGTGGATTTAATAAGAGCCGCCAGCATCAATCCGCCAACGTTGTCAATGGCTGCGGCCCAGCGTTGCGGCAATAATGCCTTCGTCGAGCCATCATTAACCGCTTCCCTGGCGATGATTTCCCTTGCCCCGAGATTCATCAGAAAATCAGTTTTATCCGGTTTCCCGGTCGAAGCCGTCACATCGAATCCAATCTTCGACAGCATCGCCACCGCAAGGCTGCCAACACCACCGGTAGCACCGGTAACAACCACTTTGCCGGAGCCTGGCTTGATTCCATTTCGGATAATCTCGCAAATGCAAAGCCCTGCGGTAAATCCGGCGGTGCCGTAGATCATAGATTCCCGCAAGGATAAGCCCCCGGGCAGTGGCACCACCCATCCGGCCGGCACACGGACATACTGCCCAAATCCGCCGTCTGTGTTCATCCCCATGTCGTAGCCTGTGACCAATACTTCGTCGCCGGCGGCAAATCTGCCGGAGCTGCTTTCGGCGACTATTCCCGAAGCATCCACGCCGGGCGTGTGTGGGTATTGTCTCGTTATGCCTTTGTGCCCGCGTGATGTTAGAGCGTCCTTATAATTCAGCGCAGAATAGAACACCTCAATCAATACTTCGCCGCCGGGCAATTCCGATATATTCCTGTCTTTTATTCCCCTGCGAAATTTATTTGGTTCATACTCCTCGACTACTACGGCTTTAAAGGATTTGTTTTTCATAAAGCAATGTTCATTAAACTCGTTATGGAAATAAGATAGATATAGGCCGGTTAAAGATAATATTACCTCTTACAATAAAGCTGATAATTGCCTGATAGTCATTTATTTCGGGGAATGCCTATCTGTATATAATAATTATTCTTGATTGATTAACCCTTCCGGCACGGACTTGAATAATGTACCCGCCCGCGGAAAGCCCGGAAACGTCTATCGCCTTTTCGTATTCTATATCTGAAATTTTATGTAAAATATTATTAATAGAAAAATAGTCAATCGATTGGCTTATTAATATTTCGCCCAATAGATTACTTACCGTAATACCGCCGACAGCCGGTTCTATATTCCGAAATAGCACCCGCACTATTTCGCGGGCCGGATTCGGATAAATTAGAATTTCATCATCCGAAGAATATTCTACTCCGGAAAATGATACATGCAAAGAATCGGACTTGGCCATGCAACCGTTCTCTGCCGAAATCTCCGCCCGGTACCACCCGCTTCGGCGGGGAATCAATATCCTTCCGGTTTCGCCGGCTATGATGGTGTCGTTTATGTACCACCTGTAACTCTCGCCCGTCGTAAGGCAGCGAATCTTGCCGCCGCTGAACCTTATCTTCGGCTTCGGCGGGCCGGGCTTGATTGTTACTGAAATAGTATCGGATTGCACCAAACTGCCATCCGGAGCCTCCACTTCAACCCAGTACTCCCCGGCAGCCGTAACCGTATCTATCCTCGTTGTATTGCCGTCGGACCAGAAATATTCATAGTAGGAAGGCCCGGCATCAATGAATATTGTGTCGCCTTCGCAAATATCCGATGAATCACTTGCAAATAATATTGGCCTTTTGAATTCAATTATATTCACTATTATCATTTGCGCCGTATCGCTGCATCCGCCGAGGTTTTCCCGCACCAGCCCGACTGTGCCAAGCGATGAATCCACCCACGCAACCGTTATTTCATCTGTGCCTTGGCCTTCGATTATATTACCGCCGGCTACGCTCCAAAAGAATTCTCCATAGGAATCCCTCTGAGTATTGAACTTGCTTTTCGAATTCCGGAAAACCGTTTTAGGGCCGTAAATCTCTGATGCTGATTTGAGGTGCACACGAATAATTATCCTGTCCGAAATCTCTATCCCAAGGCTGTCCTAAATTGTTACCGTATATGTAATGTTGTCCGCCGGAAAAGCAGTTGGGGCTGCGGTGTCGGACGATGATAAATAATCCGAAGGCGACCAGCTATAGGCAAGAACTCCGGTGCCGCCGAATGTTTTTGCATATAATTTTACCGAATCGCCAAAGCAAATGTCCATATCCTCGCCGGCATAGACATCTATATACGGAGGCGGTAGTATGCTGAAAAACGCATCTGCTTTCCCATCATTATTATATACGCTGTCGTAGGCCGATGCACTAATGGGAAAATCACCTGAGGAAGTGAACCCCGTAATCAGTAGATTCCTTTCGCTATCCACAGCCACGCCACGGCCGACATCCCGGCGGCTTCCTCCGATATACGAAGAATAACGCAATATCTGTCCGTCGGGGTTGAACCTTGCTGCAAAAGCATCCGACCTTTGCGTGGAGTCATTGTAAGTGCGGTCGAAGGCATTGGGAGTGACTGGGAAGTCATCGTAGTCGGTGCTGCCCGTAACGTAAGTATTGTAGAAATCATCCACATAAATCGCAAGCCCCCTTTCGGTGCCTTCGCCGCCAATAAATGTCGAATATTCCAGAGCCTTTCGGCGATTCGAGAACTTGCAAACGAATACATCGCCACGCCCTATTTCGGGGTCGGCGTCATTGTACGAAGTGTCGAATGCGGCGGCAGTAACGGGGAAATCACCCGACTGTGTCATGCCCGTAATATAGAAATTATCCGATTCGTCAATGGCAACCCCATAGCCGAAATCGCGGCCATTGCCACCGAGATATGTCGAAAACAACAACTCGCTTGCCGATGGGTTGAATTTCGCTGCAAAGGCGTCCCCGCTTGCTTCCAGTGTATCGTTAATCGTATTGTCCAACACTCTGAAGCCGGATGGTAAATCATTTGACTTAGTCTCGCCGGTTATTATATAATTCCCTTCGGAGTCGATTTTCATATCGGCCGCAAAGTCATCCGCCCCGCCGCCAAACAAAGTGGAAATCAGCAAATTATTTCCCGAGCCGTCAACTTTTGCGATAAATATTTCGTTGTTGCCATTGGAGTGCTTTTGGAAAGCATTTGGCGCCACCGGATAGGAGATGGAATCCTTCATATAGGTTGTATAACCAGCGATGGCTGCATTGCCGTCCGGAGCTATGCCGATGGCCATGGCGTATTCATCGCCGTCGCCCCCGAGCAGAGTGGAATAAAACAGTTCGCTGCCGTCGGGTTCGAGCTTGATAATGAAGGCATCGAAGCTGCCGGAATGGGCCGGTTGGTATGCCCCGCCAGTGACCGGGAAACTCTCGGAATAGTTCGTATAGCCTGTTAAATATATATAGCCGCCATCATCTATGGCCATTGATTCGCAGTAATCGGCTTCGGTGCTGCCGATGAAAGTGGAAAATTCAAGCTGCCCGCCTGCTGAGAATTTGGAAACGAATATATCCTGGTCGATTATATCGCCGTCGTTAAGCTCTTCGCCGTATGCACCTTCGGTTGTCGGAAAACCGAACGAAGATGTATAGCCGGCTACGTAGATATTCCCAAACGTATCGGCGGATCTGTCAAAAGCAATCGAAGTGGAAATGTCGTAATCTTCGCCGCCGAGGTAAGTGGAATAAACCAAACTATCGGGAAGCAAAACGCCGGAGGGATAGTTCATTATGATATTCGATATAGTATTCGATATAGAATTCGAAATGCCATTTGTTGTCTTATTCGATAAGTTCTTATCTGACGGGGCAATGTTGTTAATATCCCGGATTCCCATTAATTTAATATCCGGCCCCGACAGAGCCTCGCCGTTTGCAGCTATAAACTCATAATTAATCCCATTCCCGGAATCGATTAATCGCAGGTCAATATCATCATAAATATCCTCGAATATTATTTCATCATAAACCGGTATATTTACAGTCCAGTTCTCCTTTTTTCCCTTAAAATAATTAATTCTCGCCGGCCTTTCGGAAACAGCTCTGGCCTCTACGGCAGATGAGCCGCTAAAAACAAGAGAATGTGATTCGCCCTGCCTGGCCAGCCGTCCGTTATCCAGCTTTATAATGCTGAAACGGTCGATTACTATCTTGTCTTTCCTAATCCAGTAATGAACATTGCCGGCCCTGGCGAAGAACAGCACTTTCTTATCCCATTGTCCGCAATTCTTAACAAAGCCGCCCTGAAAAGGCGAATCCAGGCCGTGAAGCATGGCAACTGGTGTTAATAATAGTAATAAAAGAAATATAGTAGTCCTGAACAGTATTGCCCCCATGATAAAATATTGGAAATAAATTGTTGGAACTTCTAATAAATTCGATACTTGCTTTTATTGCTACGAAATAATTCGAGCAAAAACTGTCATCGTATGTTGCAAAGGACAAATATATTAAAGTGTATGGGCACGGCATGCCGCCCCTGCCAAACTCAACTTCATCGAATTGCCGGTTGCAACAACCGTCAGAACTATGAACTGTCATCGTATGTTGTATTTGATACTTAGCATGAAACTTGATAAATTATAAAAAGCATAAGTAAAGGAAAGGACAAACATCGAGTTGTGTCATTGGATACGAAATCCGTTCTGAATGCTAATGACCTTTCCTTGACTTTGAAATCTTGAACAGATCGTTAGGCTTAGAGCCTGTATTTGCGATGATAAGTATCTAAAGTCTATACTTATGCCATAATTAATTGTTCCACAAATATACGTAATTGATATGAAACCCAACAATCATTCTACTTCCATTTCCTTTGAGACAACTGCCATCCCGAAATAAAAATCTTCCTTGATTAGCGTCAGGCCATTGCCATCCCGATTGGCCATAACCAGGTCGAATTTACCGCTATCGGTGCGTTTCAGGCCAAAAACTATCACTTCACCATCGGGCGATATAGCAAGTTTTTCGGTCGGAGCGGCTACATAATTATTATAAATATTTCCGATTTCAACAAAATCAACAATTTTATTAAAAACATCCCCCTCGCCATATTTATGAATTGCGATGCCGTCATCAGTCCATACGGCAAGCTCTTTGCGTGTCCTTGCGAATTGATACGGATTGCTCATATTTCCGGGCTTAAGATAAGTCGGGTCGAAACTTCCGGTGGACGAGACGGAATATATGGCGTCCCCCTTTTTAGCAATAATATTATCCGATACGAACTCAAGCCCCGAAAGAGTAATCTCCTCGCCAGACAGCTCACTTGCCCAATCCATAACGCCGGCATCGTTCTTCACAATCCGCCAGCCCTTTACGCCTCCGGATTCATCATACAGCTTGAGCACAAACCAAACCACCGAGCCTTCATTGCTGATAATCACGTATTCGCCGGCCGGTTCGGCCCTGGAAATTGTGCTGTCCTTACTATTGATAAAAGTAAGAATATTCACTATTGTCGTATCGTCGGAGTTGCAATTGTACAGGATAAGATAGGGGACGTTCGCCGGATTGCCGCCGCTTATCTCCTCATACATCAGCCATGCGGCATGGTGGCCGTCATAATCCAGAGCCACATGAGGAGGCAGATAATATTTAAGTTCGCCTCCGCTGGGCAATACCGGGAAAGGAACTTCCCTTAGGTGCCGGTTTTCGCAACGCGCTAATAATCTTATGGGTTCATCCGCCTCCTTTTCGAAAAGGACAATTGCATTTTTAGCAACTCCGGTTGTATTCAGGATTGAGGTGGATGCCACTTGCTTGAACTGCCTGTCGTGGGTTGTAAAGCAGAAAAAGCCAAGATCGCTGCCGGAGGCGCTATCACCGGTTGAGGCCGTATAATAAATATATCTTGTTGAAGTTTTGGAAGGCTTAGAACTATCACTGCACGACGACATCGAAATACCGATAAATAATAAACCTGCTAAGAAATAATTTAAACTCTTCCTCATCATAATTTCACCTTTTTATAACTTTGAATTTATCTGAAACTGATAATATGAAATTTCAATGTCTATAGCAATATCAAATTTCCGAATTTCAATAATTCCCTAATATAATTCCCCAATATAATTCCCCAATATAATTCCCCAATATAATTCCCCAATAAAATTGAAGCCCGCCTTTAATCAAATCCCCTATCCCGAATATTTCTGGCCTTTTGCCTAACAGTTTCGTATATCTTTGGATATATATATGCGTTAGGCCGGTGCTATGGCAGAAATAATTAGCACAATATTGAGAATTCATTAACTTCTAATATCGCTTATTTGTCAAAGATACTGGTTGTTCTATGAACAATGCGTGATAAAGAGATAGAAAAGATAATCCTAATCAAAAAGGAGGGCCACGGAGTGGGCGTGGTGCATCGAAATGATTTTATCATTATATTTGATTATAGTTATATTTGCTAATCGTCATATTTAAACAATAAATTATCTTGAATTATGAGAAATATCGAAGCAGATAGAATAAAAACGCTGCCCACATCAATTTTTTCCACAATGAGCAAATTAGCAGTGGAACACGAAGCCGTGAACCTGGGGCAGGGCTTCCCGGATTTCGACGGGCCGGAGTGGATAATCGATGAAGCGTTCAGGGCAATGAAGGAAAGCAAGAACCAATACGCTCCCTCCGCCGGTATAATGTCATTGAGAATGGCCATCGGCAATATTAATAAAAAATATTATGATATTGGCTGGGATGCCGAAACGAATATAACCGTAACCGCAGGAGCCACCGAAGCCCTGTACTGCGCTATTCAGGCAATTATTAATCCCGGCGATGAAGTGATTCTGTTCGAGCCCTATTACGATGCGCATAAGGCAGATGTAATTCTTGCCGGTGGAATACCGAGATTTATCACACTCAAAAAACCGGCCTTCGATTTCAATGCAAACGAATTGGAGGAATTAATTAATCCGAAAACCAAAGCAATTATACTTAATACGCCCCACAATCCGACGGGCAAGGTGTTTACTAATGCGGAACTTGAATCCATTGCTGCCCTTGCGGTTAAATCCGACTTAATAATAATCAGCGATGAAGTATATGAGTTCCTGACCTTCGACGGGCATTCGCATATTCCGATAGCAACACTGCCGGGCATGGCCGGGCGGACAATCACAATATCCTCGACCGGAAAAACATTCGGCATGACCGGCTGGAAGATAGGATATGCCTGCGCCAATGCGGCTCTGACAGATGCAATCCGCAAAGTGCATCAATGGACAACTTTTGCGGTGAACACTCCTGCCCAACACGCTATGGCTAAGGCTTTTAATGATATTGAAAATTATTTGCCGGATTTCAGATTGAAATACCAGCGCAAAAGGGATAAATTATACGAGGCATTATTGCAAACCGAATTCAAGCCGCATCTGCCGCAAGGCAGTTATTTCATCATGGTTGATTTGCCACCGGACAGGTATGAAGACGATATTGAGGCCGCTAAGGATTTGGTTATTAATCATGGCCTGGCTACTATCCCGCCATCTGCGTTTTATACTAAATCCGATGAAGGCGGCACTATGCTAAGGCTGTGCTTTGCCAAAAGGGACAGAACTTTGGAATCTGGCATTGAAAAGCTTAAACGATTATAGTTTTGATGGAAATAGAAAAGTAATGGAAATTGAAATAATTGACATATAAAAGAATGGAAATAGAAAAGAGCCATATCGAGTCGGATGAGTATTACATGGAATCTGCCCTTCTGGAGGCGGAGCTGGCGGCTGCATCGGGAGAGGTGCCGGTCGGCGCTGTTGTCGTGCATAATAATAAGGTAATATCAAAAGGCAGGAACACAATCGAAAAATCCGGCAATCCACTTGCCCATGCTGAAATAAATGCCATCAACGCAGCTGTGAAAAAATTGGGCTACAAGCATCTTATCGGTTGCACCCTCTACGTCACCTTAGAGCCATGCGCCATGTGTTCCGGAGCGATTGTATTAGCGCGAATCCCTTGTCTTGTCTTTGGTGCCGGCGACCCGAAATCCGGCGGCTCGGGGTCATTGTACGGCATAACCAACGATCACCGGCTGAACCACCGCTGTGGAATTAGGAAGGGAGTGCTACGGAATAATTGTTCAACAATCCTTAAAGAGTTCTTTGCCGAAAAAAGAAGGGGATAGGCAGTTATATCAATTCCTAATTGAATTGAAACAAATAATTTACATAGCTCTTTATTAACTATACCTTTAAGGGTATAGTTATTTAGATTGCCCTCAGAAAGTACTAACTGTTTATTGTTATATTAATTACGAAAACTATTCAATTAGAAAGTGCAAGGCAATGGATTTATTATGCCCTTATGCCTTGCAGATTGTAGGACAACCCCCTGCTCGCTTTGCTCACTTCCCCCTTTTTTAAGGGGGAATAGCCAATTAAATTCCCCCTTAAAAAAGGGGGATTAAGGGGGTTGTTTTTTTCCTTAATATTGCAAACGTACTAATAATTATATCTCAGTCAACTTTTTGAGGAAACCCTAATTACGATTTCAAGTAAAAAATGATATTATTCATTAATAGCTGAGTATGTTTATCTCATCCCCAAATTCTGCTTTGGGGACGAAATTTTCCCGCGAATCTCCTCATTGCTCCTCCTTAGTGTTAGTATCCTTTAATTTCAAAAGTAAGAATATATTATATTCTGCTGCTTTTTGGGGAACCTTAATCAGGCAGCCTGGCCATACGAAAGCTTAGCTCATATTTCCAAACAGCTCGTAATTACTTCAGCGGCTAAGCTCGAATTTCTCGGATTATCTCAGCAATCTCTCCAATTTCTTCTGTGCATCGTCCAAAGCGTCATTTGGTGATTTATCGCCCAGCAAAGCCTCGACGGCGGCATTTTCGATTATTGCCTCAATATCAAGCCATTTCGGATGGACAGGAGTCATGCGGGCGGATTGCAACTGGCGGGAGAATACCTCACGGAATTTCTGAGTTTTATAATATGGGTCGTTGAAGTAATTCTTATCAGCCGGGAAACCAGCCTCGATTATTTGCTTGCAGAACCGGATAGCGATTGCTCCATCAGTCAGATATTTAATGAGCTTGACGGCGAGCTTTTTATTGCCGGATTGCTTGCTGATGGCCAAATATTCGCCGCCGGCAAAGGAAATGCCCCTGCCATTGCCGAAATCCGGGATTAGGGCAACTCCGAAATTAAGCCCCGGATTTTCGTTCTTAATTTTCTCCAAAAGCCAACCGCCGGAAATCCAGAAACCGACTTTTCCTCGTGCGAAGATAGCATCCAACTGCCTTTGAGTTTCAATAATGCCGGTTCTTGCCAGCGCCACATATTGCTCGAGAGCGTTAATATTCTGCGGGCTGTTGACAACAGGCTTGCCCTTAGCGTCCAATATTTTGCCGCCATTAGACCAAAAGAAAGTGACTATTTTCTTGTAGAGCCTGTGCCTGTCCGAACCATTGGCTCCGAATCCGTAAATCCCCGCCGAATCGTTGATTTCGCCGGACAAACGTAATAATTCTTCAATATTACCTGGCATCGGGTTATCGCCCAAAAGGCCCTTATTATAGAACAAAGCCCTTGTATCGACCAGCCACGGCACAGCGAACAGCTTATTTCTCCAATATGATGGCTTGTGCGAAAAATCAATGTACTTGTTCATATCTACCGATGAAGAGTCAATATTGAAAAGGACTCCGCTGCTGGAGAACTGAGCCACCCAGTCCGAGCCTAATTCAAGCACATCCGGTGCGGTGCCGGAGTTGAATGCAGCGAGCAGCTTTGTTTTGCCGTCGCCCCAGCTCAGCTCGGTTACTTCTACCGAGCAGGCGTTTGCCTTCTCGAATTCTTCTATCAATGGCAGAAGGGCTTTTTTTTGATAGGGTTCGCTCCAGAAGTGCCAGAATTTGATTGTTGTGCTTCCGGCTGCTTCCTCTTTGTTGGAATTACAGGATTTAAATAGAATTAATGCTGAAATTGCAAATAAAATATATTTAATCATTGTTCTTGCGAAGAAAAGGTTCATGTTGTCCGGCGTATATTGATAAATGATGAAATTTCCAAAAGGCAAATATAGCGATTTCTAATTTTCAATCAATTAAAATTTCCCCTCATTTCTCAAAGGAGGGGTCAGGGGTGGTTTTAATTATATGGTCAGGTTACGAACCTGCCCCTACATCTGAAGAGAAAACCCTCTAAATCTCCCTTTGGGAAAGGGAGACTTATATACCCCATTTTTTAAAGGAGGCCCGGCTTCGAAGGAGCTATTGTTCCGTAGATGCCGGGGGTTTTACTGAATAATCACCTAATATTTTCTTATCTTGCCGAATCTTCCTTACCACAATACCGGACAGCCGTCATGGAAGCCTTCAATGAATTATATTCCGTCCTCAAGAAACTCAGCGAATCGAAAAAATACAGTTGCGACTATAAAGTCCCGGGCCTGTGGTTTGTGGAAAACGACGGCTCCACCGATCCGCAGTTTGTCAATCCGGTACGGTTTTTCATTGATAGATTTGAAGATATAATTGAGATCGGGAAAGAGGCGAATCGGCAGCCTAATAATAAATACCGGCCGGAAAATGCGGTTGTTTATAATATGCTTGTTCGCTATTCCACTGCCTATGGCCATTATTCTAATAATCAAATTAATGACGGCAAGATCAATATCGGCACCGATGAAAACGGCTTCAGGGAAACCGGTACTTTCCTGAAGGCAACTGCACTGCTCCCGTATATTAAGTCACTCGGTGCAAATACTATTTATCTGCTGCCGGTAACTTCAATCGGCATCGATGGCCGCAAGGGTGAACTCGGCTCTCCCTATGCTGTCAGGCACCCGCTCAAATTAGACGAGAACCTCGGTGAACCTGTCTTAGGCCTGGATATTGACACCCAATTCAAAGCCCTCGTCGAAGCGGCGCATTCAATCGGAATGAAGGTTGTCCTCGAATTCGTATTCCGCACCGCCAGCATTGACAGCGAGCTTGCATTGGAGCATCCGGAATGGTTCTATTGGATTGATGCAAATATTAAGAATAGGGCAAATGACTCTGAAGATAAGAACCAATACGGCCCGCCGGTATTCAACGATATGGAGCTAAGTTTTATCCGGCAGAAAATCGAGGCCGGCGGCCTAACCGCCCTTACCGCTCCGCATAAAGTATTCCGTGATATGTTCCGGCTGCCGCCACGGAAGGTTGCACGGGTTGAGAATCGTATCCGGGGCGTTCTGCCGGACGGGACTGAAGTTAAGCTGCCGGGTGCCTTTGCGGACTGGCCCCCGGATGACACTCAACCGGCCTGGAGCGATGTTACTTATCTGCGCTTATATGGCCACAAGGACTTTAATTACATAGCATATAATACCGTGCGGATGTATGACCGGCGGCTGGCAACGAAAAATAATCGCATCGATAGCCTATGGGACTATATCGGTGACGTTATACCTTATTATCAGAAAAAATTCGGCATCGACGGTGTTATGATCGATATGGGGCATGGCTTGCCGTATGAATTAAGGTCGCAGATTATTCGCAAAGCAAGAAAGAATAATCCCGACTTCATCTTCTGGGAAGAGAATTTCCTGCTAACCAATGAGTCGAAGACGGAAGGTTATAATGCTGCTTTGGGCTATATGTGTTTCATTGGACATAAGCCACGAAAGCTGGCAGATTTTATTAATAAATTATCAGCCGACGGTGTCCCGCTGCCGTTTCTCGCCACTCCGGAAACTCATAACACCCCGAGGGCGGCTACGAGAATTGGCGGCCTTAAATACTCCCAAATGGCGTGGCTGCTTAGCTGCTTGTTGCCGGGCGTGACTTTTATTCATTCCGGTTTCGAGCTGGGCCAGCAAACTCCCGTCAACACCGGGCTGGACTTCACCAAGGAAGAACAGTCTGCATTCCCAACAGAGGAGCTTCCTCTTTTCTCGCCCGCTTCAATGGACTGGGATAATAAAGCCGGGTTTATAAATTATATCAGGAAAATAGTAGATATTAAATATAAATACATCGATAGCTCTGCCGATAATATGGAAAGGCAGATTGTTGAATTAGAGACTAATAAGAAGAATGTAATTGCCTTTCTGCGCCGAGCACAATTCAAAGGCCGCTCGTTGATTGTTGCGATTAACATGAATCTGGGCAATGTTGTTGAAGTTGAATTGGAATTGCCATTTGGGCCGGCTGGCTTCGAGGTGCTGGATGGGAACCGCGAGTATAAAATAACAGGGAATAAATTGAAGATATTGCTTCAGCCTTATGGAAGTCTGTTGGGGATTATTAGGCATATCTATTAGGCATATCTATTAGGCATATCTATTAGGCATATCTATTAGGCATATCTATTAGGCATATCTATTAGGCATATCTATTAGGCATATCTATTAGGCATATCTATTAGGCATATCTATTAGGCATA
>JAJRTW010000206.1 GCA_024278075.1 Bacteroidota bacterium | reverse complement strand
CACCCTTCGACTCCGCTCAGGGTGACTCTATGCAGCCAAATGAGCCATAAACACTGGATTTCTCACTTTGTTCGAAATGACAGGACATAATATTCAGGCATATATTACGAACGTCTCTCATTTTTAACCGGACAGTACTGACATACATTTACAATTGACTTAGATTGGGAATTACTATCATTGGTAAGTCAAATAGATAGGTTCGATGCTTCATGGGCATCTATAGAACGAAAGGAAGGCCAGAGTCTTAGGCAGTTGAAATCCATAGCTACAATTAGAAGTGTTGGCGCTTCAACTAGAATAGAAGGTTCGAAAATGAGTAATGAAAAGGTAGAAGTACTTCTGAAGGAAATTGATATTAACAAAATTGAGGACAGAGATTCTCAAGAAGTAGTTGGATACTTTGAAGCTTTAGATTTAATTTCAGAATCGTATAAGCAAATTGTGATAAGTGAAAATAGTTTAAAACACTTGCACAATATCCTTTTGAAGCATAGCGAAAAGGATGATTGGCATAAGGGGGATTATAAGCAGCATGGCAACGCCATTGAAGCTGTACATCCAAATGGAGCAAAGCAAATAGTTTTTGAGACAACAGAAGCCGGATTTCCTACTCAGGATGCAATGCGATTATTAATAGATTGGTATAAGAATGATAAAATAACTCATGCTCTTGTGAAATGTGCATCATTTGCCTATGAATTCGTTAGTATTCATCCGTTTCAAGATGGAAATGGGAGACTTAGCAGACTGATTTCAACACTATTATTATTGCAAAATGGCTATGATTGGATTCAATATGTAAGTTTTGAACATGAAATTGAAAGTCGAAAAACAGAATATTATAGAGTTCTTAGGAGCTGCCAATCTCAACGTTCAAATGAAAATGTGAGTGAATGGATTAGGTTTTTCTTTAATTCGCTAAAGAATATTCAGGAACAATTAATGAGAAAATTGGATGTGCAGGGTGTCGAGGCAAAACTTTCACCGAGGGAAAAATCTATCATTACATTCATTGGCAATAATGCGGGATGTAAATCTGGTGATATAGCTAAACGACTTGGAATTCCCAGTCCGACTGTGAAAAGAATATTGCCTGATTTGATAGCTAAGAACTTGATTGAAAAGCATGGTACCGGGCCAGGAACAAATTATTCAACTAAATAATACCATGTAACACTACTTATAGCGCATAACATTCCTTCGGGCGGCAACTATTGATTGCCAGCCATCATGTGCCACAATTAATTATATAACAAATGTAAGGGCAATTCATGAATAGCCCCTACCATACTCAAAACTCAATACTCATAACTATTAATGAAACATTATCATTTCAACGAAGTAAGCTCTACCAACGATTTCGCCAAAGAGCTGTTAAAATATGACCCGGTGGTATGCGTAACCGCCGATCACCAACTGGTTGGCAGGGGCAGAAACCAGAAGACTTGGGAAGGCGAATTTGGTGAGAATATTTATTTCTCCCTTGGAATCAACCATACGAAGACGGCCGAGGAGATTCATCCGGCTGCATACCAGGCAATCGGATGCCTTGCGGCCAAAGCTGCAATTGTTGAAGCAACCGAGCAGCCGGCTTTCTATATTAAATATCCGAATGATATTGTTGCGGTTGATTCGGGCCACAAGATAAGGAAAGTATCCGGCATACTTATTGAACATTCTTTTTCGGGTGATAAATGCGTTAGTACCGTTATTGGCATAGGGATAAACGTATTGCAAAGCAAATTCACAGGTGATTTGGCCGATAAGGCAATTTCACTCAGGACTTTGGGTTATGATATTAAAATGGAAAGCCTCGTCGAGTTGCTAATAAAGCATTGCGAAATTTATTTCGATAGCAGCCCCTCCGAGGCATTAGGACAATGGAAAGCCGAGCTCGGCATAGTCGGCAAACTCCTTGAGGTGCAAGGCGAGAAAGGGTTGTGGGCGGTCGAGGAAATTCTCGATGACGGCAGGCTGAGGGTGAAAGAAAATAGTGGTGATAATATTAAATTAATTGACAATGGCGATACAATACGATACAATATCTTTTGATAATTTAGAACATTTGCTTATTTCCGTCGATATTGGCAACAGCAGGATTAAATTATTAACCGGCGATAATTACTTCGCAGCAGAGCATTCCGGCGTCCTGAAGCGAGGTATCGATAAATACTTAACTTCGCTGCCCGGCAAGCAGAAATACTTTTGCATCTCTTCGGTTAATAACGAGCATCTGACGAAGTTTATGAATTTTATCGCCCCCGGGGATAAGGTTGACTTCGTTGATGATTTATTGAAGCAGCAAGATATTCTTAGCTATGACGAAATTGAAGGAATTGGGCCGGACAGAGTGCTTGGCCTTATCGGGGCTTTGTCGCTGGCGCCTCCGCCATTGATTACAGTTGATTGCGGCACTGCCGTAACGGTCAACGCCCTGGATAAGGATTCAAATTGCATCGGCGGGGCTATCTTCGCCGGGGCTTTCACTCAGATTGATTCCCTGGCCGGCGCTACGGACAGATTGAGCCGATTTGATTTGGACGACACCCTAAATGTCCCGGGCAGGAATACGGAAGAAGCATTGAATTCGGGCATTATTTTAAGCATTACGGGTGGAATTAAAGAGGTAATAAACAGGATTTCCGTTAAAGAATTCGACGGGTGTGATATTCCATTTTTTTTGACAGGTGGCTATTCGGGAATAATAGCCGCCGAACTGGCAGATTCAGGTTTTAAATACATTCATCAACCGCATCTCGTATTGCTGGGCATTATCAAACTTACGCAGCATCTCAATAAAAGATAAATTTATCATAACCCGAGTATTTCGGGCCTTTTATACTAATGCTTCGTATTCGACAGGAAGCCTTAGAGTTAGGCAGATATATGTAATTTTATTTAGATTAACCTCAAAAAGTACTAACTGTTAATTTGTATAGTAGTTACAAGAGATATTCAACTAAATAAATGCAAGGAAATGGATTTATTATGCTCTTATGCCTTGCAGATTGTAGGACAACCCCCTGCTCGCCTGGCTCACTTCCCCCTTTTTTAAGGGGGAATAGTTGATCAAATTCCCCCTTAAAAAAGGGGGATTTAGGGGGTTGTT
>JAJRTW010000205.1 GCA_024278075.1 Bacteroidota bacterium | reverse complement strand
GACAGTGCTTGCATTGATACTAAAAGAGCAGTTAATGGAGAAGTTGCATTTGATCGACATTCTATCTCTTAGCAGAGAAAGGCTAAAACAGGCACGTGCACCTGATTACCAATTAGCATTTTTTTAACCGGACAGTACTGTGATACAAACATATTAAGCGGTTCAAGTATCTTATTTCCTTATTTCGTTTCATTACTTCTATATTTTAATTTTGCCTATTTTTTAAGCATGTGGCTCAAAAAATCAGGCTTCGTTCTCGGTATATTATTTTTATACTCTTTTGTACTCGAATTTCTTATATCATATAAATTACCTGAATATATCGCTAAATATTTTCCTATGCGATTAATTGGTAATATGATACCAAATCCCTTAGGGAGATTAATTGGGCAAAATGTAGATTCTGATTCATCCTTTCTTAATATAGGAGTATGTATTCTTTACGTGGCCTTATTCATTACTCTTAATTATTGGTTATTGAAAAAAGGGCGCAGATGAAAGTAATAACAGAATTAATGCGAGCTAACAAATAATAAACGCTTTTAAGCCCAATACTGTTCATTTAAGGCAAATGTTGTGCCAACCCTACTTCATTACCTGTAGAGTAAACCCATGCCTGAGTGTGAAACAGGCATTCCCAAATCGGAATTTGGGAATGAGATATAATTGATACGACATTTATACTAAGTGAACAGTGTTGCTTTTAAGCCGGGTGTAACAGTTGGCAGAGCGATAATACGAACTTAATTGTAATTAAACTTAAATAATAAAAAACCCGAAGGCAGCCACAGCGAACTCGTCGGCCTAACCGGATTAATCAAAGAAAGACCATGAAATAGTTATCCGCATATTGCCGTCTAATTGAGGATAAACCGGTACGTAGTAATAGCCGGAGGAAAGCAGGTTCTGATATGTAATCCTCACATAAGCATTGCCAAGCCTTGTTTTCAGATAGGCATCAATGCCATTAATTGATATTGCCTTTTCCCTTGCATAAGGAATATAAGCCCGTGTTTGAGGAACGTATTGCTCGCCGTTGAATGCGGACTGCATATAAAAGCTGAAGCCAACAATCAGGATACTCCGCTGAATTTGCATTTGATAGTAAGAATCGACCGAACCGGCAAATGCAGGAAATCGGTTGTCGTTTATTCCGCCTGCCGTTGACAAGCGGGTTTGGATTTTTACTCTAATGTGGACTCTGTCATTGTCTAAGATCATGCCATTAATCAAATCATTGGAATATGTCAATGACCCACCAATTATTTCCCTGGAATCCTCATTTTTGAAAGTAGAATTGACTAATGCGCCAGAAGTGTCGAATACCGCTTCAGCCAATATGGGATTGTGAATATATCGAGCGAATGCGCTGCCACTTATCATAGCCGAGCCAATAGCCCAATTAAAATTTACCAGTCCCAGTAAGTGCCTTTCGTTATCCAGGCCGAATCCTTCGACCGGCGTTGGGAAGCGGTCGGACAGCGAAAGGTCTGCCTTAATCTTCATATCGCCGGAGAGCTTGAACAAGGCCCCTGCACCATACGACAGCATATTGTTGCCGTAAATCGACTTGAACCTTACACCGCCGGACAAATCCAGGCCCTCATGCAACGACAGCACGCCATAGCCGAAAGCAGCAGCCGAAAGCCCGTTCCAGGGGTCGCTGAAAGATGTTCCCGGCACATTATAAATTATGCCATTGCCACCGAAGGCGAGATAGAGAACCTCGTTCAGATTTTCTTCGAATTTGCCCTCGGCGCCGTAGTAAGAAGAATTATATTTCTGATAATGCGACGCCGTGGTATCGTCAATAGTAACCGGGAAGGTGTAATTATCCCATTCGGTATTCGAAAGAAATATAGAGCCGGAAAAAGCCTCCGAGCTGTCGGCCGACAGAAGCGAACTTACTTTCAATGTCAGGTCGTGCCGGATGGCCCGCTTATCGCTCCTCGGGAAAACAGGCTGAGCCTCAAGTGCATCATAAACGTCAATATTGCCGTCATTATTCAGGTCATAAGAATTATCGATACTCACCCCGCCGCCAGTGCCGATGAAATGGTGAGTGAAGTTCTCTGTTAGTGAAAATGTGGTCCTGTCGCTTGGGCTCCACCGGAGAATTCCCCTTACGTTCCATGACTCGAGTTCGCTGTTTGAGAACCTTCCCACTGTTGATACATTCCGAAATCCAGCGGTGATGTTCCAATCACGGGCAAAGTTCTGGCTGAATGTGCCATCGGAATTAAGGTATTCGTAGCCTGCCTGCGAGAAGAATATTCGGGTATATGGCGTCTTGGTATTATGCTGTGCCTCCTGAATATTCAGCAGAGCGCCGGAGGAATTATCCGATAGAATTACAGCCTCGGATCCGATAAATATTTCGATATTCTCGAATGTCTCGGTCGGGATTTGCTCCGGGTTATAAGAGCCGAACGCGGGATCAGAGATAATTCTCGAATCGTAATTAATTGAAACATCCCGAGGCATTCCCCCCAGAAAAGAGAAGCTGTTGAACTGCCCGAACATCCCGAGAGACAGCGGATATACATCTGAGAATTCATAAATCAAATCCGAAACGCTGCTATAATTAGCAAATTGAATATCGCGTTTGCTAATCGACATATAGTCGGAGTCTTTCAAGAGCAGAGTGCGTCCATGCCTGCTGAAAGGCATCCTGACAATAGTGTCTTTTGCCGCTTCGGTTGAATCGCTTGTATTAATAGATAGGGAATCGCTAATATTAGCAGATAGAGAATCGCTTTGCTTGGCCGTGGATTGTGTCTTATCATTTTTATCGGCTTTCTTCTTTTCCGATTTTTCGTTGCTCTGCTTTTCCACAGCCGGCTGTGAATAAGCCGTTTCGCCATAAAAAAATATGCTGCCAAATATTGTTAATATCAAAACAGCATATATATATTTATTATTATGTTCAATCATAGGATGAAACCTAAATTCCCAGAGTAAAACACGGAGAAGTGACTCCAATTTGTTATATTGCAATTAGTTAAACAAAGAATAACAACAAATAAAAAGTCACCTATCCGATGAAGAAAAATAAGAAAAAAAGAGCAAAGAGCATAGAAAT
>JAJRTW010000204.1 GCA_024278075.1 Bacteroidota bacterium | reverse complement strand
TGCTTTTAATACCATTTAAATATGATTTTGTTGTGCTTTTTTCCATAGCCTCTCCTAAATGTATTTTCGGTTACATTTATTATGAGGCAATGACTGTTCCCGTTTTTCATTTCGGTTACATTAATTGTGAGGCAATTCGTTGAGTAAAAGTCCCGCAATAAGCGGGTTATTTACGTTAAAAGAATCCATATTTTTCCTTATATTCCAACCGGCCACTAATCAATACTTAATATTTGAAAAAACTAAAGGGGCAAAATCTAATGCAAGCAGATCGCGGCCAGTGGAGTTCGAGGTTAGGGTTTATTTTCGCAGCGGCCGGCTCGGCCATCGGGCTTGGCAATATTTGGCGGTTCCCCTACATTGTGGGCGAAAACGGCGGCGGTGCTTTCGTATTGCTCTATCTGTTCTTCGTCGTAGTCATCGGCCTGCCCTATATGCTGGCGGAACTATCGCTTGGGCGTTTCTCCAGCAAGAACCCCGTTGGCGCAATCGAAGCGGTAAAGCCAAAATCGACGTGGAAACTGGCCGGATTGCTCGGAGTAATAACCGGCATAGGAATTCTTTCCTTCTATGGCGTAATCGCCGGCTGGACGTTCGGATATATCTTCAAAATGGCAGCCGGCAAAGTATACGGCTTCGAAGCATTCGTGGCCGACCCGCTTTGGGTTATCATACTGTTCGCCTTTTTCATTCTCATCACCACCACAATCGTCTATGGCGGTGTGGAAGGCGGGATAGAGAAATGGTCTAAAATACTAATGCCGATATTATTAGTCTTGCTGGTTGGTCTGATATTTTATGCCAATTCATTGGACGGAGCGGAAAGGGGGCTGGCTTTTTATTTAGAACCGGATTTCTCTAAAATCACCGGCAAAACCGTGCTGGCAGCCCTCGGCCAGGCCTTCTTCTCGCTGAGCCTCGGCATGGGGCTGATGATTACATACGGCAGCTATCTATCCAAAAAAGAGAACATACTCACCTCGGCAATATACATAGCTATATTCGACACGGCAATAGCCATCATGGCCGGCCTGATTATCTTTCCGGCCCTATTTGCAATGGGCGAAGACCCTGCCGCAGGGCCGTCGCTGGTATTTGTCGTATTCCCCAAGATATTCATGCAAATGCCCTACGGATTGCTCGTTGGGTCATTCTTCTTTATTCTATTGTCCGTGGCGGCGCTGACGTCCACAATCTCATTATTGGAAGTCCCCGTTGCATATCTTGTGGATGAGAAAAAGGCCAGCCGCAAGAAGATAGTGTGGGCGGTTGCCGGATTCACATTTATCGTTGGCATTCCCTCGGCCTTGTCGCAGGGTTCGGTAGATTTTTTCACAAATTTCGGCCTTATTCCGGAATTCCTAACGGGGCCGGATTTCCTCAGTCAGATGAGTTTTATTTTCGGAGATTTTTCCCTAGCCTTCGGCGCCCTGGTTTTATCAATATTTATGGGCTGGGTGTGGGGAGCCGGTAATGCAGCAGATGAGCTGCAGCAAGGTTCACCCGGATTTGTTAGGATCAGGGCAGTTTGGATGTTCATGATCCGCTATTTTATCCCGTTTGTCGTATTTCTGATTCTTCTCAATCTGTTCGGCATTTTTGATTGATTAGATTGCCCTCAAAAAGTACTAACTGTTTATTGTTATAGTAATTACGAAAACTATTAAATTAGAAAGTGCAAGGAAATGGATTTATTATGCCCTTATGCCTTGCAGATTGTAGGACAACCCCCTGCTCGCTTTGCTCACTTCCCCCTTAAAAAAGGGGGATTAAGGGGGTTGTTTTTTCCTTATTATTGCAAAAGCACTAAAAATTTTATCTCAGTCAACTTTTTGAGGGAACCCTGATTAGTGATGAGTATCGAGTAAATAGCCCCGTGCTTTAGCTCGTGGAAAAAAAAGACATAGAACTATTATATTCTTTCTCTCATCACCAAATTCCGAGATTGTGTGAAAAAGGCTTAGGAATTGTCATTCTGAGTGGGGCGAAGAATCCAGAAGCCGCATGAATACTGGATTCTTCACGGAGTTTATCCTGAACCAGGCCAATCGTGTCTATAGTTCGACTCCGTTGTTGATGACAGTACATTGAATATCGGCAAGTCTTTGGAACGATTCTCATTTTTTACCGGACACTACTGAGGGTATCTATTTATTGGCCGGCAATGATTGCTATGTAGCCAGCCCTGAAAAAGTGACTAACGTGTTGATAAATAAAGGGGTTTATGGATAAATAATGCTTGTTACTTTGCCAGAAAAAAGGTAATTTTGTATAAAACCTTGCAAACTAATCATTGCGGTGAAGCATGAAAGGAAATCCTAAAAACCTAAATCAAAATTCATTTTTATACCAGCGGCTGGCAGATACTATTAACCCGAAAAACTCTTTATATCAACTCGAAGGTAAAATCCCCTGGGATATTTTCGAAAAGGAATTTTCAGGCCTCTATATCGATTTCGGACGGCCTGCCAAACCAATAAGGCTGATGACATCGTTGTTGATGCTTTTTGCTTTTTCGTGTCAAAGTCAAGAATAAATGGATTTGCCCCCTACCGCAAATAAATTCTTTATCAATATATTATATCATTATTTACTTTAAATCTTTATTAACTATACCCTTAAAGGTATAGTTAATAAAGAGTTATGTAAATTATTTGTTTCAATTCAATTAGGAATTGATATTATACATAACTATCTAATTCACACCGCTGTCCGGCACGTCGTGAACGTAGGTGATGTTGATTATAAAATCATCCGGTTGTATATTCTTCAGGTCAGGGAATGTAATGCGTCCTGAGTCCGTCCCGCCGGGGTTCAGGTCGTTGAACTCCCTTTCGCGGTAGTCAATCTCCTCGCCGTCTTTCAAAGCACTCACCTGGACAATAATGTATTCGGCCCTAAGATCGCCCTTGTTCTTGATTGTGATGTCAAGATATAGTATGCCGTCCTCAGTCCTGCCCTCGACCTTGCCGGTTACTACGACTCTCGCCGCACGGTCGGCGGAACAAGCCAGCAGAATTAGTGCGAATACCAGGGCGATATGTTTAATTATTAGTTTCACTATTTAAGGTAAATATGTGGTAATTACAGTCTCAATGGCCAGACGAAACAACCGGCGGGAGATTATGAGTTCGTATGTAGGGGACGGTTCCAAACCGTCCCTGAAAATAATGCCGGGCAGGTTTTGAACCTGCCTCTACGAGATTGTATCATTTGTCTAATGCTGTATTCAGATTCTAATAAAAAAATACGAATTAAAATCACACGAAGTGTGTGTGTATGTATGTTATTTAACAAATTGTTTAGCATAATATTTCGGAGTCAGCTTCTCGCCGGTTGCTCTTTCGATCATATCGTTCCAGTAATACCTCCCTGCGGGCATGAACACATTATCGATAAGGAATCTACCAGCCTGTTTATTCCCATAGAAACTGCTTCGGCTGCCGTCTTTATTGCCAATGATATTTTCGTTAATATAGGCATAGAACTGCGAAGCCCAGATTTCGCCAAGCAGATAATTATGATAATAGCAAGGGGCTGTGGCCACATGAATTTTAGTTGCCCAATCCGGCATATCGCGGCCCGCCGGAGGTTTAATCATCTGGTATTTCTCCACCAAATCCCACCATAATTTATTCAAATCCTGTTCGGGATCGGCGTACATACCCTTCTCGAACCGGTACATCACCTGCACCCACCGGCTGAACACAAGCTGCTGGAGGCGGGCAATCTTGCGGGCATCCTCTGCAATCGATTCCGCTTCCTCGGCTGAAACAATGCCCATGTCCGCCATCCATACCGGATTGGAGGCAAACCTGCCAAACAGCATGGCCACGCCTTCGGTGGTGAAAATATGAGCCGGCATTTTCAATGACCACGGCAACTGCTGGCCGACATATTTCTGATAAACCGCATGGCCGAATTCATGGAGCATCGTTTCCATCCAGCTTGCATTGGGGATAATATTGCACAGCACCCGAATATCGAGGCTGTCCCTATCAATATCAATGCAATAGGCATGCTGGTTTTTCCCTTCCTTTTCGTACAGGTCGCTTTTGGCAAGCATGTCGCCTATTTGCATCCCTATGCCATCAAAATAAACCTTGGTCAGCTCTTCGAGGTCTTTGTCCTTATAATATTTATCGAGTTTAAGTTCATATATTTGCGGTGCTTCCTGGAAATAGCGGTTCTGATAGTGCCAGGGCATTAGCTGGCCGGTGGAAATATTATACAGCTTGGACAGGTGCGAATCGATTTCCCGCTTCAACCCTGCAAAACCATCACGAGTCAGGTCGTCAAGCTCGTCGAAGAATATCTCAAGCTCGTCCGGGTCCTGGTCCGACAGGCGAAGGCTCATGTCGTGGAAATTCTTAAAGCCCAGCTCGGCGGCCACCTCGTTGCGAAGCCGGATTAAGCCTAATATATCATCAGCTACAATCGGGCCGATGTCCTTATGCGCCAGCCATACAGCCTCCAGGATTTTGCTATCGGTTTCATTTTTCAATAATTCCTCAACTTCATTATCGGTATATTGCTTTCCGTCGACAGTGGTGCGAAATTTAGAGTATTTCTTTTCTATGGCATTCTGCTTTTTAGTCATTTCGTCGAGCTTCTTTATATCAATCTGCTTGCTCAGGTAGTCGTTATACAGCACATGGAGCAGGCGGCTTTGGATGGAATCTGCCACTGCCCCGCTTTCCTTAAATTCCTTCAATTCTGCAAATACAACCTTATCGGCAAGCAATTTATTTAATTTCATTTCCGCTTCGGCCGATTTCTCATAATCCTCCTCGGTGCCGCTGATAGAGGCGTTGAAATATGCTACTGCCATATCTTTATAAGCCGGGCTGAGCAACGATTCCAGGCTGTCGGCATAAACACTAAATTCCTGCTGAGTCATAGAGATGTCCTTTCTATTATCTTCTTTCTTATCGCAAGCTATTACTACAAAAGCTATTACGGTTATTATAGTTATTCTCGTAATAGTACGAAATTAGTTAGAACGATTACCTTTCAATTTCATTAGATACTCCTCATCCTATTAATAAAAATAATTGAGCTAATAATAGTTTTGCAATTTACACAAATAATGAGTTGCGAGTAATGAGTTGTGAATTGCGAGTAATGAGTTTCGGGTAATCAGTTGCGAGTAATCGTGGATTTAATATGAGTTTGACTATCCGAGCGGAATTGGTTATATTTAGATCTGACTTGTGACTTTGAGCAGGATATTAATTATAAAGAAACGCCCTTCGGATTAATCCGGAAGGCGTCGGGCTAAGGCTGCTCACCTTAGGGTTGCAAAGTTGAAAGTAAATTACAAAATTTCTAATAGAAATAAAACGTCTAATTGCGAGTTGTAACAACTGGCAGTACGGAAAAAAAATGAACCGTGTAACCGAAAACACGTATGAACACTGGATTCTTCACGGAGTTTATCCTGAGCGAAGCCGAAGGGTTCTGAATGACAGGCAATAGGCTGATGTCCGGCGTCCGCTTATAATAGCTAACGGATGAAAACTGAGAGCTAAACTATTGAATTGTAAAGTCATCCCCCTTAATCCCCCTTCAAAGGGGGAATTTAATTATTAATTCTGAATTAAATGATACCTCAATGGTTCTATGACGCAAGCCCCGTGACGCAGGCTTTGATAGCAACATTATTCACCTGGTTCGTTACGGCCCTCGGGGCGGCAATGGTCTTCTTCTTCAAAACCATAAACCGCAAGGTATTGGACGGGATGCTCGGCTTTGCCGCCGGAGTGATGATTGCGGCGAGTTTTTGGTCGCTGCTGGCCCCGGCGATAGAAATGGCAGAGGAAACAACGGACTGGCCGGTAGTTCCTGCGGTTATCGGTTTTTTGCTGGGCGGTGCATTCCTATGGGTTTCGGATAAGATTCTGCCCCACCTGCACCTTGGTTTCCCAAGCTCCGAGGCCGAGGGAATCAAGACAAGCTGGCACAGAAGCGTCCTGCTGGTGCTTGCAATCACGCTGCATAATATTCCCGAGGGATTGGCTATTGGCGTGGCATTTGGAGCATTGGCTACGGATTTGCCTTCGGCCTCAATCGCCGGTGCAATCGCACTTACGATAGGCATCGGCATTCAGAATTTCCCCGAGGGGGCGGCAGTTTCCATTCCTCTTCGGAGGGAGAAATTTTCACGCCGCAAAGCGTTCATGTATGGCCAGGCATCGGGTATAGTCGAGCCAATCGCAGGCGTTATCGGCGCTTTTGCCGTAATATCAATGCAGCCGTTATTGCCTTACGCTTTGTCTTTTGCCGCCGGTGCTATGATCTTTGTGGTTGTCGAGGAATTAATTCCCGAATCGCAGCTGAACAGGAATACGGATGTGGCAACAGTCGGAGCTATGCTGGGCTTTGCCGTTATGATGACTCTCGATGTTGCTTTGGGGTGAGCCATGGGTCAGGTTTCAAGCACATAGCAATTAACAATAATTAATAGCCACGTGCTTTAGCTCGTGGGGCTACTCATAATTATATTACCCGAACCAATGAAAGTAAACGGAAAAGCATACAGGTCAATCTGGGAAAAACCAGGCGATGAAGGAATAATCCAAATAATAGACCAGAGATGGCTGCCCCATAAATTTATTATCGAAGGCCTTAGAACAGTCGATGAAGTGTCGGCGGCAATCAGAGATATGCACGTGCGGGGAGCGCCATTGATAGGAGTTGCCGCAGCTTATGGAATGTATCTTGCGGCAATTACCGCCCCAAAAGGGAGCCGATTCGATACTTATCTAATCGAATCGGCTGAAAAGCTAATCTCCACGCGCCCCACAGCTGTTAATCTTGCATGGGCGGTCGGCCGGCAAATGGCGAATATGAATAAGTTCTATTCGGTATCCGAGAAAATAGTTTCGGCTCTTACGACGGCAAGGCATATCGCCGATGACGACGCCGGCCAATGCCGGAAGATTGGCGAGCACGGTGCAAAGTTGATTCGTGAAATATCCGAAAGAAAATCCGGCGAAACCGTCAATATTCTGACGCATTGCAATGCAGGCTGGCTTGCTACAGTTGACTGGGGAACTGCCACTGCACCCATATATATGGCACGCAACCAGGGAATTGACCTTCATGTATGGGTGGATGAAACCCGGCCGCGCAACCAGGGCGCCAAGCTAACGGCCTGGGAACTTGGCCATGAGGGAATCAACCACACAGTCATAACCGACAACGCAGGCGGGCATCTGATGCAGCACGGCTTGGTCGATATGGCCATAGTCGGCAGCGACAGGACAACAGCCGCCGGCGATGTGGCCAATAAAATAGGCACCTACCTGAAGGCGCTTGCGGCTTTGGACAATAACGTCCCGTTCTATGCAGCCCTGCCATCGACTACTATCGACTGGAGTATTGAGGACGGCCTTAAGGATATTCCCATCGAGCAGCGCAACGCCGATGAAGTTCGATTTGTTGATGGACTGTACAAGCACCAGGGCAATTGTCAATGCGAAAATGAAATCACGGAAGTGCTTGTCCCGCCCGAGGGCAGCCCCGCGGCCAATTATGCCTTCGATGTTACGCCGTCGAGGTTAGTGACCGGACTGATAACCGAAAGAGGAATCTGCCTTGCAAACAAAGAATCGATTGCAGAATTATTTCCGGATAAGATAATTGACAAGTAACGAAGGCTATATAAAGTTCGATCTGGACTGGACAAAAGCATCCGCCCTACAGGCAGGCTTCATATCTGAAATTAATCATTACCGCTCGGAATTATTCAATCTCGGCTTAATCGGCCAAAATGACGATGGAATTGGCTTTGGCAATATCAGCATTAGGTTGAATAAAACGGAATTCCTCATATCCGGCAGCCGGACAGGCGGGATTCCAACGCTCGGCCCGGGGCATTATACGATTGTGGAAAAATACGATATTGATAGAAACAAACTTTGGTGCAGAGGCCCAGTCGAAGCATCCTCGGAATCATTAACCCATGCGGCGGTATATGGCTGCTCATCATCAAATGCCGTAATTCATGTACATAATTTGGAAATATGGCGAAAATATCTGAATAAATTACTAACCACCAAAGAATCAGCTCGGTACGGCACGCCCGCTATGGCTTACGAAATTCAGCGGATTCTGTCGGACACCGGCAATCAGCCGGCAAATATCCGGCAAGCTAATGCAATTATCATGGGCGGGCATGAATCCGGTATAATTATTTATGATAATTCGATAAAAGAAACTTTTCGGATAGTAAAGGGTTTGTTGAATTGATACATTGCTTGTATATTGATAATTCGGTTTAACGAAATTTCGCTTTTATTATAATTGCAGGTAATTGATTTAATTGATGATACGATGTTACAGTTAAACGATGTTGCAGTTAAACGATGTTACAGTTAAACGATGTTACAGTTAATTCGAAATCATTATTGTGGATTTATTAACCAATCACCGGTTCTGATGTGAAAAAAACTATCAGTTTGCTTTTTATTATTTTATTAATTACAACCTCGTCCTATTCCCGGCCGGATTCATTATCCCCGGATTTACGTTCATATTTCGGTGTTTTTGCCGGTTATAATTCTAATACGCACAGAGCGGAATTCAACCAGCTGCCGGGCGTTCCGGATTGCTGCCCGCAGTATGACGGAGGCAATGGCGCCGGCTTTGCTATGGGCGGTTTCTTCGAATTTCTGCTATACAAGAATTTTTCAACGGGATTAAGGTTTGGTTATTCCCAGCTGGACGCTACTTTTTTGGCTTTCGAGAACAAGCTCGTAAAAGTTGATAATATAATTGTCAATGGCAAGATGGAGCATTCACTAAAAACCTCCATATCCATGATTAGCCTGATGCCTTACCTAAGCTATAATCTGTTCGATGGTTTCAGCTTGTATGCCGGCCCCCAGGTGGGTTACTACCATCTTAGGTTGTACTATCTGAAAGAATCTATCGTAGAGCCGGCCGGCCGGGGCGTTTTTGTGGAAAACGGAAAACGCACCAGGAACGAGCGGGAAGGCAAAATCCCGAGAATGACTGATATTTACGGCGGCCTGTCTTTCGGAGCCGGATACAAGTTGCCGATGAATTCGAAAGGAACTCTTTTTATTGAACCGGAGCTTCGATATACTCTCGGCTTATCTGATTTGGTGAATACATATGACTGGAAAATAAACACGCTTTCGGCGGGTATTGCTTTTTCGTATAAGCCCATATCGATAAGAGCCCGGCAGATTAGAGAATCGATTTACATAATTGATACCGTAACGGTCGAGGCCGATAGAATCATTGCCGATATATTAGTCGAGGGAGACACAACGATTACCGAGGAAATCAGCAAAGCCGGCCACATAACTACAATCACCGAAATAATCCGCCGCACCGATACATTATTCACCTATCCGGTGCAGGAATTCGATTTTACGTCCAATTCACCTGTCTTTACTATAAGTATGCAGTACGTCAAGGAGAGCTTCCCGATGCTGCCTTTCGTTTTCTTCGATGATAATTCCGGAGTATTGAACAGGAAATATAAATTAACAAATATATCATCTTTTAATCTAAACAGCATCGAGCCTAATCCCTTGTCTTACCATAAAAATATTTTGAATATCATCGGAGCAAGGCTGAAGAAGCATCCCGAATCTAAGATTACTCTGTTCGGAAGTGCCGACCCGGTTTCCGAATCGGGCGGATGCACCCTGGCCGGCAGGAGAAGCCAGTCTATTAAAGATTACCTTGTTGAAGTATGGGGTATAGCTGAAGATAGAATATTGATTGAGAAGAAGAATGCCAATTGCGTTCCCGAACCTTATACCCAGACACAAAATGAAATGGGTCATTCGGAGAACAGGCGTGTTGAAATTTTCGCCCAAGACGCCCGGATATTTGAAGATATTATTAATAGAAGGTTATTGGGAACCGGAGCCGTTAACCCGCCCGAATTGATTATCGAGCCTGTGGTTAATTCAATTGCTAATATTAGTGCCGTTAAGTCCTGGGAGCTTACTATCGAAGGCGGCGGTATTGATTATTCTAAGGCTTATGACGGTTCGGCCGAACGGATGACTGTCAATTTTGCCGAATTATTGGATAAGAATTCATCGTATCCCGGTGAAATAGTTATAAATCTAAAGCTTACAGATATTAAAAACAGAACTTCAACGAAGTCAAAAACCATAAAGCTTAAACGGGATACATCGAAATACGAGGCCGAGAGCATATCATTGCTTTTGTTCGATGTTGGCAGCAGCAAGCTGGGAGCTGCTTCGTCAAGGGCTATCGAAAGATTTGCCCGCAGCATTAAGGGCAGTCCGGAAATTAAAATCACCGGCTATACGGACATACTGGGCGAGAAACAGCTTAATATCGATCTGGCCGACAACAGGGCAAAGGCGGTTCAGGAGTTCATGATAAAGCTGAATCCGGGCCTGATGGTAATATCGGCCGAAGGTGTTGATGATTTCTCTTTGCCTCCCGGACTGCATTCTTTCAACTCGCCCGAGGAAAGGTATTTGTCACGGACAGTGCGCATTGAAATGATAAAGAAAGCGGATTAATTGAGGTGATTCAACTTTGCAAGCAATTCAACTATAGAATTGATAAATGAAGACAAGAAACGTAACGGTTTACTGCGCTGCAAGTAATAATGTAAAGCCTGAATATTTAGACTCTGCAGAAGAGTTCGGGCGGCTATTGGCGCAAAATGGGTGCGGCATCATATATGGCGGCGGCAGGGCGGGCCTTATGGGCAGATTGGCCGATGGTGCATTGAAAGCCGGCGGACACGTCACCGGGATTATCCCCGAATTTATGGTCAACCTGGAACTTGAGAATAAGGATGCGACTATACTTCACAGAGTAGCCGATATGCACGAACGGCAGAAGAAGATGGCTGTCGATGCCGATTGTATAGTTGCCCTGCCCGGCGGCAGCGGCACAATGACGGAATTGTTCGAAGCAATATCATGGAAGCGGCTTGGCCTGATTATTCCGCCGATTATTATTGTTAATCTCTTTGGGTTTTACAATCCGCTAATCGATTTGCTTGATAAAATGGTAAATGAAAAGTTCATGGCAGCTGGCGAAAGCCAAATCTGGCACATAACCGAATCCGCAACGGAGGCATCGGAACTGATTTGCAGGCTGCTGCCGGAATAATTGAATAACGGTTAGTGTATGAAAAGCAAGCGGGTTGCGAAGCAATTATCTTTCATGTTACCAGTGAGTTGGAATGGGCTGCAGGCCTTGTAATTAGTGCTGTTTTGGCTGTTTGTTTATGGGGTGTTGGCGTCTGGGTTTAATTTGTCTTTATTCAATATTTCTTCAATCTGGGATTTATTCTCCGGTAAATAATTCATTGCTACATCCCAAATTATTTCAAAATCAACACCAAAATATTCATGGGACACTTTGTTTCTTAATAAATACATCTCAGCCCAAGGAACCTCAGAATATTTTTCTTTAATGTCGTTTGGTAAATTCTTCGAAGCCTCGCCAATTATCTCAAAGTTTCTGATTACTGCATCAACTGTTTTATAATCTTTCATAAAGTCAATAAACGTGTAGTTCTCAATATATTCGGAGATACGGTTTATAGCTCTCAGAATGTCCTCAAGATAAATTCGATATGTTCGATTCTCTTTCACTTACACGTAATTGACTTGTTTTAATATATTGTCCTTAATTTGGCCTTTGAGGGCGTTTTTGGTGACCAAATCAATTTTCCGGCCAAAAATTTCCTCAAGGTATAATTCAAGCGAAAAGAATTTCCAGCCAATGGGCCTTTCTAATTCCACAAGCAGGTCAATGTCGCTATTTTCATTGTATGAATCATCGGAGAACGAACCGAACAATCCTATTTCCTTGACTGCATAGTCTTTATTGAGTGCCGGTTTTAGCTCTCTGAGTTTGGATAATATGTCATTTTCGGTAATCATACTTCAAATATAATCATTTTAGCCCGAACATTTCGGGTCTTTTTTCTTGGCACAGGGCGAAATGGGTTAGAATATAAAAGCCGGCGGAGGGCGGAGCATTATTATTTCGAATTGACATTGAGCTGGAATGGGCTGCAGGCCTTGTAATTAGTGCTGTTTTGGCTGTTTGTTTATGGGGTGCTGGGTGGTATTCATTTTTTCCATTAATTAAAATCTGTCCTATTCTACTGTTGACATTCAGCAAAGCACTAAATACGATGTTTGTATCAACGATGATTTTAGTCATTTAATCCTAAATCTTTTTTTGTTCTGTTCCAACGTCCTTTTTTTACTTTTTTCAATAGTACGTCAACATCATTTTCAGTGGCTGTTGATTTAGAAGTTAATTCTTCGTATCGTAAATAATCAAGTATTGCCTGAATCCTGGAAGTTTTAATTCCGGCGGAAAACCTGACCAATATTTCATTATCTTGTCTTTCCACTATCATTTCTTTTTTCTCCAAATTTACATTAATATCAGAAAGTTTTGCTTTTGGGCTTTCTAAATATTATCGCTTATTCATTATTACACGGTAAATAACTTGTTTTAGTATATTGTCTTTAATTTGGCGTTTTTGGTAACCAAATCGATTTTGCGGCCAAAAATTTCCTCAAGGTATAATTCAAGCGAAAAGAATTTCCAGCCAATGGGCCTCTCTAATTCTGAAATACAATTCCGTTTTTATTATACCATTTCGCTAATTTCCCAAATACTTCAGAAACAGAATTGCCCTTAAAATCCTTTTTCTCCTCCATGTGTTCACTAATAAAAGAATCATATATTTCGCTTTTTAGTCTAAGCATCACTGGATTAGTTTTCCTGTCATATATGGTCAGTTTGCCGGAATACATAATCCATTGCTTCGATCGCAAATGTTTGCCAATTACTTCTTGATACGCTTGATATATGATTGTTGATTTAGGCATTGTTAGCTGTTGTTCTTTTTACTATTTTCAAATCAGACACTTATCCTTAAAATCAGTAAGATGCTTTTCAAGTTTTATATCTCCAACCGCAGAACTAACATTCTGGAATATTTCCTCCCAAGTCAATGGGAAATAATTGTCCTTATATTTTGGTGTTAACATTTCTATTTCTTGGCTTGGGAGAAAATGGGTTAGTGTATAGCAAGTAGGGCATTTCGAGGAGCTTCTCTTTTAATTTAATATGATGTTTGTTTATATAAACAATACTGGCTTAACCACCTATTACCCAATGACTTATAAATTTTGTTGTGGGCAGTGGCCGTCTCCCATTTCTGTTTGGTTAAACCTTCAATAATTGTCCTTGATGTCCACAGCTTTCAAGCAGTCTCCGTGCATTTTTAATACAACCAGTAGTACTGAAATGTGTCTCAATGTAAAGTCCGTTCGATAATGTCCTGGGAGCTACAAAATGTCCATTGTCTCTATGTTTCGGTGAAGTATGAACTAAATTTCTCTTTCGTCCTGTTGGGATTGGGCAATTTGTCTCTCGTAAGCTACCATTGCTTATTAGCCATTCCGCTGTTGTTGTCAATATTTCGAATGATTTTGCGATTGGGTAACCCTTATTGCCGATTTCGATTTGATTAATTTTCGTCTTTTTTATTGTGATTGCAGCTTTTCGACCTGCTTCTACCATTACAGGATTTTTCACTTTAACAGATTGTGTTTCTTGTGGCGGTTTGTAAGTTTCTACTGCTGTTTTGTCTTGTGTTGGTTCGCTCATTAACTGGTTTAAGGATTTTTTTATTATTCCTTTGTATTGGTCAATAATCCTTTTTGTCAATGCACCAGAGTAAATTTGCCTAACGAAAAATTTAACAAACTCGCCTGATGGGTCATTTAGTTCTTTTTTCATTAATTGTCGAACTCTGTTGCTGATTTTTAAGTCGAGTACTGTGCTGAATATTTGTCCAACGTCAAAATTCGATTTCCGATAGTTTTCAAGTTCTATTATGTCTGTGTCTGAAAGGTTGTTGATTTCAAACTCCCAAAATGGCTTGTTATCCATTTTGTTGGTGGATTCCGAGTCCGTGAAGAAACGGTATCGTATTCCATTTGTCAGAACAGCAAATTTAGCACTTGTCGCATAGAAATATCGATGCAATTGGTTGTCGTGGTCTTTTAGGTTATCTCGCCAATGCTTGCACTCAATGATGATTATTGGTTTACTGTCTTTTAAAATACAATAGTCAATTTTTTCACCTTTTTTAATCCCAAGGTCAGCAATGAATTCAGGAATGACTTCAAGTGGGTCGAATACGTCATAGTCCAGTGCTACAATGAAGGGCATTATTAAAGCTGTCTTTGTTGCTTCTTCTGTCCCGATGGTGCCTTTTAGCCGGGTCACTTTGTCACCGAGTGCCCTGATTTTGTCTGCAAATTCCATAGTCAAGTATTTTTCCCGTTATAATTAATTGCCCACAACTCATTACTCCCCCGCAATATACTAAATTATCCTATATATTTATAGCAAATTCATTAACTTAGCACAAAGCAACTCAGCGTATCGATTTATTACACACCCCTAAATCCCCTCTCAAGAGGGGACTTTTTTGCCCGAATATTTCAGGTTAAATAAATAAACTCTATATATAACCGTTCCGAATTCCGTATATTATCATTCAAAGCATTTGGTTCAATTTAGCAAAAAATACCATGGACGAACTATTCCCCGGCAGCCGGCCAAAGCAAAAGATAGCTGCCGGCGACTCAGCACCGCTTGCAGACAGGGCAAGGCCAAACAGTATCGACGAAATATACGGGCAATCGCACCTGATAGGCGAAAACGGGCCGCTAAGGAAATTCTTCCAAACCGGCCGCTTCCCGTCCGTTATATTCTGGGGGCCGCCCGGCACCGGCAAAACAACTTTTGCACTGATAATAGCCGAGGCCGCAGATTATTATTTCGTGCGGATGTCGGCTATAGATTCGGGCGTGAAGGAAGTTCGCCAGGTGATTAACAATGCCCGAAAACTCCAAAAATCCGGGAAAAGAACCCTGCTGTTTATCGATGAAATCCACCGGTTCAACAAAGCCCAGCAGGATTCTTTCCTCCACGCAGTCGAACGGGGCTTAATCACTTTGATAGGAGCCACAACGGAGAACCCTTCCTTCGAGGTCAATGCCGCCTTGCTTAGCCGGTGCCAGGTCTACCGGCTGCTGCCGCTATCGGACGACGACATCCGGCTGGTGGTCGAGCGTGCAATCGGCCACGATAGTATTATGTCAAATAAAAATATTATTATCAATGATTGGGATTTTCTGCTGGCTATTTCCGGCGGCGATGCCCGCACAGCTCTGAATGCCCTCGAGCTGGCTGTTATGCTGGCCGGCGAGAATCAGCAGGGTGAAATAGTGTTAAGCAGGGAAATATTCGAGGCCGCACTTCAGCAGAAAACAGCCCAATATGACAAAAAAGGCGAGTCGCATTACGATACCATTTCGGCATTTATTAAATCCCTTCGCGGTTCCGACCCCGATGCTGCTATGTTCTGGCTGGCGAAAATGATAGAATCCGGCGAGGACCCGAAATTCATTGCCCGCAGAATGGTCGTACTGGCAAGCGAAGACATTGGCAATGCCGACCCTTTTGCCTTATCGCTGGCCGTGTCGGTTTTCAAGGCGGTGGAAGTAATTGGGATGCCGGAAGCCCGAATCAGCCTGGCCCAGGGGGTTGCCTATCTTGCCAGTTGCCCGAAATCGAATGCTTCGTATTTTGCGATAGAGAAAGCCCGGGAGTGCGTGCAATCCGGTGTATCTCTGTCGGTTCCACTGCATCTGAGAAATGCTCCCACACGGCTGATGAAAAAGGAAGGCTACGGCGCAGGGTATAAATATCCTCACAGCTATACCGGCCATTTCGTTGACGAACATTACTTTCCCGATGACATTGACGACATTGTTTTTTATCAGCCGTCACTCTCAGGAAAGGAAAAGGAAATAAAAAGCCGGCTCGAAAACCTGTGGAAGGGCCGATATAATAAGGATTCGGATGGCGGGGCGATTGAGTAAGGGGGATGATGTTTTTCTTTATAACAAATTATCTTTTTGTATCCTTATCAGTCTTCAATGTGTCATTAATAATAGTGTCATTAATACAACAGATCGGACATTTTTGTCATTCTGAATGGAGCGGAGCCACTTGTGGCGGATCGCAGCGAAGAATATATAAGCACTTACATTGTATAAAGATATAGATTCTTTGCGGAGTTTATCCTCGGTCAGGCCGATCGTGTCTATAGTTCGACTCCGCTCACTATGACATTTCGCAAGTGCTTTATTTTTCAAGTCATTATAAAATATGTTCGCAGTGTTGAAATATATAATTGATTATATCCTAACAATATGAAACTTATTAAATATTGCACCTTCTTCATTTTTTTAATCTTATTGAACTTTACCGCTTTGATAAGCCAGGATTATGAACTGCCTGTGTATCGAATGGAAATGGAACCGGCGCACCTTGCCCTGCTCTACGAAAATCCACTGTCAAACGATTACTATCCGGCAACTATCAGCATTGACGACAAAACTTATGACTGTGAAATAAGAGTGCGCGGCGGCACCGCAAGGAACCTGCCGAAACTGGGCTTCAAGATTAAATTCAAGGATGCGAATAATATATTTAGTGCCGGCAGGATAAATTTCAGCCCCGAATACAGAGATTCATCTATGATGAGAAATTATTTGTCCTTGAAGCTTTTTCAATATCTTGGCTTTCCGTCGCCAAATACAAGCTATATCAATTTGATAATCAACGGCGGTTATGCCGGAGTATTTCTACAGATGGAAGAGGTGGACAAGAATTTCCTAATCCGTAATAAAAAGAGAATAGGTAATATTTATAAGGCATCCAATCATGGCGGATCGATGGCTCCGCTGCTTCGATACAGTGACTATACGTCCACTTGGGAGAAGAAAATTGGGGACACAAAGGATTATTCGGATATTCAACTGCTTTTTAGCAAATTCTTTTTTTATTCGGCCAAAGATTTTGAAAATTCAATTGCTTCAATGATAGATTTTGATAACGCCATTAATTATTTTGCAATCGAATATGCCATAACAAATTTCGACGGTATAACCAAGAATATATTTCTCTACATAAATCCCGAATCTTCACTGATTGAATTATTTCCGTGGGATAATGACGCCTCGCTTGGCAATGACTGGCAGGGCAATTACATGAAAAGATGGTCGAAATCCGTTTCCAATGGCGCTTTGAACAGCCATGTCCTGTTTCGAAGATTAATGGAGAACGATGACTGGCGGCAGCTAATGCTGGACAGAATTGACATTGTAATAACCGACGGCTTTGATTATCTGCATCTATTGGCCGATTCTACCTTTAGTAAAATCAAGAACGACCTGTTTCGGGATACAACTCATATAGCAAAACGCAGTTCGATTGAAGAGGACGCGGAGCGAATTCATAAATACTTGGATGAAAGAAAGCAAGCTCTTGCGGATTTAGATTCTTTTGATGCAATCAAGCTATCGGAGCCGTATTGCTCGAATTATTTTCCCGGCAAAGACAGCAGTACAATTACGTTTAGAATTAAATCTGAGCGGGCGCAAAATGTCAGGCTTATTTACCTTCCCGACCTGGACTACAGCCGTTATGGGGATGAGAGAACACGCATAAATTTGAATATGTATGACGACGGCAGGCATGATGACCTGGAAGCCGGCGACCTTATATATGGTATTCAGATTAGCAATTCGGAATTAGAAGACAACTACGTACCGTTTGTTTTCAACGGCGATGGAAGTGATTATCCGTACAACGGATTGGCCTCTGCCAATTATTTCCCCACAATAGGATTGGTTATTAACCGGAACTCGGCGAAAGATAATATCAAATCATTTATATCAATTAATAATGTATATAAGCTGCAGCAAGAGTATTTGGCAGAAATAAAAAATAATGCACCGGACAGCATTGACCTGTCATTTTGCTATTTCCGGTGCGGCAATTATTATCAGAATTTTATATTCCGGTACGGCACTATTATTCCACCGGGAGAGACATTGCTGCTTACCAGCGATATCACGCTCGGGCAGAACATGGCAGGAAATATCTTTTTCGATATTAAACCGGGCGATACTTTAAGATTATTATCCAATGACCTCGAAGAATTAGTGAGCAAGCGGCTGGACGAATTCTCGGTGCTGGGCGCTCCGGACACGCGGATCGTTATTAATGAAATTAATTATCATTCATCCGATTCGGCCGACGCCGGCGACTGGATTGAATTATATAATCCCGAGGATTCCGATGTTGATATATCAGGCTGGTATTTGCAGGACAGCCAGTGGGACAATCGTTTCAGGTTCCCAGTTGGTACTATTATTAAACCGAATGATTACTTAGTGATATGCCGCGATACGGCAAAATTTCTCGGCTTTTTTTCTGATGTACGGAATTATATTGGTGAATTGGGCTTTGGCCTGAGTGGCGGCGGCGAGATAGTCAGATTGAAAAATGCCGGCAGCGAAATCGTCGATATTGTGCCTTACGACGACAACGCCCCCTGGCCGGAACTGCCCGATGGCTTGGGGCCGACTTTGGAATTAATTAATCCGGACCTTAATAATGTAATTCCGGATAGCTGGCAGGCCTCCGTGGGGCTTGGTACGCCCGGAAGAAGGAACAGCTCCTATCGGGTCATCGATACTATCAAAGCATTTAAGCTCTACCGGAACTACCCGAATCCGTTCTTTGGCCAGACGAGAATAGATTTTGACATTCTCGAGGAGTCCGATGTTGAAATAGAAATCCTCGACATGCAGGGCGGGGTGGTTAATCATTACGAGTTTAAGAACCACCCGGCGGGCAAGGACTTTGTTTTTTTTGAAGCTGGCGGTTATGCTCAAGGCCTCTATTTCTATAGGCTGCTGGCCGATTCGAAAATTATCGACACCAAGAAGATGTTATTATTAAAATATTGATAGAGATTCCTGATTATTCTTTTGTTGTTGTTATATCTTCGATAGCCGTAATCCGATATCCCTATTAACACTAGTGTAGTGTCAGGTATACTATGACGAATTATTTGTTGGCTGTCATTGCGGAACTTGTTTCAGAATCCAGTATTCACGGGCTATATGGCTATATTAAGATGGATTCCTGATCAAGTCCGGAATGACAAATCAAATGACCCGTCATAATTAAGGTTGACACGACACAAGCACAGTATCTCATAATAAATTAATATTAAACGTTCCGTCAGTTGTAACAGCTGACGAATGACGACAGTTTCCATATTGCCAGTTGTAACAGCTGGCGAAAGCAAAAGTGTAACAAAGCTGGAGGCTTAGATACAAGGGTGAACATTGTAATTATTTATGAGATGATGCACTGGAATCACATTTGTGTCCCGATGCCAAATGGCTGCCACCGGAATGACAATATATTTATTCTTCGGAAGTCTCAATGAATTAATTAAGGTTTCCTTATTTAAGTTGCACAAGAGAAAGATTATTGTGCTTAGGCTATCGCTTATGATTATACTATTGACGTGTCAGGCATACTATGACGAATTATTTGTTAGCTGTCATTGCGGAACTTGTTTCAGAATCCAGTATTCACGGGCTATATGGCTATATTAAGATGGATTCCGGATCAAGTCCGGAATGACAAATCAAATGACCCGTCATAATAAGGTTGACACGACACTATTAATGATTATACTATTAGGGATTATACTATTAATGATTATACTATTAATGATTATACTATTAGGGATAATGGCAATATTGGGGAAGAACAACCCCCTGTTTTTTAAGGGGGATAGTTTACACCAAGACGCTTGGCTCTGACCACTTATCTAAGTTCTTTTGGTTCTAAACCCATCGTTTTATGGTAATGATTATCTCCGGCATAAATATAAGGGCTATTGAATAATTATGCCATAGAATTATATCTAAATCTAAACATCTAAATAAAATATTATGTCAAATTACGAAGCATCATTAAACGAAATAATCAGCAGGCTGCGGGCCACACGGCTGAAAGAAACTGCCTACCTTGCCCTTTCGGGATTGATGAATTCAATAGCCATTGCGGCATTGTTGATTCTACTGGTATCGGCTGTCGAATCCATAGCCGGCGGCGATCAGGCCTTCAGGGCCGTATTGGCCGGAATCCTTTTCGTGGGATTTGTGATGTCGATGGGCATCCTCGTTGTTCCGGCAATCCTTCGTGGAATATGGCCCCACAATCAGCCCTATGAAAATGAAATTGCCGAGCGCGTCGGCAGGATTTATCCAGATGTGAAGGACAAATTAATCAATGCAATCCAGGTGGTGGCTGGTGCTGCCAAAGCCAGGGGCACATCGCCGGAACTGGCCTTCGGGGCATTCGATATAATAAAAGTTGCCGTTGATGCAAAGAATTTCGATGCAATTATCGACCGCAATAAGCTCAAGCGTTCAATCCTGTTTTTTGCCCTGTCGCTATTTATTTCCGGCGCATCCTTCGGCGTATTCCAGTCGTCGCTCGGCTCGTCATTTAACCGGATAGTGAATTTCACCCAATCCTATCTGCCGCCCGTTCCATTCCGGCTTTCCATTTCGCCGATAAATGAAAATATTCTGCGTGGCGAAAAAGCCATGATTACTGTCAAAGCCGATGGCCAGCCGCCCGAATATATTAATTTGAAAATAAAAGAAAATCAGCAGGAAAATTATGACGAACTGAAACTAAGGCTCGACACCGGCAACACATATAAATATGAAATCCCGTCGTTGAAGAAATCGCTTACGTTCTTTGCCGAAGCCGAGTGGTTAAGCTCGGTGGTCACCACAGAAATTGGTAGAATCAACGTGGTAACGCGGCCTATCGTCAGGTCGCTTAGCGGCAGGATAATTCAGCCGGCTTATACCGGCCTATCGGCCAAAACCTTCAACGAGCAGTCGGCCGATATCTCTGCCCTGATTGGCTCGGCAGTCGATTTCACCATTTTTGCCAATAAGGAACTCGACTCGGCCTATCTCGTTTTCGAAGAAATAAAAACCATCGAAGAATTACAACGTAATGAATTACAACGTAATGAATTACAGCGCAATGAATTGGAAAGTACGGAATTGGAAAGTACGGAATCTGAATCTATGGAAATTGAAGGCGAAGAATCAGAAACCCAGGAAACCGAAAGCAGTACGGCCGCTGCAAACAAGCCAAAGATTGCCACCCAGACTTATAGCATTCCACTAAAAACCGAAGGCAGAAAAGCTGCGGGACGGCTGCGGATTCGATCATCGGGGAATTATTATTTCGTTGTAAAGGACACCGAAGGCCAGTTCAATTCCGAGCCGATTAAATATTCCATGATAGCGCTAAATGACGCATTTCCGTCTATCACTTTGATTGAGCCCACAGTTGACGTGCAGGTTAGCGAAGACGCCCTGCTGCCCATCCGCACTGCCATATCCGATGATTACGGGTTCAGTTCGCTGAAGCTGCACTACCGCCTGGCACATTCCGAATATACTTATCCCGACAAAGAATTCACAGCCGTCGAAATTGGCATTTACAGCGATGAACTGGCGGTGGAAGTACCGTATATCTGGAGTTTGCTGGATTTAGGGATATCGCCCGAGGACAGATATGAATTTTATCTCGAAGTATTCGATAATGATATTATCTCCGGCCCGAAATCAGCGAAAACTCAAACACTTACCGTCAGGCTGCCGTCGCTCTCGGAAATCCTTAGCGAGGTGAAGGACGATCAGGAAAACATCCGGGAAGAATTAATGAAAGCACTCGCCGAGGCCCAGGAACTTAAAAAGGACATGGAAGAGTTAAAAAACGACCTGCGGAAGAATTATAAGAAGAAAAAACTGAACTGGGAAGAAAAGAAAAAACTAAAAAATATACTGAAGAAACAGGAAGATATTAAAAACAAGATGTCGGAGATTAAGGACAACCTGGAGCAGGCTACCCGCAAAATGCAGCAGAATAATCTGCTGTCGCAGGAAACTCTGATGAAATATATGGAACTGCAAAGGCTGATGGAGCAGATTGACAGCGACCAGCTTCGCAAAATGCAGCAGAAAATGCAGGAAGCTATGGAGAATATGTCGCCTCAACAGCTGCAAAAAGCCATGGAGGAACTTGAGTTTAACGAGGAGCAGTTCAAAAAAAGTATTGAGCGGACAATGAAAATCCTGAAAAGGATGCTGGCCGAGCAGAAGGCAGATGCACTGACAAAACAAGCCGAAGAACTGGCCAAAAAACAAGAAGAACTTAAGAAACAAACCGAAAGCACCAATCCGAATGATGCCAAGAAAAAAGAAGAACTAACCAAAAAACAGGAAAAATTGAGCAAAGAATTAGAAGAAATGGCGAAGAACTTAGACGAGCTCGAGGACCTGATGAAGGAAATTGGCGATGAAATGCCAATGGACGAAATGGAGAAAGCCAAGCAGGAATTGAATAAGAATGAAACCCAAAAGGCAATGCAGGACGCTCAAAAGCAGACGAAAAAAGGCGATATGCAAAAGGCTGCCAACAAGCAGAGCAAGGCATCGAAGAACCTGAAGCAATTCGCCGAGCAGATGAAGAAAATGAAAGAGAAAATGCAGGATAAAGTCTCGAAAGAAGCTATGCGGAAATTGCAAAAAGCCATATCCGACCTGCTGGAGCTGTCCAAGCAGCAGGAGAACCTAAAGGAGCAATCAAAGAATTCGGACTATAACTCCACGCAAATCCCGAATATGGCACAGAATCAATCGAATATGGAAGAAGCCCTTGCCAATCTGGCCAATTCGCTGATGGAACTTGCAAATAAAACTTTCGCTATAACCCCCGAAATGGCTTCGGAAATCGGCAAAGCTATGCAGCAGATGCAAAAGGCGATGGAACAATATGCCAGCAGGAATCCAAAGCAGGCATCCAAGGAGCAGGCCGGGGCAATGGCCTCTCTGAATAGTGCCGCATCGCAAATGCAATCCATGCTGTCGATGATGAAGCAAAACGGCGGATCGTGCAATAACCCGGGCGGATCGGGCATGGGCAAACAGGGCCAAAACGGCGGCATGAGCTTCCAGCAGCAAATGCAGCAGCTTGCCGGCCAGCAGCAAATGATTAACCAATCGTTGCAACAGATGATGCAGAGCGGAAAGGGCGGCCAGATGTCAGAAGAGAAAAGAGCCGAGTTGGGGAGGCTGTCCGAAAAGCAGGGCAAAGCACAAAAGTCGCTGGATGAATTGGCAAAAGAGCAGAAAGAACTTGGCGGCAACCAGCGTAAAACTCTCGGCGATTTGAGCAAAATATCCGAGGATATGAAAGAGATAATATCTGACCTTAAAACCGGCAACGTAAACCGCCAGACCTTAGAGCGGCAGGACAGGATATTATCACGCCTGCTGGATGCCACAAGGTCGGTGCACGACCGCGATTACGAAAAGAAAAGGGAATCAAAATCCGGCAAGGATTATACCCGACAAAGCCCGGATATTCCGGACCTCCAAACCGCCCGGGGAAGGGCAAAGGCCTTGAAAGAGCTTATAAAATCACTCCGGCAAGGCTATACGAAGGATTATGAAAAATTGATAATGAGGTACTTCGAAGCCCTGAAAAATATCGATGCCGGGCAGCAGGAGCAATAAGTACAAATATTTCCGGCACGAATTTTCCATAAGTATACCTCGTCTGTTTTATTCGGATACAGTGCAGTGTTTAAAGGTCGCTTTTGAAGCAATAATTCACTATTGATACAATAGTTCGGAAATTTTACTATTATTATTGATAATTTATTTATAAATTATGAACGATAGGATTTATATTCAGAGGAATTATTAATATTAAAAATTAATATTATTATTTTTCAGCCAGGACAACAATTTAGTTAGTTAAAACTATGACACTTATTAATTCACTTATCGAAACTCAGGAATTTGCCACTCTGCCTCCGGTAGCTATGAAGGTTTTATCGCTGTTGGAAGATGAAAATCTGGACGTCCGTGATTTGTCGAACGTAATAGAAGCCGACGCATCATTAACATTGAAACTTCTGCGAGTGGCCAATTCGCCATTATATGCCACCAGAAGTGAAATCAGAACCATCCACCAGGCCATTATCACCCTTGGGCTTAACAGGCTTACAAACATTGTGCTTGGCGTATCGATTTTCTCGAAATTTTTGATTAGTTCGCAAAAACATGCCGCCGAGTTGATGGAGAAATTCTGGTGGCATGCCTCCTGCACCGGAATGGTTGCCAAATCGCTGTCGGGGAAAATTCAGAAATACTTTAAGGAAGCTGAGTTCATTGGCGGCCTTTTGCATGATATTGGCAAAATGGCAATGCTTCAGTATGATTCGAAAAAATATCAGGATGTTGTTTATCTCATTAATGAAAAAGGCATGAAAGACAGCGATGCCGAGATGGAGATATTTGGTTTAAACCATGATGAAGTGGGTGCCGAAATTGCACGCCTGTGGAAATTGCCTGTTGAACTATCGAAAATAATTTCCTGCCATTCCAATCCGCGCTCGGCCGGAGAGTATAAGGAATTGGTTGCAATTGTTAGGCTTGCCGACGAACTTTGCGAGATATGGGGTGCGGGATTTTACGAGGGCATCACAACTTTAAACATCGAGGGTGAGTCCTCATGGAATATTTTGTGCGAATCGTATCCCGAACTTGAAGAGCTTGATGTTGAAATATTTACATTCGAGCTTGAAGAGGAATTCAAGAAATCGTCCTCATTTTTGAATATTATTATTGGCGATACCAACTAACCTTCTATTATTTCCAATATCCTTTCAGATACTATTTGGCTTGCTCCGCGATGGCTGTAAATATACTCTTTGGATTTACGGCCAATCCCAGCCCGTATATCTTTGTTGCGTATTATTGCTCCAAGCCATTTAGTCAAATCCATTGCACAAGTGATAATTGTCAAAGCCTCATTCTTCTTAAGATTCGCTGCATCGGGGGAATTCTCCATTTTCGGGCCGGCTGCAAGCGGAATACCATATCCGGCCGGTTCGGCGGTGCTGTGCACGCCAGCCCCGAAAGCGCCGCCAATATAAGCCGCATCCGCATATTTATATATTGACAAAAGTTTGCCAATGCAATCAACTATTATATGCTGCGGTTCCCGCAAGGATTTCGGGTCACGATTGCCAAGCTCACTTAATAATATGGCATTATTGATTTCCCTTCTCAGAATGGCTATATGCCCGGCGGTAGGTTCGTGCGGCACGAATATTATTCGAAGCCGGCCGGCACCCGTTGCCTTAACTTCTTCGACAGGGCTACCGGTAATTTCCCCCAATGATTGTATTATTACATTCTCGTCCGGCGGCCAGGTGCTGCCGGCCACAAGCACGAAATCATCCTCGCTATAATAATTTATTGGCAATATAGCGGCCTTTGATGCACTCTCGACTTTTTCGATAATCCGGTCGAACCTCGTATCGGCAAGAGATGTGACAGTGGCCGATAGATTCAATCCATCGAAATATGCCGTTTCATTCTTGCCGGCAGTATAAATTTCGCTGATCAGGTTGAAATTAGCCCGATAGAAATTCCTTGCTATGGATACTTTATCAATTAGATTGCTGCCCGGCTTTGTTGCGCAAATCAATAGTGATTTAATACCATTTTGCTTAAGGCAGGCCAGGTGATTGTGCCATAGGTCATACCGAACGAAAACGGCCAAATCGGGATCAATTTTATCGATAAATTCCCTGGCATTTCTCCTTGAGTCAATCGGCATATATAGTATATGATCAGCAAACGGGTAATTCTTTTGGTTATTAAAGCCGGATGGTGAATAGAAACTAACGATTATTTCGATTGCAGGATTTTGCTTTTTCAGGATTTCGATTACGGGCTTTGCCTGCTCGAATTCGCCCATCGAGGCGGCGTGGAACCAAATTCTCTTTCCGGCGGATTTTGCTTTTATCTCACTTTGCAGAAGCGCCTTGCAGGTATCTTCGCGGTCTTTTAATTTTTCATCGAAAATCTTGGCAATTAAGACATATAGCTTTGCTGCGGGAATGAAAATATAATTGTAAATAATCGATAGCATAAGCATCAGGTAGTAATCCCCTGCATGGTGTCCGGCAAAATCCTGACTCGCCGGGAAAGGGGAGATTAAGGTGGACTGACTTTATTTAAGAAAATCGCCAAAAACTTAATTAGATTGCCCTCAAAAAGCACTAACTGTTTATTGGTATAGTAGTTACAAAAGATATTCAACTTAAAAGTGCAAGGAAATGGATTTATTATGCTCTTATGCCTTGCAGATTGTAGGACAACCCCCTGCTCGCCTGGCTCACTTCCCCCTT
>JAJRTW010000203.1 GCA_024278075.1 Bacteroidota bacterium | reverse complement strand
GATTTTCTCGCTTTTTTGACCTATCTTGTTCATGAGGTTCCTCTCGGTTAATTGAAAAATTTTGTAGTTTTAAATTTAACTATTTTGTGAGGAACCTCCTTTTTGTTTTTTTCAATTTTCAACTAACTTTAAGATAACACCCGGTTCAGATCCCCAATTACATTCAAAGTGTTTAATAATACTATTTATTTATTAGTTGGTACGATACCTGACATCCTGTTTGACCGACAATTCATTTTTTATGAAGGAAATAGTAACGTTGAAAATACAACGAATAAAATTTGTATTAAAACACCTAAAGAAATGTATTGGGATAAACTTCTCAATAAGCTGCCCTATTATTGGAAGGAGATATAATGAGCAACCCAACCAAATACACAGCCCTGACCATCGGCCCCATTGTCGACTCCCTGAAAATGGCACACAAAACCCGCGAGCTATGGGCGGCAAGCTTCATATTCTCCTGGTTCATAGAAAAAGTGATTGAGAAACTTATGAGTGATGGTGTAAAAGAAAAAGATTTTATCATACCTTATCCCGAAAGGAATTCCGATAAAAAATATGATGGAATTAAAAAAGCCGGAGTTTTTCCGGACAGGTTAATAATAAAATCTCAAAATGGAGCTTTTGACAAAGTTCAAAATGCGGTTAACGCAACGATAAAAGAACTGGGTGGTAAATTTAAAAATATCCATTGCGAAAGTGATAGTATTGAATATTTGGAAAAATACTTGAGGACTTATATAGTTGAAGCGGAATTAAGGGATAGTAAAAACCCTATCATTAAAATGAATAAATATCTGGCAAACTGCGAATTGCAATCAAATTATATTCCAATTGACGATATGCTCTTCCTTCGTATTCTCGAGAATATCAACAATTCGGATATCTACAAAAAGATTTTCACAGGTTTCGGTTTTCCATCTATACCTGAAATCTCAACAAAAGATTTGGAGTTGTATAAATATAATGGTAGAAAGAAAATATTTTCAGATGATAAAGACGACTCCGATTGTTGGGATGAAATTATCAATATAGCCAATGCGAATGGGAATGAAGAACTAAAGAAAAGGCTTAAAACAGCGCATAAATACATTGCCATCGTTCAGGCAGACGGAGATAACGTAGGCGAACTCATAAAAGAAATCTATAGTGAAGATAAAAACAAAATATTAGAATTCTCCCGAGCATTATCAGAATTTTCACTTCAGGCAGCTACTGCTATTAACAAATGGGGAGGCGAGCCTGTTTATGCCGGCGGAGACGATTTGCTGTTCTTTGCGCCAGTGGTGAATGGAACGGAAAACATCTTTACATTAATTGATAAATTGGATGTCATATTTAAAGATATGATACTTAAAAAATTCTGCAAGCAAATAGCAGATCTTAATAAAAAGCCCTCAATGTCTTACGGAGTGTCCATCACTTATTATAAATATCCTATGCGTGAAGCTCTGGAATCGGCAGCGGATCTGCTTTTCAATCAAGCTAAAAAAACCAATAAGAAAAAAAAGAATGCTATTGCATTCAAACTGATGAAACATAGCGGCCGGAATTTCGGTGCGGTTCTTCACAAAGACTCCGAATTCTATGTGCTATTATACAAAATGCTTGGTGCAGCAGACAAAAACCTGATTTCATCGCTGATTTATAATCTTGGCGTGCAGAAGAAAATTCTTGTCGAAATCGCAGGCAACAAAACTCGACTCGATTACTTTTTTGAGAATTATTATAACGAAAAGGTTCACAAGGAGGGTGGCAAATCCGATTTTATTAAGAAAGTTAATGAGCTTTTATTTTTAGCGTTTAAAGAGCAAGAAAACGATATAGACAAAGCCATAAATCAAGTGTATAGCGGTTTGAGATTAATCAAATTTATTAACAGGGAACTCTATGGGTAAATATCTTCTAACACTTCGCCCTATGGATGCTTTTTTCTTTGGACAGGAAAATAAATATAGAAAAAAACTGAGCAAGGGAAAGGAAGCTGTAACCGAAGCCGATTATTTCCAGCGTTCAGCTTATTTTCCTCAGCAAACAACGGTCTTGGGGGCGCTTCGTTATTATCTGCTTCAAATTAATAAGCAATTGCCAATAACAGAAAAAAAGATAGCCTGTGAATTAATCGGGCCTTTGAGTTTCAACACTGCTACCACAGATGAAGACTCTGATTTCGGGAAGATAAAAAGACTCTCTCCCGTTTTCATTGTCAATTCTGGAAATGGCAAATATTATATGCCAAACCAAAAAGATTTGATATTGGATGATGGTATTATTTGCAGCTTAGAACCCAGAGATAAGCCAGGAATAAGGAATAATCTGTCAAGCAATCAAAACAAAATAATTTTCATGGAAAGATATAAAGAAAAGGATGGCCTGAGCCGCTTTCTGATAAGTTTTGACGGTGAAGACCATCTGCTTTTTACTGGTGAAGAAGCAGACCGCAAGAAATGCGCTTTTGTTGAGGAAGAGAGAATAGGCATTAAAAAGGGCAAAGATGGGAAAACCGAGGATAAAGCTTTTTACAAGCAAGTTTTTCTTAGGCTGCACGAAGGCCTCGAATTCGGATGTTTTGTTGAAATTAACGAACACTGTGACGTCCTCAACGAAGGTAAAACAGTGAGCATGGGTGCCGAAAAATCCATTTTTAGAATTTCCTTCAAAGAATGCAGCGATGATTTTGACGCTCTGGTGAAGATTCAACGAAACGATATTTCTAAAATAGTTCTTACTTCCGATGCCTATATTCCGCAAGATATTAATATTGATTCGATATTTGCCATTAGCTCATCAATTCCGTTCAGATTCCTGCAAACGAGCGTAATGGGAACTAAGTCCTATAGTAGTTTTGAAATAATTAATCATAATAAATCAGGCGACAAGCCCGAAGAGGAAAAGCCCATCAGCTCCAAAGTAATGACAAGCATCCGATATAATCTAATCGAGCGAGGTTCGGTTTTTTTCTTCGATAATGAGAGAGCTATCGATAATGAGAAAGCTATCGATAAATTTGCAAAAGAACTTAAGAATCAGAAAAACTTTCGTCAAATAGGATATAATCATTATTCAAAACATTTAATAAAATAAAAAAAAAGGCTAATATTATGAAGGCAAAATTTTATATTATCCAGGCCATTACCAATATGCACGTTGGCAGCGGCGACGCCGACTACGGCGTAATCGACAATTTGGTACAGAGGGATTTAATCACAGAATTGCCAACCATTCACGGCTCCAGCCTCAAAGGTGCTTTGAGGGAGTTTTTTGTGCAGGACAGAATCTGGCCATATGATGAAAAAGAGAAAGGAAAGGAAATAAAGAAAAATCCCAAACTAGATCATGTATTCGGGGCAAATGAGAACTCCGGTTATTATAGGTTTCTAAGTGCAAACCTGCTGGCTATTCCCGTGCGAAGCAATAAAAAACCTTACTTCATGGCTACCGCGCCTATGGCTTTCAAGGCTATGAAGAAGGAAATGAACAGCCTGAATGGAGGGAATAACTCAGAGGAAAAGGTTCACAAAATCCTTAATGGGCTTTGTGATTTCGTGCCTGATGAAGGAAGACCGATCATTTTTGTTGACAAAGCTAATCTCGTCATTGAGGATTTTGACGATGATAATCAATTCGTTTTTAAAGAAAATTTCCCCGAAGGTGCCGGCCGGTTGTTGGGGACAGAAGATAAGAATCTGGTTATCTTCAACGATGATGATTTTAAAAAGCTATGCAGCGATGCCCATCTGCCGGTTATCGCCCGGAACAAAGTAGGCGAAAATCTATGGTACGAACAAGTAGTGCCCCGCGAAAGCCGCTTCTGGACTGCAATTTTGAATTTGGATGGAAAAGAGAATTTGGATGGAAAAGAGAATTTGGATGGAAAAGAAATGTCCGAATTCCATAAAATATTAACTGATAGCAAAAACACAATCCATATCGGGGCAAATGCTACAGTCGGATATGGCTTTACTAAATTTCACGAGGTGGAATATGAAGAAAAGAATTGAAAATTATATTCCGAGAGCGATAGAAACCGCCGATGTGATTTTAGCAAAAAACTCCGCAATTCCCAAGCAGTATAACGGATATATTTCATCTTTTGGAGCCAGTGTCGTGCAGTCGGGACTGATCCCGGCTGTCGCTTTCTTTTCCAATAGTGATAACACGGAGAAGGACAGAGCTAAGATTTTGAAAGCTCTTTATTTCATTGCCATTAAACCAGACAAAAATATTGATCCCGATATTATTGGTGACGATGAGCTTTTGAAACATATAATCGGCAAGGGGGGGGGAACGGGGGCAGAGAAGAAAAGAAGTGAAGATAAATTACTCGCCAAAATTCTCGATGCGGCCGTTGCCCTTAAACTCGCTGTCAGAACGTTTAAATTAACAGATAAAGATTCTTAAACTTAATTAGAAGTATTAATTATGAGTTACTATGGAAATCCCGGGCATTTATTTTATAAGATGTACACTGCCGGTTACGACTTTTTACAGGATGCTGATAAGAAGGATGAGAAGTTTTTTGAAGAACGTAATAAGAATCTGACCAAGAATTTTGAATTTACTTCTTCGATGGCATACGACATTCCTTGCGGGCAGGGCCAGGATTTTACGATGATTACGACTTATCCCGGGCTTTTGTGCGGCAGCGGCTATCCGCACGGGATTGCTAATAAAAGCGCACTCAAAATAGGATTCTTCTTCGATTTCACTTCCGGCCTGCCGGTTATTCCCGGATCGTCGGTCAAAGGAACTCTGCGAAGCGTTTTTCCGGGCAAAAAACCGGACGATAATGCGTTGAAAAAGATGAGTGAATCCGAGCAGGAAAAAAGTAGAATTACGAGAGAAAATAAGGCATTATATATTAAGGAAACGCTGAATACAATTGGTATTGAAATTGAACAGGAAGGCAGCGATCTTACAGATATGATTTACCGCATCGAGATGGAGATTTTCGAAGGCAGGATAATCGGTGAAGATGGAAAGGAATCTGCCGGGTTGTCCTTATATAAAAGAGATTTCTTTATGGATGCCGGAATCGTCAATACCAGCCACAACAATCAATTTAACAATCAAATTTTCGCCGAGGACACAATCTGTCCCCACACCGATGGCCCGCTGAAGAACCCAACGCCTTTGAATTTTCTTAAGGTTTTGCCCGATGTTACATTCAAATTCAATTTTGATCTGAAGGACAGAAATATCATTACGGAACTGGATAGCAGCAAAAAGTTAGAATTATTCGAACATATCTTGATGGATTTTGGAGTTGGGGCGAAAACAAACGTGGGATATGGGCAGTTTGCTAAACCACCCATAATTATCCCCAAAAATATTATTCCATTGGAAGCAAGTCAGTATCTAAAAGATGGGAATGAAATCAAATGTAAAATAAGCGATTCCACGAATGATTATTATTTCTTTACCCCAGAGCAGGATAATCTTTCGGAATGCACATTTGTCAAAAAGAAAGAGCAATCTTTGAAAAAAGTACGAAAGAAATATGGGACTACTGAATTCAATATCGGCGATATGGTAATTATCCTGATTCAACACGACCACCAGATAAACAGCCGCAATCTGAATTTCCAGGTGATTGATTTAATAAAATAATAGAAACAATCAATATTAAAACAAGAGGCGAACAATTAAAATAGTAACCGTTAATTTCGATTTGGCAATCTATACGAGGCAGATACCGCAGTTCCGCTCGGAGGTAATCCAATGGGCAATCAAGCAGAAAGATATGTTCACCGCGGCCGGGCTTAGCGTTGACCTTTTTCTGAACCGCGACGAGAGTGAAGACTTTGCAAGGAAACATTACAGGTATCCACTTGTGCAGTATCAGGTTGCGGGACGCAATGCCGCTATCACTGCCATTGGCGATGGAGCCGAAGCACTGTTGCTGTTTTTGGACAATCCGCCACCGCATATCAGGCTCGACGGGAAAAAATACTTTTTCGATATAAAGAGTAAAAGCGGAAAGGACTTCGAACTGGAAAAGCTGGCCAAACCACGGGCTTACCGCATTTTCAAGTGGCTGGCACTGAACTCGGAAAACTATGCCAAATGGATTGCCATGGACAGCCTGCGCCAAAGGGCCGGACTGCTGGATTCCTGCATTTACGGACATATTCTGTCGCTTGCCGCCGGGCTGGGGAAGCCGCTCGAAGCGGAGGAACTGACTGCATATACGAGAAGTATTGGGAAGGAAAGCTGGGTGCGGGTCAACGACAGGAAGAAACTTGCGTTCGATGCTACTTTTGTGTGCAATCTGGCGCTGCCCGACCTGATAGGGCTGGGGCAAAGCCCGGCTCACGGTTTCGGCAAAACGCGGACGTTGAAGAAGGATGATGATTAATGATTTGTTGTTCTTTGACAATTTAACTGCCCACTTCGTGGGTTTTCAATTCTCAATTGTTCATTAGTAATTATTAAAGGAAGGATGTCAATGCTTACCAATAGTCACTGCGACAAATCATTAGAACTGTTAGCATCAAATAGATATTGTAGGAGTGTCAATGCTTACCAATAGTCACTGCGACTTTACACGATTCTATAGTAGCCATTACGGCGGTGAGTAGGAGTGTCAATGCTTACCAATAGTCACTGCGACCATCGCCAGCAAAAAAGGAGTAGCAAAGAAAAGTAAGACAATCGCCGTAGAACAATCCGGTGCAGAGGGCAAAAAAGCGGATAAAAAGGAAAAAGAGGAAGAAAACAAAGGTAAAATGCTCCTTGATGCAACGGTAGCAGAGCAGGCAATCAAATACCCGAATGACCTGGAATTGTTAAATGATTGCAGGGAGCAAAGCCAACAGATCATCGATAAAATATTCAAAATGACAGAGTTAGAAGTCAAGCCGAGGACATACCGAAGGATAGCCCGCAAGGAATTTTTATCGACAGCAAAGAAAAAAAGCAAAAGCAATAAGGAATTGAGAAAAGCAATAGGCAAACAGTTGAGATATTTGAAAAGAAATTTTGGATATATCGAAGAATTATTAGATGAGATCGGAATGGCCGGCTTTCCATTGAGCGCTAAAGATCAGAGGAAGTATTGGATTGTTCAGGAAATTTACCGGCAGCAAAAGCAGATGTACGATGCTAAAATTCACAGATGCCCTGACAGGATAGTCAGTCTCAGCCAGCCGCATGTAAGGCCGATAGTGCGAGGCAAATCAGGGAAGAAAGTTGAATTCGGCGCTAAAATCGGGGTGAGCATGACCGGCGGCTTCACCATAGTAGATAATGTCAGTTGGGATGCTTATAATGAATCTCAAGACCTGATAAAGCAAGTCAAGTATTACTTTGACATGTTCGGGCATTACCCGGAAGCAGTGATAGCAGATAATATCTATGGCACGAAAAACAACAGAGATTACCTGAAATCAAAAGGAATACGTTTCAGCGGCAAACCGCTTGGGAGGCCGAAAAAGCAAACCGAAGAAAACAAAGAAGAGATTAGAAAAGAAAAGCTACGAAGAAAAAAGCAATACCGTGAACGAATACCAATAGAAGGAAAATTCGGGCAGGGCAAAAACGGATACAGATTAAATTACATAAGAGCCAGGCTTCCTGAAACATCGGAAAGCTGGATTGGCTGTATCTTTTTCGTTATGAATCTGATAAATTTATCAGCTAAAAAAATTAACTCTACTTTAAATTGGTTAAAAGAGGCTTCGAATTTATTATCAGCGAGTTTAATCGTAAGAAAAGGATATAATTTATCATTGGCTAATAAATAATTTGACTTTTTATTATTTTTGCTGCTGAGTTTCTGAGGAGACTCTATTTAAAACGGTCTAACACCAGGCTTCTCTTCAAGTCCAAACGCTCTTAATCGGGCAAAAACGTACCAAAACGAGCTTAAACTAACTTAAACTAACTTAAATGGAACCTAAACGGAACACAAATGGAACCTGTTTGGAACCTAAATTCAACTTGTATCGGGGTTCGCATATCGTTGGAAAAGCACGTTTTGTTGTCATTTCGTAACTCATTATTGACAAATAACAACGCTTTGTTGCTATTTTGAGAATAATATTACCAATTCCGCTACGTTTTACCTGGCTGTTAGTCTAACCGTATGCAAAACTGGGCAGAAACCTATTCCAATTGCTGTGCAAGTTCTTCATTTTCAACTATCAAATCATGGTATTGGCCCTTCAACTTCTCAATTATTTCATCTTTACTCTGAATACCCTTCTTCAATTTTGAGTTTTCACGCCGCAGATCACCACTAATTGACTTCTCGGCAAGTACCTGATAACTCAGCTGTACAATTTCCGGACTTGTTGTATAGCATTGATCGGCATTAATGCTCTCCCTAAACTGATTTTTCAACTTCAAAACATTCCTTTGGTCCATTCCTTTAAAAACAACCGGACTTCAGTTGCATGAGCCTGAAGTTCAGTATATTCTTCTTTGCGAGTTCCTCGAATAATAATCGCTCATTCTCTCTCCATAACAGCTCATCTGGTCACTCATTGGTCACTTATTATGTTTAAATAGTCGTTTTTATTCTAATTACGCCATAAGACAGAATACTCGTAATGAATAGGCCAGCGGTTCGAGTCCGCTTGTTGGCTCATATCCGGAATAATATTAATCCCTCGAATACCTGATGAATACTATCTCTTTGATTATTCCTTATGCCTCTCCGAAAATACTGTAGATGTGCTACGATAACCGCAAGCCGCCTCTTTTCGTCCACTTATCATTTCATTTGGTTACTCATAACAACGATTCACAGTAGCTCAGTCGTATCCGGCAAAAAAGAATTGTTCCCAATATATGCCTGTATTCTATGCGCTGACATCCGAAGGACTCAGGATAAACTATGCCGAAGGGGCCAGCGATTATGGCTATTATAGCAGTATTAAGATGGATTCATCACTCTGTTTGCAATGACTCGCTTTAATATTATATTTCGCTAATTTAAGAAATAGTAATTGGCAAATAGTAATTAATTATTATCTGTTTATTACAACTTCTTTCATTGATATTGAATTACCAACTCTTAGTCTTAAGTAATAAACACCTGTCGGAAGATTTGCAGAACTGAACTTGAAGGATTGCAATCCGGAATCTTGATCGCCATCGAAAATAACGGCAACTTTCTCACCTACGACATTATAAACAGAAATATTAACTCTGCCGGGCCGATCCATGGAAAACTCAACTACAGACGTCTTGCTGACAGGGTTCGGATAAATATTAAATTGGTGGAAAGTGTTATTGCCGAAAATAGAATTATATACATCATTCGTAGCGAAACCGTAGATTTCCGACCAGGTACTCATGTAGTCCGAACTTTTTGCTTTTACCCGCCAGAAAAACTCTGTTTTGGTCGGCACAGCAAGCATATCATATTCTGATTTTGTGATATTGCTTTGCCACAAGACTAAAGCTTCAAAATTCTCATCATTGGCAACCTGAATTTCGTAGAATTCAGCATTGTGAGTGTCCTCCCAATCGAGTAATATATTCCCACCGTCTCTATATTCACCATGTTCCGGAGAAATCAATCTAACTTCCGGGATGGCCTCATCGCCGATAATTTTAAAATCCCAGATCCCTCTGCCATAGGTTCCAAACCTTGCGGTTTTCATTGAAGGGATATATTCGACGGACCAGAAATTCTGGTCGGGGGCAGTCTCGTCCATCAGATCAAACCACATGTTTTTTCCCATACTATATACGTATGGCCCCACCGGTGTGGCAGCAAAGATAAACCTCTCGTCCGGTGTGATTGCCATTCTAAAAACCAAAGTATTTGGCAACCCAATATTAAGGGAGTCGAATGTCTTGCCATAATCATTAGATACATAAACAGCAGGATTCGAATATCCGCTGCCGGCAATGAATACTTTGCCTTCTACATTTGGCGACGGCATTATGTGAGCGCCATAGAAATAATGGCCGGCAAGCCCATCGAAAGATTCAGACAGTGCCCAACTTTCACCTGCATTGCTTGAATAGAAAAAATCGCCGTTTTTTGTCATCGCATACCAGTTATCGGTATTAAGTGATGATATATTGATAGCAGTAATATCTTGGTCGAATTTATAAGGCATTTCAAATGAAGTCAATTTTTTACCATTGTACTCATACTTCCATATATGATGTGAGCCGTCTGTTCCGCCACCGGCAAGGTAAGCAATATTCGGGTCTGCCGGGTCCGCAATAATCGGCCTCATCCAAATTCCACCTTCGCCTTCAAACTTTTTACTTGCAGCTTTGGTTTTCGATTTTATTGCAAAGTCTTTATACAGCCGAACATGCCCCGGGTAAACTCCCCATAGCGTTTTGCCACTGTCAGATGAAGTAAGATGTCCGTAGTCCCCGCTGATTTTCTGTTGAAATTTCTGAGTGCCGTAGGGCGATCCAATTAACGACCTTTGATAGCCCTGGTCCTGGGAGCCGGCGAATATTATGTCAGGGTCCGGAAGATATGACAAAGTGCTGTAATACTGGCTTACATTCAAACCCTTCATCGATATGTTTTTGACCGTCAGGCAATTATCCTTAGATATGTATGCACCTCCATCGGTACTGATAATAATAATCTCACCGCCTTTGGGGTCCCTGAAGCAGGTAACGGCAGGAATGTCAGCATGGAGTTTATTCATCGGGTCCTGGTAATATTTACCCCAGGGGTTCACATCTTCCCAGCTTGCAGCCCCGTCATGGCTTCTGGCAAGGTTGACCGATCCGAAATATATATAGTCCGGGTTTATTGAAGACACTTCGAAACTATTTGAAGCAAAGGGGTTCTTCTCAATTGTGCTAAGATGATTCCAGCTATCACCCAAATCCCTTGATCCGTAAAATAAGCTTTCCTTTACCGAATTTTTTCTAAACAATACGACAAGATGTGATTTGCTGCCACTAATACAGCCTTGCAGCCTCAAATCCTTTACATCGTCGAAATCTTCCGGTATGTCAATAAATTTATATAATGATACTTCTCCGTTCGGTGCGATTTTAGATAATGTATCCCTATGAATATAGTAAACATCATCGCTTTCGTAGTATGGTGTCCACAGGTCGTGATATTTTGCAGGCATATCCGATTTCCTTACAGGCTCGAAAGTCTCACCCAGATCATTGGATTTGTAAACACTTGAGATTATCTTCCAGTTGTCATAATCCCATTCCTTGCCACATACATAAATAGTGTTGCTTTCTTTAAGCATTATAGCCCTTTTAATGCTTCCCCATGTCTCGGGAGCTTCCAACCCAGTCGCTTTTCCCCAGGTCAGGCCTTCGTTGTCTGAATAGAAAAGCCTCTTGCCTGCCACAAGAATAATTCTGTTATGATTATTTTTCTTAATAACCTTGAGCATTATTATTCCATTAAACCTGCGCCCGTTGTTCAGGCATTCCCAACCGGAGCCGTCCAGTTTTGAACGCCAGACGTTGCCACCTGCCGAAGCGGCATATATCATATCCGATTCAAAATCAATATCGCAAGTAAGCATTCTACCGGATAGGTTATTGCTCCCTCTTTCCACCCATTCGCCTTCTATATCACCATTGGCAAAAGCCTGGGATTCAAATTCGGAGATTGGAGAATCAGACTCTAAAAGAGCCTTTATTTTACCCTCCCTTACCATCTGCTTTTCCAGCCTTGTATCCAAGTCGATATTTCTCCAGTTGACTCCCGGGGCTGCCCGGTGCATATCATTCATCCACTTCTCGCGCTGGATTTTATAAAAAGGGTCATCCTCCCTCATCAAGTCGTAGTCTTCCTGAGTCATCGTAACTTGAGAAAATGCAGTAAAGTTAGTAATTATCAATATTGACAATACAGAGATTGAAAGCAGTTTGGAGTTCGTCATTATATTCACTTTGGATTCATGAAACTTACCTATCGGGGAATGTCAAATATAACAAATAATCAGTTGTGTCAGGGGAAATATTCGGCAAGCCCCTAATATTATCCAGTCGGACACATAAGATTTAGGCAAGTTCCTTGCTTAAATAGAAACAAATTTTTTTGTTAGAAGGGCACGGTTAACAAATAAGAGTCTTGTTGAACATATTCCGTTTGTAGGGGCAAAAGCAGGAATCCAGTATTTATGAGCTATTTGATAGATAATAACACACACTTCGACTCCGCTCAGTGTGACAGGAAATATTTCAAAAACAGCCTTGATTCAAAATTGCATCCATAATAGAACAATATTGGGCAAAATGGAGCTTATTATATCATTTTTTACTTGAAATCGTTATTAACTATACCCTTAAAGGTATAGTTAATAAAGAGTTATGTAAATTATTTGTTTCAATTCAATTAGGAATTGATATTACTATAGATTATCAATATTTAGCTGCTTTTTAACCGGACACTTGTGAAATATAATACTAAATGGAGTCATTCAGAGCGGGGCCACTTGCGGCGTAGCGAAGAATCCATTTTAATACTGCCATAATAGCACGTTGAGCTACTCCACAATAATTTCATCCTCGATAATAATTAACACAATCTTAACATACTCTTAATTTACTGCACATAATTCGATAGTAAATTGCCAATATTATTAAATCAAATTATTTAATAACTATTGACAACTGATGCAACGCATCCTTTATTAATCAGCTCCGGCTTTTTATGTCACGTACATAATAATTACGCCGTTAGCGATTATTCCACGAAACAAAGGGCGCCAACCGGGGAATTCGCATACGCGGCTAATGCCGCAGGTTGTACGATGATTATCTCCAGGCCACAGAAGGCCGGAACTTTTAATAATCGCTTTGCGCTGCATCGGCAATAGAGTTAGTATTTTTTTACACAATAACAAAGGGGGAAGCGGTGGAATCAAATTCAAACATTCATTCCGGGCTGCCATTGCCAAAAAGATTGGTAATTTTATTGTTGGTTTGTTTATTCGCAATCAATGCTTTCACAATCAATGCAAATGCTCAAAGCGTAACAGACAACATATTCGGCAAGGGCATTCGAATCATAGCCAAGGATTCTTCTTTTTCTATGAAATTTAGCACGCGGATGCAGAACCGGTTGGAAGCGTCTTATGTTGAATCAGGCAACCAATCCTACACCGATAAATTCTATTTGCGAAGGGCACGGCTTAAGTTCGACGGCTTTATCGACTCTCCGAAGTTGGTTTATAAAATAGAACTTGATGTAGTTAATGCTGAGGTATTAGATGCCGTGGTAAAATGGAATTTCGCCGGAAATTTTAATATTTGGTTCGGCCAAACCAAGCTGCCGGGTAATCGCGAACGCGTCATATCATCCCAAAAACTCCAATTCGTCGACCGCTCGCTATTAAACTCAAAATTCAATATTGACCGCGATAAAGGAATCCAGCTAAGACATAGTTTTAAAATTAACAATATAATAGTAAGAGAGGTGGCAGCGGTATCGATCGGCGAAGGAAAGAACTTTAAGAAATCAAGCGCCGGCCATAACTTCACCGGCAGATTGGAACTATTGCCATTTGGAAAATTTAAAAGCAAGGGCGACTATTTCGCCAGCGATTTGAAAAGAGAGGCAAAGCCAAAACTGGCCATGGGCGTAACTTATGACTTTAATAACAAAGCCGTTAAATCAGGGGGGCAATTGGGCAGTGAAATGAGCGAAATGAGAAACCTTTCAACCGTTTTTGCAGACATGATGTTTAAATATAAAGGCTGGTCTATAATGGCTGAATATGCCGACAAAAGAGTTCCCAACGTTAGCCCTGCTGTTTTTGATAGCGCCGGAGTATTTCTTGAATCATTCTATACGGGTAGTTCCGTGAACGCTCAAATGGGTTATTTGTTCAACAGCAACTGGGAGCTTTCCGGAAGATACACCATAGTTACTCCTGAAAAGGCAACCCGTAATAATAAGCTTGAACAATACACTTTGGGCATATCGAAATATGTTGTTGGCCACAGCTTAAAAGTGCAAAGCGATTGTTCGTTATTGCATGAAAGCAGCAAGGCCGACCAAATTCTATACAGGCTGCAAGTAGAGATGTCGTTTTAACCCGTGGTTGCTTCGTGCTTTTTGTTAACCAGAGACTTCCGAATTGTCCTGTTATTGATTGCCATTGCTTTGTTGTTGCAATTGCTTGAATCAATTATTCTTACATTTGATTGCGCAAATCTAAGCCTCGGCTGCGGGTTAACTCGGATTTCATTGCTAATAATTTAGAATGACAGGGAACCTAAAAATAATAAAATACTGATTGTAAATTAATGAAGCAGCGGAGCCTTCTATGAAACATATCCTTTTAATTATCATAGTCTCTTTTTTCGTTTTCTCGTGTGGCCACAAATCCGAGCATCCCGAAAGCGAAGAAAAAACTCAGCAAGAAGAAATAGAAATAATCGGAGCCGGAGCTACTTTCCCGTATCCTTTATACTCTAAAATGTTTAGCTCATATCACGGATTAACAGAAGTAAAGATTAATTATCAGGCAATCGGCTCGGGCGGCGGGATCAGGCAGATGCTCAGCAAGACTGTGGATTTTGGTGCCACAGATGCCTTTATGAATGCAGAAGAACTGGCCAAAGCCGATAATTCCATTGTCCATATCCCTACTTGCCTCGGCGCTGTGGTTATATCCTATAATCTGCCCGGCAAACCGAATCTCAAGCTGTCACCGGAGATAATTGCGGATATATTCCTGGGAAAAATTACCAAATGGACTAATAAAAAAATAAGAGGCCTGAATCCGGACGTGGATTTTCCCAATCAGAGAATCATCGTCGTTCATAGGTCGGACGGCAGCGGAACGAGCTTTATTTTTAGTGATTATCTCTCGAAAGTTTCATCGGAGTGGAAGCAATCCGTTGGCAGAGGCAAGTCCTTAAACTGGCCTGTAGGCCTGGGCGGCAAGGGGAACCAGGGTGTGGCCGGACAGATTCAACAGCTGCCCGGCTCGATTGGCTATTTTGAATTGATATATGCTTCGAGCAACGATATGCCTGTGGCTTCGATATTAAATAAAAGCGGGAATTTCATCTCGCCCGGTATCGAATCCGTTTCATTTGCGGCAAATGTAGTACTGCCGGCCGATACAAGAGTTTCGGTGACCGATACCGATGCTCCCGAAGGCTACCCGCTTAGCAGTTTCACATGGCTGATTCTTTACAAGGACCTGAAAACGAATGTGAAAAGCCGAAGAAAGGCCGAGGAACTTGTTAACATGATCTGGTGGATGATCCACAGGGGGCAGAAGTACGCAGAGCCTCTGCACTATGCCCCGCTTCCCAATGAAGCTGTTATGATTAGCGAAAGGATTCTGAGGTCTCTGAAATATGACGGGAAAGTGATTCTGAGCAAATGATATATTGGATGAATCTAACCACCCCTACGCCTCTGGAATCAATGAGGAAGATTCCTCTATTGGGGCTTGGAAAGGCTTCAGGACGGGAAGTCCTGACACCATATTAATAATGAAAATGAATAGCCACGTGCTCGCAAAAGATTGCTTTAGCTCGTGGGAAAAATATGCATGAAAAAGTTTTTTAAGAATTGTATTATTTATTACTTTATTCGTAAAATACAACAAAATTGATGATTAATAAATTAGCGATGAATAGCTTTAGCGGCGATCAGAGCTTTAAGTTCATATTGCTTAGCTCGGCGGCTTTTATCCTGATGTTAGTTGCCGGGATAGTCATTACTCTTTACTATTATTCGTCGCTGTCGCTGTCAACATTCGGGCTGGAATTCATTACGGGCAGCACATGGGACCCGGTTTCTGGCGAGTACGGCATATTGCCATTTCTCATTGGCACACTTCTGACTTCAATAATCGCACTGGTAATATCTTTTCCGCTATCATTGATTATCACAATATTTATCGGAGAATATTTTACGACAGGGATGCCGAATACTTTAATGCGGGGAGCTGTGGAGCTATTGGCCGGCATACCATCAATAATCTATGGCTTCTGGGGATTATTCGTATTAGTCCCGATAGTAAGGGAATTCCAGATTTTATTCGACATCGCCCCTTATGGCGTTGGCATTTTCACTTCGGCAATTGTATTGGCCATTATGATAATCCCCTACTCGGCCTCAATCGGCTACGAAGTGATAGGCCTTGTCCCCAAAGAGTTGAAGGAGGCAGCGTATTCGCTCGGCGCCACCCGGTATGAAGTAATCAAGAATGTAACGTTGTCTTATTCCGGTTCGGGCATCACAGCCGGAGTATTGCTGTCCTTCGGCCGGGCCTTGGGCGAAACGATGGCCGTTACGATGGTCATAGGCAATTCAAATCTGCTGCCCGGCAGCATCTTCGGCCCGGGCAATACCATGGCAAGTCTTATAGCTAACGAATTTACCGAAGCGGCCAACGAACTTTATCTATCGGCACTTTTCGAAACGGGCCTTATTTTATTTATAGTTACGGCGGTAATCAACATATTAGGCAAAATAATTATCAAAAAGTTTGTTTCGGGTACTAAATGAAAGCAGGTAATATTTCATATAGAATAGTTAAAGACAAAATCTTCAAATATTTTATTATTGTGGCTGCTATTTCTTCGGCCTTGCCCCTGCTCTTTATTTTATACTATATAGTTAGCAACGGAATTTCAGCGATTAGCTGGGGCTTCTTCTTTGAGCTTCCAAAGCCGCCGGGCGAAATCGGGGGTGGCATATCGAACGCTTTGATTGGCACCATAATTCTTATTGTCACGTCTTCGGCCATAGCAATACCGCCGGCAGTTTTGCTGGGAATCTACCTGTCGGAAAGCAGAAATTCGATGGTGTCCAATTTGGTTAGAAACGCCGTGGAAGTGATGCAGGGCATTCCGTCGATTGTGGTCGGCATACTGGTTTATGCGTGGGTGGTCGAACCGTCCGGCAGTTTCAGCACCCTGTCCGGAGCCATTGCACTGGCGATAATGATGCTGCCGATAATTTCCAAATCGACCGAAGAGACTTTGCGCATGATTCCCCATTACATCTTAGAAGCCTCGCTTGCCCTTGGCGTGCCTTATTATAAAACAATCCTAAGGGTCATCCTGCCATCGGGGCTTAGCGGCATACTCACGGGCATTATAATATCAATATCGAGGATTGCAGGCGAAACCGCCCCGCTGCTTTTCACTGCCTTCGGCAATCCGTTTATCAACTGGGATATAACCGAGCCATCCAACTCATTGCCACTGCTTATCTTTAACTATGCCGGCAGCCCGTATAAGGAGTGGCATGCCTTGGCTTGGGGAGCATCAATAGTTTTAATTGCCATTGTATTATTACTAAATATTATTTCAAAAATCATATCGAAGAAATGGGAAGTAAAGTTTTAAAAATTGACGGCCTTAATGTATATTACGATCAGTCACATATATTGAAGGATATTAATTTATCTTTCGCCGAAAATACGGTAACAGCAATAATGGGGCCTTCCGGATGCGGCAAAACAACACTGATACGCACCATAAACAGAATGCATGAATTCACGCATGGCGCCCGCACTGAAGGTTCGATTAAGCTCTACGGCAAGGACCTCCATCAGATAGACCCGATTTTGGTCCGCCGTAAAGTTGGTATGGTATTCCAGAAGCCGAACCCGTTTCCGACTATGAGCATCTACGACAATGTGATTGCCGGATATAAGCTGAACGGGTTTAAGCTTAGTAAAATAGAGAAGAATTCCATCGTCGAGGGCTCGCTTGTGAAGGCAGCTCTATGGGATGAGGTTAAGGACAACTTATATAAAAAAGGAGCTTTCCTTTCCGGCGGCCAGCAGCAAAGGCTTTGCATAGCCCGGGCGCTGGCAATGAATCCGGAAATTCTGCTCTTCGACGAGCCAACTTCGGCGCTCGATCCGATAGCAACCGACAGAATAGAGCAATTAATCAACGAACTAAAAGCCGGCCTGACGATTGTGCTTGTTACCCACAATATTGCTCAGGCGGCAAGAGTATCGGATTATACGGCGTTTTTATATCTTGGCGAATTGATTGAATTCGGAACTACTAAAAAAATGTTTACCACACCAAAGAATAAGAAAACCGAAGAATATCTTAACGGAAAATTCGGCTGACCCGATTATGTCGGGCCTGTTTTTTACTTTGGTGGAATTGTATCTATTAGAAAATAAAAGATCAGGCAGATAGCATGGTAATTATTTTATTAGCTTAAATTGAGTATCTGATATAATCGGTTGCCGTTGGACTGCCGGCAATTTAATGTTCCGTCAGTTGCTACAACCGGCGAGACAAGGCAGCTTCTACATTGCCATTTGTAACATCTGGCAGAGAAAAACTACCTGGCTGGCATCCCGGATATTCTATGAATAATGTGGATTCAATTTACGGAGTGGGATATGTTAGAAAAAGACATGAATGATTTAAGAGGCAAGATAGTCAGTTTTGCATTCCATGTGGAGGATATGCTAAACAGCAGCCTGTCGGCCCTGAAAATCAAGGAAATCAAAGAGTTGCACCGGATTATAGAAAAAAAAGAGAAGCAGGCAAATTCATTCGAAACGAACATAGAAAAGCGCTGCATAGCCACTATTGCTCAATTTGGCCCGAAGGCGGCAAATCTCAGGGCAATTATAATGATATTGAAAATGAATAACGACCTGGAAAGAATTGCCGATCATTGCGTTAACATCTGCTATAGCTTCATAGTTCTGATAGACAATCAGTTGAAGAATGTGATGGTCAATGACATAGAAAAAATTTCCAAATTAGTAATTTCAATGTATACCGATGCGGTTCAATCTTTTTTGGGCCAGGATTCGGGCCTTGCCGAAAGGGTTTGCAATCGCGACAGGTTTGTGAATAATTTCAGGAATAAAAAGCAAAAGCAATTGAAGAAATTAATCGGCAAGGACAGCTCTGCAATTGATATTTCATTGGAATTAATTAAAATATATAATAAGTTTGAAAGAATTGCCGATCTGTCAACTAATATTGCCGAATATGCTGTGTTTATTTCTTCGGGAAAATCAATCAGGCATAACACTAAGAGATATTTATGGAAATAGCCAAAAAGAAGTTGATTGCCATCGTAGACGATGAACCGGATATCCTTAAGCTGGTTTCGGTGAATCTTAAGAATGCCGGGTATAAAACGAAAACCTTTCTCAACGCCAATAGTTTTTTTGATTTCCTGAGAAACAAAGAGCCTGCCCTTATTATTCTCGATTTGATGCTGCCCGACCTTGACGGCATTGAGGTGTGCAAGTCCTTAAAAAGCAACAAGCAATATGCCTCGATACCGATTATCATGCTAACGGCAAAGGCGGACGAAAGTGATAAAATAGTCGGCCTCGAGCTTGGAGCTGATGATTACATTACCAAGCCGTTCTCGCCAAAGGAATTGGTGGCAAGGGTTAAAGTGGTATTGCGCCGCCAGATTTCAAATGATGAGAAGATTCTCCGTATTGGGAATATGCTCGAGCTAGACCTGAACCGGTATGAGGTATATGCCGAGGGGAAAAATGTGAAGCTAACGGCAACAGAATTCAAAATACTGAAACTACTTGCTGCGAGAAAGGGCTGGGCCTTTTCGCGGGAATCGATTCTTGACCATATCGACATTGGCGACAAGGGTGTTTTGGACAGAACAGTCGATGTGCATATAAAGAACCTGCGCGCCCATCTTGGGGCTGCGGGCAAATATATAAAGAATATCAGAACGGTCGGCTATAAAATTGATGATGAAATCTAAGGCAACAGGCAATACAAGAGCAAAAGTTACATCGGCCAATCTTTTGTAAAACAGATAGTTGCGGGGAAATGGCATTCCCAAATCGGAATTTGGGAATGAGAGAAAAGAAAATAAATCCCCACTTTGATTAGGAGGGGAATAAAATGGGTGGCCATTGGCCGATGCAAAAAGAAAGTTCGCCTGACACATCAATTGAATCAAAACCAACTATTTACAAATAAAAGCTGAGAATCCCTTGAAGAAGATGTTTACTAAAATATTGGTAGTTAATCTGATGGTCATTGGCTTTCTTACCGCATCCATACTGCTTTTGTCTTTCAATACGATAAAGAAGCATTATATAGAAACATTGCTTAACGACCTGAAGAACCTCAACTACTCCTTCTCCATATATATCAGTCCGTTGCTTGAAGATGGCAAGATAGACAAACTGAATTCGGAAGTGAAGCGTTTCAGCCGGAACACAAATGTACGCATAACAATAATTGATACCTCGGGCGTTGTTTTAGCCGATTCCGAAAAAGACCCCGCCACAATGGAGAACCACGCAACACGGACGGAAATTGAGCAAGCCCTGCTAAACGGCTTCGGCTCATCACTAAGGTACAGCTCGACGGTTGAAGAGGAGATGCTCTACGTGGCCGCAACGATAAGCAAAAGCGGGAGGATATTAGCGGTGTCGAGGATAAGCCTTTTCATAAGAAATATTGATGCGCTCTATGGCGAACTCCGCCTTAGAATAATTGAAATAGCTTTTTTCGTTATTTCCATTTCGGTTATTATTATTCTGATTTTCTCAAGAAATCTAACCAGGCCAATCAAGGAATTGACTCAGGCGGCTAAACTGGTCTCCGAAGGTAATTTCGAGGCCAAAGTGTTTACAAAATCGAAGGGAGAATTAAGAATACTGGCCGACAGCTTCAATGAAATGACGGAGAAAGTTGATTATCTATTCGAAAAACTCCATCAGAAGAATGAGCAATTGGACGGCATAATTTCTTCGATGCAGGAGGGGCTTGTGCTTATCGGCCCGGATGATTCCATTGTGCTGAGCAATAAAAGGTTCGATAAAATTATCAATTCGGATGTATCCATTGGGAAAAAGTATTGGGAAGTGCTCAAAGATAATAACGTCCGTAAGTTAATCAATAGCATTAGAAAAGGGAAAAAAAGCAGGGCTAATGTAATACATGTTTTCGATTCATATTACCTCTGCAATTCCGACTATCTCGAGGGCAAGGACCAGATTGTTCTTGTGCTGCATAATATTTCGGAAAAGAAAAAACTGGAATTGCTAAAGAAAGACTTCATCGTTAACGTTTCGCACGAATTGAGAACTCCGCTGACCTCTATCAAGGGGTTCGTCGAAACTATTGAAAACGGCAGGCAGGATGATAAAGATTTTAAGCATTATCTTGAGATAATCAAAAGAAATACCGACCGCCTAATCTATATAGTCGAAGACCTGCTAACGATATCCGAATTTGAACAAACCCATACCGAACCGGACCTTTCGGATGTTAATCTTAAGGAATTAATCGAAAATTCGATTAAAATATTCGAACAAAAAATCAAGAAGAAGAAACTGGAACTTAGGCTTAACGTGGGCTATCAGGTTGGCACAATCAGGGCGGATGCTTTTAAGTTAGAGCAAATGTTCATTAATCTGATAAGCAATTCGATAAATCATACTAAAAAGGGCAGCATTGCAATTAATGCCACAGTTGAAAATAAGAAGATTAAAATAGAAGTGTCCGATACGGGGCGGGGCATTCCCAAAGAGCATCACGAGCGGATATTCGATAGATTCTACACCGTTGACAAATCGCATTCAAGGAAAATGGGCGGCACCGGGCTTGGGTTGTCAATTGTTAAGCATGTTGTTAAGCTGCATAAAGGGGAAATATCAATTGAAAGCGAACACGGGAAAGGCACGAAATTTATTATTATACTCCCGCAATAGTTCAAAGACAGCAGGAAGGGAAGTCCTGACGCTACAATATAGTGTGAAAGACAGCAGGAAGGGAAGTCCTGACGCTACAACATAGTGTGAAAGACAGCAGGAAGGGAAGTCCTGACGCTACAACATAGTGTGAAAGGCAGCAGGAAGGGAAGTCCCGACGCTACAACAAAAAGTGTCATTGCATGTTGCAGATGACAGGCGGCCAACGTTATTCTTTAATTATCTTTGCAATTATTGACTTTTTGCTTTTCCTGCCAACCAAGTTAACGAAGTAAACTCCCGGAATATAGCGGCCCAAGCTGACTTCAATCGAAGATGCTGACATTATGTCCCGCCGGCTTAACAATTGACCTTTAGAATCATATATTGATAAACTCAAGTCCGGAATAATCTCATCTAAATTTATTGTAACAATGTCATTGGCCGGATTCGGAAATATATCAGCTTTTTGCTTTAGTTCGCCTGCCATAACACTTAGGATTGGGTTAGATAAATGATTCTCCGGGTCGGCAAACCCGTAACCTACATCCGGATTCCAAAACCCGTAAGGCCACGGGCCTGCCGAAGGTTCGGTTAGCGTTGAGTTTCCACCGGCGCCAACAAAGCCATAAAATTCTTCGCTGCCGGAATCTGCCGGTCGATAATACCTAACTTCAAATTGAATATGCGGGCCGCCTCTTGTTTCGGAATAGAAATGCTTCGATACAATGCCCCCCTGCTTCACATATTTTCCATCAAGCAAAATATTATCCGCTGAATCTAAGTCTAAGTCAATATGTCCGTAAAGCGATACCATTTTCCCAATAACATTTCCTGAACTATCTTCAATGCTCTTTGAAATTGATAAATAGTGCCTGTACTTCGGCACATCACGAAAAGTTTGAACAAAACCATCGTGGGCGGCATACATATTAACAAGGGTTTCGCGATTGCCAACGTACAAATCAATTCCACCATGATGCTCCCCGGCGCTGCCCGGGCCAACCCCATCGCCAAATCCTCTTTTGGTTATATATGGAATTATTCGCCCCGTTGAATCCTGAAACGGATGTTGGAATGATTCCAATCGTGCGAAATGAACAAATTTATTAATCTCATTTCTGATTGCATCGCCGGTTTGGGAATGATAATATGCCGGTGTGAGCATATCGGCGTATCGGCCATCTTCGTTGTCCGGGTATGTGGTTTGTGAATATGTGTTCCCGGCGGCCAGCAAAATACCCAAACATAGAATTATTACTTTTTTCATTTTCTCTCTTAATGGTTAGTTCGTTCTTTACTTACGACACTTATTTCTAAAAAAGGTTTAATCCTAATATTTCCGGTTGATTATTACATTGCGATATTATTTTAGTAAATTACATTTCTTTTTATTGCATTAATAATTGATTTACAATGTCCCAATTCGAATCGGATCATTACCCGCGGGAATTTTCATTTCAGGAAATTCTATTAATCGCATGGAATATCTACAAGAAAAACTACACCCTGATATTCACTTTGGTGTTTGTTGTTCAACTGCCTGTGAACATAATCATTTACGGCGTGTTGCAATTAGACAGCTTCACCGAAGCATCTATGATAAATATTGATACCGACACCTGGATCATATTAATAACAATCAGTATTTTTTCATTATTGCAGCCGATTGGTATCATATCGCTGGTCAAATCAATCACAATCAGGGAAGATATTGATTTCAAGCTCATCATCCGGAGGGCATTAAATTCATTACTGCCGGTTGCCGTAACAATGTTTATGATGATTATTTTTCTAATTATATTAACGATGGCGTTAATTATTCCCGGCATTATATTTACAATATTCTGGATATTTACTCTTCAAGTTGTTGTTGTGACGGGGTTGATAGGTATTCCGGCACTCCGCCGCAGTTTCTATATAGTTCGCAAAAGGTGGTGGCGGGTTTTTCTTTATACTTTGATAATATCCATGATTGGGATGGTGGTTTACTTATTAGGAGCAGCTATTAAAACGCTCTTTGGCGATTCGCAATTATTATTAGCTTTAATCTATACTCTAATTGCAGTCCCCATGGCATATTCCACTGTTGCATTTGCGGTCATGTTCATTAATTTCAATGATACGGTTATTGATGACCCCGACAAAGATGAAGCGGCCATAGATGGCGATTAATACCCCCTTCTCCCAGCAGGAGAAGGGCCGGGGATGAGGGGCGGTCAGTGGTGGCGATTAATACCCCCTTCTCCCAGCGGGAGAAGGGCCGGGGATGAGGGGCGGTCAGTGGTGGCCTGATTAAAACCCCCTTCTCCCAGCGGGAGAAGGGCTGGGGATGAGGGGCCGATTCAGGAAAATGAGCATTAAATAGGGTTCCCTCAAAAAGTAGTCAGGAAAAAGATATTCATGCTTCTGCTTTAAGGAGAATAACAACCCCCTTAATCCCCCTTTTTTAAGGGGGAATTTAATTGGCTATT
>JAJRTW010000202.1 GCA_024278075.1 Bacteroidota bacterium | reverse complement strand
GAACGGCCATTCGTCCTAACAGATATTGTCCTTGGTCTACCTCCCTCATCCCCTGCCCTTCTCCCAGGGGGAGAAGGGGGTTTGTAGTTTGGCCTTGCCCTGACGCCACTGAAGGGCTCTATATACGATCATGTAGGGGATGGTTCCAAGCCATCCCGAAATAATGATAATGATAATGATAATGATAATGATAATGATAATGATAATGATAATAATAATAATAATGATAATGATAATAATAATAATAATGATAATGATAATGATAATGATAATAATCAATTTTCGTAATTCAAATAAAATTCATATATCATTCGTTTTATTACATTGTTCATTTTCGAACTCATATACCAGATAATTTTAATAAAAGGCAGGCAATAACTTATGTTGAAAAGTATGACAGGCTACAGTAAGTCGGATGAAACAGAATCCGGCGTAACAGCTATTGTTGAAATAAGGAGCTTAAATGGGAAAAATCTTGATATATCGTGCAGGATGCCCCGGTCGTTGGCTCCCAAAGAGATTGAGATAAAAGATACTATCCGGAGGATTCTTGCCCGCGGGTCGGTCAATGTCAATATTAATATCGAAGTGGACGGCACAAGCTCGCCTTTGACCTTTGATATGGAAGCTGCTTCCAAATGCTTTGGCCAGCTGTCGGATTTGAAAAAGAACTTGAAAATACGGGATTCCGTTAAGATCGACCATCTATTGCTTTTCTCTGATCATTTTGTAGCAGCAGAAGAGAAAAAAGATGAAGCATTGCTATGGAAATTAGTAATCAAAGCACTTCGCAATGGCTTGAGGGAACTCGAAAAGATGAGAAAGAAAGAAGGGCAGAATATGAGCAGGGATTTGAACAAAAGAATGAAAAATATTCATAAACAAGTCGGCATTGTCGAGGGCCTTGGCCTGGAAAGAATACCGGCCGAAAGGGAGAAGCTCCGCCAGCGTGTGGCTCAGCTTTTTGAGAATGACGAATACGACGAGCAGCGCCTGCAAACCGAAATCGTTTTGCTTGCCGACAAACTTGATATTTCCGAAGAATGTGTCAGGCTGCATTCGCATATTAAATTCTTTTTCGAATCGCTGAAAGCCAGCGAACCGGTTGGCAGGAAACTAAATTTTATGATGCAGGAAATGCACAGGGAGATTAATACGATTGGGTCGAAGGCAAATGATGCACAAATTTCTCAGTATGTAGTCGGCGTGAAAGAGGAAATCGAGCGTATTAGGGAGCAGGTTCAAAATATTGAATAATCGTCGGATAGTGCATATTTCAAGTGTCAGGATGGAAAGTCCTGACATCATAATAATAGATCGAACAAGTTCAAAAACTGACATTCTGAACTTGTTTCAGAACCTATAGACAGTATTGATGCGGCAAATGGATCCTGAAATAAATTCAGGATGACAATGTTTGATTGTTTTCACACAGCCTCAGTGATTGGGAGTGAGGTTGAAATTATATTAATGAAAACAAATCGGTAGTTGCTCACCTGCCGTATCTATATTTCTCAGTAACCGTAAAAGGCCTAATCAACCGGAAGTCGCCAAAACCGGAATTATCAGCAAAAAGGAATTCTCTATTGTTGAGGTACTGCCATAGTTCCATCACTCTGCCGTCGCCCGGGTATTCCCTGCGGTCGATATTGCCGGGCTGCCCGAATATAATAAAAACTTTGCCCTTGTCGGTCATCCATCCTTCCGTATAAGATTTAAACTGCTTGTTTGCATAATCTATCCTGCCGTAATACTCGTCGAACGCTTCATTTCTCTCTGTGTTAAGAGACGGGTCAAGTTCCCGCCAGAACTCATCGAACCTCTCCTGCTTTTCTTCAGACGTGGCGCCTTCTTCGATAAAATCAATTTCGGTTTGAGTGGCCACATAGCGCAACTGGCGAATTGCTTTGCTAAGGTCCGATCGCACGCTGCCCCCCAACGAGTGTGCATAGCGGATAGACCTTTTGGTTATAGCAAGGATTTCGTCGGGCTGCTTATCGATGTCGTTTATATGCATATAAGCTGCGATTGCCAACGTATAGCTCCCGGTGGCCATCGCGGGGAGGGCCGCAATTTTTAAATACCTCTGATTGATAAATCCGTTTAGCTTGGCCGTTACCCTATCGCTTTTGAATATGGTTTTATTGTTGCCGTCAATAATTTCATAATCGAAATCTACTGTCTTAAGGCCGGAGAAATTGTTAACTTCGAAAAAAGCAAAATAACCGTCCGTTAGATTCCCTATGTTGTCGGAGACATGAGGAGTGATTTTGTATTTGCCATTTATCTCTTCGATAGAACTTACAAGCAATATACCACTTAAAGAGAAGTCATATTTATTAAAATCAAGCACGGCAATAGTTCTTGACCTTTCAAATACGTTATCATTCAATTTGTCGATTAGCTTAATTTTGGCTCTATATACGCCCGGGGCAAGTTCGAATATCTTTTGCAGGTAATCAAACGAACCGCCGCCGCCCTGCGACAAGTAGTAATCCTTTTCAATTATTTTCTTCTCAACTATCTCAGACAGAACTTTATTGCCGCTCGAATCAAGAAAGATAAACTCCAAAGCGTATTTAGCCGCAAAAACATCATTCGCCTTTTCGAACCGCAAAGTTTGGTATGGGACTAATACATAGAAATCTATGCGTGCTTCCGAACCGATGCCTCCGGAGAAAACAACCGCATCAAAATAAAACTTACTTCCACCATCTGCTGAACGGTTGAACTGCGAGGAGGCCTGAGACACAAATGTAAGAATCAACACTATGATGAACGCCGTGATGAATGCTTTATTCTTGTTCTTGTTTTTCATACACTAATGATTATTATAAAAATACTGATAAATTTCTTATCCCCGGGGTTAAAGCACGGGCTATTCATTCTCTTATTCAATTTCCATAATGGTTAGCTTTTTATAAACAACACTTCGGACATTTTTTATAATGATTTGAAAAATAAAGCACTTACGAAATGTCATTCTGAGCCCTTCGGCAGTCTATCCTGAGTCCTTCGACTGAGTTTATCCTGAGCGAAGCCGAAGGGCTCAGGGTGACTATTTTAGTGTCATAGTGAGCGGAGTCGAACTATAGCCACGATCGGCCTGGCTCAGGATAAACTCAGCGAAGAATCTATAACTCTATACATTTTAAGTGTTTATAGATTCTTCACTACGCTACGCCACAAGTGGCTCCGCTCCATTTAGAATGACAAAAATGCCCGAAGTATTTTATAAAATAAATCTATATATTCTCTTATTTATTAACCCGTTTGCAGGCCCACAAACTCAAACTTCCCACCGTCGAAAAGCCCTTTGTCGCTTAGTTTTAATTTCGGGATAACCAGCAATGCCATAAAAGACAATGTCATAAACGGAGCCGATAAATCAGACCCCATATCTTTTACTAAGCTACTCAAATGTGAATACTCGGCTCCGGTTGCAGAGGCGCCATCGGCCGACATCAACCCGCCTACCGGCAGAGGAAGAACATAAGTCCGGCCATCATCGACCACCGCCAGGCCGCCCCCGGAATCTATCACTGCGTTCACCGCTTTGCATATCTCAATATCGGACGTACCGACCGAAATAATGTTATGCGAATCATGCCCCACACTGGAAGCAATAGCCCCTCTTTTCAATCCGAAATTCTTAATGAAACCGCAGGCCGGAGCTGCATTCTCGTACCTGTTAACGACTGTTAGCTTTAGAATATCCCGTTCTATATCGGACACAATATTCCCATCAATAACGGTCGGTGCCGCTGTTAGTTCATTTGTAATTAATTCCCCGTCCAGCGCTTCTATCACACGAATCTCATTGCCTTTGGGTTCGATACGGAAATCAGCAGGCTGCTTTCTTTCGGCATTGAATTTATTCGCCGGCTCGACTTCCACTTTCCGGATATTTGTTCGTCCGCCATCGGCTGCCAGCTCGCCGTTTATATATGTTTTTAATATATTCAATTCTTCGAAATTGTCAATAACGATAAAGTCGGCCGGGTCGCCATTCCGCAGCATACCGACATCCAGGCCATAATGCAGAATCGGATTGAGAGTTGCCGCCCTTAGGATGTTCATAAGGCCGTAGCCCGCAGCGATTGCCCTTCTGACAACAAGGTTGATATGGCCCTTGAGCAGGTCATCCGGGTGCAGGTCGTCGCTGCACAGCATACACATATCGGGATGCATATCGATAAGCTCGCCCAGGGCATCGAAATTCTTAGCCGCCGACCCCTGGCGAATCAGAATCTTCATCCCATGATTTATTTTGACCAATGCTTCGCCAAGCGAAAAGCACTCGTGATCTGTCGATATTCCGGCCGAAATATATTTGGCTGCATCGTTGCCCACAAGCCCGGGAGCGTGGCCGTCGATTGGTTTGCCGAATCGCTTTGCCACGGCAAGTTTTGCCATAACCTCCGGCGAATCAAAAAGCACGCCCGGGAAATTCATCATCTCGCTAAGGTATTTAATATCATAGTTCCGGAACAAATCCTCAATATCGCCGGCGCTTATCTCCGCTCCGGAAGTCTCGAATTCCGTGGCCGGAACGCACGACGGAGCCCCGAAATAAAATTTGAAAGGAACCTGCCTGCCGTTTTCTATCATAAATTTAATGCCACCCATGCCAAGGACATTTGCTATCTCGTGCGGGTCCGACACCACAGCAACCGTACCGTGAACCGAGGCCGCTCGCGCAAATTCCGACGGCGTGAGCATAGAGCTTTCTATATGGACATGGGAATCGACGAAGCCGGGCAGAATATAATTGTCAAATTCGCCACCGGAATGCAGCTTGCTGGAGTGTTCTGTTCTTTCTACAATTTTCCCGCCGGCAACTCTAACGGTGCCGGGGAATATTTCCCGGTTGATTATGTCAACGATATTGCCTGATATTTCAAACGTCTGCATATTAATCTCAATATCATCTATTTTTATCTACAGCGCATCTGATGAATGATTGACAACTATTTTTTATAGTTCAATCAATGTATATGTAGTGGCAGGTTCGCAACCTGCCTGAATACCCGAAATATCTATTAATTTATTGTGAGATGATGCACTACTACTTAGATTGCCCTCAAAAAGTACTAACTGTTTATTGTTATAGTAATTACGAAAACTATTCAATTAGAAAGTGCAAGGAAATGGATGTAGGATGCCCTTATGCCTTGCAGATGGTAGGACAACCCCCTGCTCGCTTTGCTCACTTCCCCCTTTTTTAAGGGGGAATAGCCAATTAAATTCCCCCTT
>JAJRTW010000001.1 GCA_024278075.1 Bacteroidota bacterium | reverse complement strand
ATACCTCCCCTAACCCCTCCTGTTAGGAGGGGGACTGAAGGGGGTGGTTCACCTTGCTTGATAGGGATACCTCCCCTAACCCCTCCTGTTAGGAGGGGGACTGAAAGGGGTGGTTCACCTTGCTTGATAGGGATACCTCCCCTAACCCCTCCTGTTAGGAGGGGGACTGAAGGGGGTGGTTCACCTTGCTTGATAGGGATACCTCCCCTAACCCCTCCTGTTAGGAGGGGGACTGAAGGGAATGATGGGAAAAAAGGTGAATAGCTATCCACGAGGTAAAGTACGTGTATATTAAGTAGGAAATGCAATTAATAGTAGAAAGATAAATACTCAAATTATTCATCTTATTTAATAAAATCTGTGACATTGAACTATCTTAACGGTTATTATTAATATGAATAGAAAATCCGAAAAAATATGAATAGAAAATCCGAAAAAATATGAATAAGAAATCTAAAGTTTATCTGCGAGGGGAGGCCTTGAAAATGAAATGGTTCCAAAGAATATCAATAGTAATATTATCGCTCTGTGCTGTCCAGCCGGTTTTTGCCCAAAGTCTGGAAATCGAAAGCTTTGATGTATCCAATTACCCGACCATTAGGGCGTATATAAAAGGGATCGATACTATCAATGCTGAGATTAGGGAATATACCAATAGTCAGTTCGAAGTTGTTGATGGCGGCAAGGCCAGGACTGTGACTGAAAATTACTGCGAGAAAAGGAAAAAAAGATTCTCATTGATTCTTACGATTGACAGGACGGGATCGATGACTTATCCGCTTGATGTTCCCGGAAATCCAACTCCACGACAGCTTGCAACGAATGCCGCAAATAAATTAATAGACGCTCTTAATTTTGACGTTTCCGAATGCTGTATCACTTCATTTGCAAGTGGCAACGCCGACGGTTCTAAATTGGAACAAGGTTTCACAAAGAATACGGATTCCCTTCACGATGCAATAAACAATATCGATTATATAGGAATGACTAATCTAAATATGGCTTTCTTTGGAACAAATGACGGTATAAAACCGGGCGCTCTTGATATGATTGAAAAGGCACAATATCAACCAGTTATTTTAATGTTAGCCGATGGTGAACATGAACCGAATTTCGAAGAGTTTCGGGCTGCCGAAGTAACAGCGTTTGCATTAGACAAGGGTGTGCCAATCTATATAGTTACTTTAGGGTTGCCAGTGCCTGACAATTTGAACGGAATTGCAGTCCAAACCGGCGGAACAGCTAATAGTAGTTATGACCAAGAATCTTTGGATAGATTATTTAGTGATATTCGCAAAGAAGCTGAACTTGAGGGCGATCAAATCCCCTGCCACATAGAATGGGAATCCGATTGCGACGGCGGAGATGTTGATATTACATTAGATCGTTTCGGCGGCGTATCGGCCACGAGCAATTATGACGCCACAGACGTTATGCCGCATATTGGAATCGCTACGCGGGATTATTATTTTGAAAATATTGCCGTTGGTTCTAATAAAGAACAAATCATAGAGATTTGCGCCGAGAAGAATGATATAATCTTCAACGGCAGCGGTTATACTTCCAGCGACGGGCAATATGCTATCGTCGACTGGGACGGATCGCCAACCCCGCCAGCGCGCGTTAATAAGGGCGAGTGCATCAATGCAACTGTCCGATTCACCCCAACCGATACTGTCTGCTCGGAGCCTGACTTCAGTTTCGACGCTTCGGCCTGCACAGGCCTGGATTTGAATCTGAGCGGAGGGTATATTTACGCCGAGCCGGTGAACGTAGGCTCAACCACCCTCGGGCAGCAGAAAGATGTTGTTAAGCTGCCATTCTGCAATAAGACCTGCGAAACGATTACAATTAATAATGTTACGAAATTCGGAGGTGATGCCTCGGACTTCCTGATAGTATCTCCGAAGAGCTTCCCGTTCAGCCTGCCTCCGGATTCATGCTTAGAGATTACTTTCGGATTCAAGCCAACGGTTAAGGATTCGAGGAGTTCAAATTATCGCGTCAGCACCAGTTCCGGCATTTTTGTGGCTCCAATAGTAGGCAGCGGGTCCGGCCAGCCGGAGATAAGCGTTATAGACAGCTATGATTTTGAGGCTATTGATTGCACCGAAGAGCAGAAATGCACACTCATTGAAATATCAAATCCGGGTGCGCTGGATTTGGAAGTAACATCAATCGATTTCTCAAGCCCGGACTTTTCACTTAATCCCGACGAAACGCCTTTTACGATTGAACCGGGAGGAAATAGAACCGTTAATGTTTGCTTTAGTACTGCTAACGCCGTTCCGCAAAGTGCCATAATGACCGTACGCAGCAATGCCGATAATGATCCCGATAAGGAAATTACACTGTCCGGCGTTTGGAATGAATACGCATTCTTACCGGCAGTAACCACCATTGATTTAGGGCTCGTATGCCCCGGCGAGAATGTAATAAGAACGCTGAGACTTAACAACATCGGCTCTGTGGATGTTGATGTAACCGGCACTGTAACCGGTGATTTCACATTGTCGACAAACAGCTGGACATTGCCGGGCGGCGGTCAGGAAATTGGTATTGATTTCATGTCGAACACCGAAGGGCCAATCAACGAAACGCTGACTCTGACCAATGTTATATGCGGTACTGAACAGGAGATTTTACTGACGGGCGGGGTGGCCGAACCAAAAGTAACAGGGAATCCTCCGCCGATGCAGGCCACTGTGGGATTTTTTGATACGAAGACATTCACTATTACTAATGAATCATCCATGCCATGTACGTTCGGCCTGTCGACAAATGACACTCAGTTCGAAATCGATGTACCCAATCCGCCCGCTAATATTTCTTTAGGAGCCAACGCATCTACACAAGTGACAATCACATTCAGGCCAACCACATCCGCCCCGGTTAACGCAAGGCTCTTAATTTCTGGCCAGCCCTGTGATTTTAATGACATCTTGATGCTGGTTGGTGCTGCCGACATTGCAACGGCCGACCTATCCGTTGGGCAGTATTCAGGCCTCGCCGGGCAAACAATTACCATACCGGTCGAACTTGGCAATAAGTTCCAGTTCGTCCCATCCGGCACAACAACAATAGACTATGAACTAAGTTTTGACCCGGACCTGTTGGAATCACTGCCGCCCAATATCGCAACAAACGGAGTATTGCCAATATCGATGCCAACCGGCGGGGCGAGTGATGAAACCTATGATATCGACTTCCTGGTGCTTAATGGCAACGGCAAAACATCAACGCCGCTTGAGTTGTCGTCCATTTCTCCGAACGGCGCAGTGGTTATATCGCCGGAGCCGGGCAGCTTTGATTTAATCGTCGCATCGGCGATTATTTCAATTAATAAAAACTTATCGGCCGAGCCCGGGGATAAATTCGAGATTCCGATTGTGCAGAAAAACGGAAAGAATATATCTAAATTCCACGAAGGCATAACCACCGAATTGAGATTCAACTATACATTGCTCGAGCCTCTGTTCGCCACAGCTTCAAGCAATATCGACCTTGCCACTGGCGAAAGGACAATCACAATTGACAATCTGCCAATCGATCAGAATAGTGGTGTAATCACATTGGAGAGCTACCCGTTCAGGGCTATGCTCGGCAATGCCGAATCCACTGATATTTTCATTCAGAACACCGCCTCGAAGACCGGCGAGATAATTTTCACACTCGAAGACGGACGGTTCTCGCTGTTGAACGTATGCAAGAATGCCAACGGCTCAATCGTCCGGCTGTTCGATCCCGAGGGAAGAAACTCCCTGGCGGCTCCCAATCCGAACCCTATTACCGGAGTGGCGAATCTAAAAGTAGAACTCCGCGAGGAAGGCCCGGCCAGGATTTGGCTTTGCGATATGGGCGGGCGGAAAGTGATGGAGGTGATTAACGGCACTTATCCCGCAGGGCATTATAGTTTCCCGATTAATACTTCCAAGCTCGAATCGGGTTCGTATCTGATTATTCTTGAGACGGAATACAGAACTTTAAGCACTCGGATGGAAATAATTAAATAGATCATTTGCTTATCCGCATTATGCCCCATTAATCATTAAGGTTTTTGGGGCTTCTTTTTTTTGGTTTCTTTTTAATATGTGAATTAAGGTTTATTTGGTTATTTTTGAAATTAGTAATTTTACGGATTATCCTTTTAGTGTCGAGTCAACTGTAATATGTCATTCCGGGCTTGAGCCGGAATCCATTGAACGAAACTGTAGATTCCAGCTTTCGATGCTGTGTGAAAACATCTAAGCATGTCATCCTGAATTTATTTCAGGATCCAAATATACATCATTTCAGGATTATAGATTCTGAAACAAGTTCAGAATGACAATCTCTGAGCCTTTTCACACAACCTCTTTCGCAGCAACGACAATTCAAATGACCCGACAAGTTAAGGCTGGCACCTGATTTGTCCGATACATAATTATTCGAATAAATTAATTTATCTTTATGATAACAAAATGGGATACCATACATACCAGGCGGATTGCCGGACTGAAGATTTTCAGCGCCGATATGGTTACGAGGAGGCATCCGATATGGAATAAGGAAAGTGACTTCGTAGTGCTGAATTCGCCGATGTGGGTTAATATTATTCCGGTGACAAAGGATAACAACGTGGTTATGATCGAGCAGTTCAGGCATGGGATAAATGATATAACCCTCGAAGTGCCGGGCGGGCTGATAGAACCGGGCGAGGAACCCGGGATTGCCGGCCAGAGGGAATGCACCGAAGAGACAGGGTTCTCATCTGACAGCAAAGCCATTCTGCTTGGCGAAAATCTGCCGAATCCAGCATTTATGAATAACATTTGCTACTGCTTTGCATGGTTCGGCTGCGAAAAAACGGCAGAGCAATCCCTCGATAGCAATTAAGATATTAACGTAGTCGAAGTGCCGTTGAACAAGATTCAGGAATATATAGAGACAGGAAGAATAAAGCATTCGTTAGTGCTGACGGCTTTTCTTTTTTATCAAATTAAATATGGTTTATAGGCCGGCAGAATTCATCTGAATTAATACAACTTTTGGATTAATTAACCAAGCTTATGGGAAAAATAATTGCAATAGCTAATCAAAAAGGCGGAGTAGGGAAAACCACTACATCTATCAATCTGGCGGCATCGCTGGCCGCAGTCGAATATCCGGTGCTATTGGTCGATATTGATCCGCAGGCAAACGCCTCCAACGGGGTTGGGATTGACTCCCGGAATTTGGACAAGACGATTTACGAGGTGCTGGTGAATAAGCAGCCGGCTGCGGAAGCATTGATTAAAACCGATATGCCGCATCTTACATTGCTTCCGTCGCATATCAACCTTGTGGGGGCCGAAATTGAAATGGTCGGCATGAACGAAAGGGAAAGGCAGCTCAAAACGGCTTTGCGCGGAGTAAGGGATGATTATAAATTTATTATCATCGACTGCCCGCCATCGCTGGGCCTGTTGACTTTGAACGCACTAACGGCGGCGGATTCGATCCTTATACCTGTCCAGTGCGAGTACTACGCCCTTGAAGGCCTCGGCCAGCTTTTAAATACTATTTCCATTGTTCGCTATCATTTGAATAAAACCTTAGACATCGAAGGGGTATTGCTTACGATGTTCGATTCACGGCTGCGCCTGTCCAACCAGGTGGCCGAGGAAGTTCGTACGCATTTAGGCTCGAAGGCATTCGACACTGTGATTCAACGGAACGTGCGGCTGTCGGAAGCGCCAAGCCACGGCAAGCCTGCTTTGCTCTACGATGCCGTTTGCACTGGCTCTCAGAATTATCTTTCGCTTGCCAGGGAAGTTGTGAAGAGGAATAGTATTGAGAGGGATAATATTAAGATAAATAACTAGAATAATTGATTGTTAGTATGATCAACAGATCGGACACTTTTGTCATTCTGAATGACCCTCTTCATACAAACTATTGCGTAGCAATGACAGCAAAAATCGAATTTTTCAGAAGTCTCTATTATGATAAATGTCCGGTTATAAAGCAGCCAATTAGTAATATTTGTAGTAATAAGCTCCAATTTGCCCTATAGCGTGCTATTATGGGTGCAATTTTGAATTTATAGAAATAAGAAAAAACACATCATTCCAAACGGAGCCACTTGTGGCATAAGTAAGGAATCCATCTTAATACTGCCAAATATGCCAAAAAGACTGGATCCTTCGACTCCGCTCAGGATGACTGTATCTCAGGATGACTGTATCTCAGGATGACTGTATCTCAGGATGACTGTATCTCAGGATGACTGTATCTCAGGATGACTGTATCTCAGGATGACTGTATCTCAGGATGACT
>JAJRTW010000201.1 GCA_024278075.1 Bacteroidota bacterium | reverse complement strand
CAAATATGCCTCAGGAAAACTCATTGAAAATCAGCTTGTATTTACATGTTATTTTCCTGTGGAAACAGTGCTGGTTTTCACACGTTTTCAAAAGCTGTGTTTGTCTCATTACCGCTGAGCCTATACAGGTGGTACCATTAGTGGTACTTTTAGTGGTATTATTGAATATGTGATTTTCGCTGTTTCTGTTCCAATTATATAGCATCCCTTCCATCATTTCCCAGAGTTTCAGCTTGATTTCAAAGTCGATATCGAATATTCCATTACTCATATTATCCCCTCTGCGGCATTCCGTTAAGCAATACATTTCATAAAAAAATTAAATATATGGTATTCAATCAATAATAGAGGCAGATAACTTCTCCACAATTGTGGAAAACATGACAGCCGATGTGGATAACTATAGAATTCATGTTAAGCAATATATTGCATAATAATAATAACTATTCATGTTCCATAATACTATCGGTAGACTGCGGATGTACAACACTCTTATTATTGATGGACAACGTTCGAGGATGAGAATACCCAGTTGCTTTCAAACGGCTTCTTACTAAAGATACTATCCGATAAAAAAAAGATAATATCTTCTTCTTGTTAGAATAACATCTTTAATTATATTGCAATTCATAGAAAAGCAATTACTTTTAATTCGATAAATTATTAAAATGGTAACAGTATGTCCGATCCCAGAAAATTGTTCCTCCTCTTTATTCTAATCCTATTATCCATCCGCCCGTGTTTTTCCGGTTCCGGCCCCATAGCAGACCTGATAAAAAGTGCAGGTAATGCTGATGATTACCCGGGTTCGAACACCCTTGTCATCTTCGACAGCACAATCACCGACGTAAAGGAAACAGGCCTGAGCTATGTTAGGATGCACAAATTGACTAAAATCCTTACGCCCGCCGGAGCCAAACGCAACCGCATGCTTAAATTCGGCTACGACCCGCTGTCGGCAAAAGTGGAAATTGGCAGCATATTAATCTATAGGAAAAATGGCGATATTGACACAATTAAGAAAGATAAATTCTATGATTATCCCGCACCGGCAAGGGCCATATACTGGGGCGCCCGCGAGCTTGCCGTGGAGCTTGGCCGCCTCGAGCCGGGAGATGCCGTCGAAACCATCGTCAACCGCAAGGGGTTTACCTATGCCCTGCTGGCCGATGGCGATGACGATAAATTCATCCCGCCTATGCGAGGCCATTATTATGATATTGTCCATTTTTACTCCGGAGTGCCGGTTCTTGAGAAAGTATATAAAATATATATGCCGCCGGACAAACCTCTGCAATATGAAATTTACAACGGCGAGGTGCAATCCTATGTTCATTTCGGAGCTACTAAAGTAAATAAAATACCGGTCAGAATCAATCCGCATAAGAAGGAAATTAAAAGCAATCATATACTTACCGCTGATAATCCGTTTGAGGAAACAGATAAAATTATTTACTGCTGGTCGAAAAAAGACATAAAACCATTCAAGCCCGAGCCGAATATGGTAAACGGTTCGGACGTTGAGACTAAATTATTGCTTTCGACTGCCGCCGATTGGTGGGAAAAAGCCGTTTGGTTCAATGGTGTAAATGAGGATTTCGGCAGCTTTGAAGTTACGCCGGAGGTCCAAAAGAAAACAGATGAACTGCTCGACGGTATCGATGATGAAATGGAAAAGATCAAAATTCTGACACATTGGTCCGCCGAGGAGATTCGCTATTCGGGCCTTTCGATGGGCAAGGGCGAAGGCTATACGCTGCATAAGGGGCAGATGACATTCGCCGACCGCTGCGGGGTGTGCAAGGACAAGGCAGGGATGCTGGTGACGATGCTCCGGGCCGCCGGGTTCACGTCATATCCGGCTATGACAATGGCGGGGTCGAGGATCGACAGGATACCGGCCGATCAGTTTAATCATAGCGTGACGGTTGTGGAATTATCTGACGGCCAATGGATTCTGCTCGATCCGACCTGGGTGCCGGGAGTAAGAGAGTTGTGGTCGAGCGCCGAGCAGCAGCAGCAGTTTCTGATGGGTATTCCCGGTGGGGCCGACCTTATGACCACCCCGGTTTCACCTCCGGAGAATCATTATTTGAAGATAGTTGGGAAATCAAAGCTGATCTCCGGTGGCACTTTGATGGGGTTTATTACTATTACCGCCGAAGGGCAGACAGATGCTCTTATCCGCAGGGCTTTCCTCAGGAATCACAAGTCATGGAGAAAAGAATATTACAAAAAGCTATTGGCAAAGATTGCACCGAATATTAGTTTTAACAGGCTAAATTATTCCGACCCGGAAGATCTGTCAAGGCCGTTTTCAGTCGAAATATGGTACGAAATACAAAATTACGCTACCATCACCAAAGACAAAATTATCTTTACGCCTCTGCTGGCAAAGAATCCGTTTGATGATTATTTTATGGCCCCTGAATTGGCCATGGATACCGGCAAGGAGGAAAAGCAATATGGTTTCAGGACAAGATGCTCGAAAATTGTTGAAATCACAGAAACGATTAACCTCCAATCACCGAAGCATCCTGTGGAAATTCCGAAATTTGACGAAATTGACAGCGATGCTGCCAAATTCAAAGCTAATTATTCACACGGAGGCGGCAAAGTTACCTTAAAGGCTACTCACGTTATGCCCAAAAGAATCTATGAACCCGAAGATTGGCCGGATTTCAGGGCTGCTTTAATTGAGCGGAAAGAACTAATGAACGCACCTTTGGTTTTTATGAAATGATAGTTTATGACATAAATTTTTGCACACACTTCGTGTGCTTTTTTTCAATATAATCGCTATTAAGCCCCAGCTTAACTACATTAAAGCGCAGGCTAAGCTGGGGAGACAGTGTGAAAACTACCAAATAAGGTCATCCTGCCTGTCCCGATTTATCGGGGAATTTATTTCAGGATCCATTTGCCGCAGTACTTCTGGCTCATAGATTCTGAAACAAGTTCGGAATGACAAGTCAAAATATGCAAGTAAATATTGTGAACGGCTCTAATTATTTACCGGATAGCAGTGATATTAGATTTTGAAATTATTAATTAATAAAGAATACTAAATAGATTGCCCTCAAAAAGCACTAACTGTTTATTGATATAGTAGTTACAAAAGATATTCAACTTAAAAGTGCAAGGAAATGGTTTTATTATGCTCTTATGCCTTGCAGATTGTAGGACAACCCCCTGCTCGCCTGGCTCACTTCCCCCTTTATTAAGGGGGAATAGTGGATCAAATTCCCCCTTAATAAAGGGGGATTTAGGGGGTTGTCATTCTCCTTAAAGCATAAGCATTAGAATCTTTTTCACCAACTACTTTTTGAGGAAACCTTAAATAAATATGAAATCAAATATGTTAAATATTATCAAACCAATTTTCCTTGTTTTTTTCGCATTGCAATTCAACATCCATGCTGCGGATGATTTCGATGCAATTTTCAAGGAAATTAAGCATGAGTATATTCTGAACCAGGACGGTAGAAGCACCTACAACTATTCCCACAAATTGCAGTTGTTCTCCAGCTATGCAGTCACCCGGGCCTATGGCGAAACATTTATTGTCTACGACCCGGCCTGGCAGAAGCTAACGGTTGGCAAATCTGTAACGACCATGGCAGACGGACAGATTGTCAGCTCTCCGTTTAATGCTTATAATGAGGTATTGCCGAGGTTTGCCTCCGGCGCTGCCCCTTATCTTGGCCTGCGAGAGATGGTTGTTACTCATACGGGCCTGGAAAAGAATTGCACCATAGAGCTTGAGTATAATATTGATACCAGGAAAGGATTTCTGCCCGGAATGACCGGCAAAATTATTATCGGCGGTAGAAACCCGATAGAGAAAATGGACATAATTATTAAAATCCCGGCCGGCAAGGAACTATCGATAAATTTAACTAATAAGTACAGCAAGCTAACGAAAACGAAGGAAGGCAATTATGATGTTTATTCCTGGACATTCATGGATTTGCCCCAAGTGGCAATCGAATCAGCCCAGCCAGCCTTCGAGGATTTTCTCCCCGTATTATATTTCGGCACCGCTACCAATGATGAAGTAATCGGCCATCTATTGCATGACAAGAAACTGTTTGACTTGGATGACAAGGTATCGGCGGAGATAGACAGCATGATTTCAGACAGGTTCTCGACAATCGATAAGTCAATGGCATTAAGGGACTATGTGGCCAATAATGTGGGGACTATGGCCGGAGCTTTGAAGTACATCGGATATAAACCATTGAAGGCGCAGGAAGTATACGACCGGAACATTGGCTCGAAGTTGGACAAGGCCATTCTGCTGAGTGCTATGTGCAATAAGGCTGGCATAAAAGCATACCCGGCAATTGCTTCAAAAAACAATACTGCTTCCGACGACATAGCGGTTGTATCTCAATATGAAAATCCGTTCGTTCTGGTTTTCGATGGCGACAATCCGATACCGATTATGATGCTCGATCCGAACGGCAGGCAACATGGCCTGTACCCATCAAGATTCCTTGGTGTTACTTTTATACCACTGGTTAGGGATTATAAGAATACGGTAAGAATTTACCCCAAAAAGGATAATGATGCGGTGGTTTTCAATTGCTTGCTTTCGCTGAATAAAAACCGTGAACTTAATGGCAAGGCATCGGTTAGTTTAATGGGGGATTATGTGCCGTCGGTGTTGAACGGCAAGTGTGATAAAAATGTGAAAGAAGCTCTGGAGAATCAGAATTTTAAAGTGGAACTGAAAGGCCCTGATTTCATCGCTCAGCCGGGCGGAAGTTATTCTAAAGGCGCAACGCTTTCGTCTAAAGAATTGCTGAAAGAGATTGGTGGAGTAATTAAAATAGATATTCCGTATTGCCCGCTTGGCATTGAAAGCAAACAAATTACAATCAGCCCTGCGGAAAGAACCACACCGTTCGGCCTGCCCCTGAGGATTAATGAAAAGGAATTCTTCAGCATAGAAATTCCTGACAATATGGAATTCTCGTATGTGCCCGATAACGTAATAATAAAAAATGATATTGGCCGGCTTGAGATATTATACAACCCGAATGGAAACAGGCTTGAAATATCGCGGTATTTTATTATATTTAAAGACATGATAGGCCCGGCGGAATATGAGATGTTTTATCAATTATTATCGTCAAGATTCGACCCTAAGCATAAATCTTTTTATATTGAGTAGAATTGAAGCTGTTGCCAGTCTCATCCAAACCGGTGGTTTGTTTGCCGGATAATCGAACGTTTGAATTAATTTTATTGAGAGATTATATTGAAGAAAATAATCATTCTGCCTGCATTGGCCATATTGCTATTATTGGTATCCGGCCCGTTATTGGCAAAAAATAAGAAAAGCAAAAAGCAGACGAAATTTAAAATCGATTTCGGGCTTCATGTTGGCAATTCATCGAGCTATTACGATATGGACGGTGAATTAATAACCGATATAAAGAGGGATTCAGCTTATTCTTCTCAACAATACGGCGATTCGCTTACCAATCTATCCACAAAATATATATATGATTTGCAATTCTATACATTTGATTTGCGGTTTGAATATGAATTTTATGACAATCTATCCGGATATATCAGGCTTCCGTACACAATGTATAATTATGTCGAGAGTGATATAATTGACTATACCGATTCCACCAGAGCCGGCGATGGAACTTACTATCCTGCCAATAGAACGGCTGAATTTAACATTGCCGACATTTCTCTTTCGCAATTTGATTATTACGGAATGGGCTTGAACTATACGATTGTCGACAATGAATTTTATTCGGCTGTTAATTTGGAATACAGGATCCCGCCCGGAACTCATAAAGGTGTGTTTGATGACCCCGATTACGAGATTCTCAGCGATGGCGCCATCCAGTTTCTTGCCGGCGCTAAATTGGGATATATTTCCAAGAACTCAAGAGTAATTACGAATGTCAGCTACAATTACAGGGACGAGGAATTTGAAGACCAGCTATTGATAAATTTATTATATGCCTTCAGCAATGTGAAAAAAACTGAGCTGCGATTCAGGTTAGATTATATATCCAGCCTTGCTCCTTATGACAATGTGGCCTTATTTCTTCCGAGGAATTCAGTAGTGCAGGAAGATATTATTAGTTTTGGATTGGCATTTTGGGCAAAACTCTTTGACGATATTGAGAATGAAATTTCATATACTGTGAGGCTTTTCGGAAAGAACGGCAGAAATCAAGGCGTTTTTTCATTGATAACTTCATTCAGATTTTAGCCTTTTAAGTCCCAGCCGGCAGCTTATATTCTAACATAGTAAAGTTATCCGGCATAAATTCGCTACTACCCTGAATCCTCCCGTGCGGCAGCATCATATTAGTCAAGCCATTGCCAATAAATCACTTACAAAGCACCGGCCTCTCCTTGTGGCACGCTTATTGCATATAATAACAATAGATTAAAATAATTACTATGAACTTTCGTTTCTAAGCCCTGTTTGTTTGGGAATGGCGTAATTCATTGATTTTTAACAACATTAAATCCCACTTACGGGTTTTATTCCAGGATGATTGCGTCGAATAGATATGTTTTAGCCAAGTAATGTCCGATTGCTTGCGGCGGAGTTGATGAATCATTTATCTATTGATTCAGATAACTATTGATTCACAAGCATACATTATTATGTTTCATAAATAGAGGGTTCAAAACCCATGATCGAATTTAGTTCAAAGCCGAAGAAGATTGCAAGGATAGTAATACCAGCAATTATCGCACTAACTATTGCGTTCTTACATTTTATCGACAGCGCTACTGCCGCCGGTGATTCTGTCATAATCGACTTCGATAAGCCGGCAAAGCAACAAACCACGGTTTCTATTGATGATTTGGATATCGGAGCCAAATTCTACTACGAAATCACAGGAACGGCATCTTATTATGCTCACCGGTTCCACAGGCGATTGACGGCTAACGGCGAAAGATTTAACATGTACGCTTTTTCGGCTGCCCACAAAAAACTCCCCTTCGGAACAGTATTGAGGGTGACAAACCTAAAGAATGACCGCTCGGTATTGGTTCGAATTAACGACAGAGGGCCGTATATCAGGAAAAGAATTCTGGATTTGTCCTACGGTGCGGCAAAGGAAATCGGCGGGCTGGGACTGCCCAAAGTAAAAATCGAAGGCTTTCTGCACAACGAAGATCTGATACCGGAAGATACCGATGAGAAGTATTATTTTGGGTATTCATTTTCTAAGGATATGGTTTGCCTGCCGGAATCTTCAATGGAAATTGCCGATTCGAGCCGCAATTTCACTCGTGCAGTTAAGCTATATAAAAAACTTAGCGTTAATGATTTCGGGAAGGATTATTACTTGTTTATTTCAGCCGAAAAGAGACATAGAAGGGAAAGCAGGAAAACGGGCTATCTGTATTTTATTGCTAAAGTGAAACAGGACATAGCTTTAAATTCGGGAATATAAATCGCATCATTCGTAAAAATATCTTAGTTCTTCATCTTATACTAAATTAATAGGTATTTCTGGTAAACGGGCAGGTTGCGAACCAGCCCCTACAAAAGTATTGATTGAACCTGTATTATTCACTCACGTTGCGCAAAATGCTATTTAGATTGCCCTCAAAAAGTACTAACTGTTTATTGTTATAGTAATTACGAAAACTATTCAATTAGTAAGTGCAAGGAAATGGATTTATTATGCCCTTATGCCTTGCAGATTGTAGGACAACCCCCTGCTCGCTTTGCT
>JAJRTW010000200.1 GCA_024278075.1 Bacteroidota bacterium | reverse complement strand
TAATTAGGTTAAACTCAAAAAGTATCAACTAATCATAATTAAGGTAGTTATAAAAAATATCCAACAACAAAGTGCAAGGCATACAATTTATTATGCTCGAAAACCTTGCAGAAAGTATGACAACCCCCTGCTCGCCTGGCTCATTTCCCCCTTAATAAAGGGGGATTTAGGGGGTTGTAACTTCAACTATTTCCCCCTTAATAAAGGGGGATTTAGGGGGTTGTTTTTTTCCTTAATATTGCAAACATACTAATAATTATATCTCAGTCAACTTTTTGAGGAAGCCCTAATTAATAATGAGAGACCTCTGAAGAATAGGGAAATTCTCATTTTACCGAACACTACTGATTCCACTTATAAATTAATATTTATATAAAAAAATGTAGATATTCCAACACTAAAAAATGCGGCGGTTCGTTAAATACGACAAGAATTGTCCGTAATGAATTATTTTTAATCTGAGTATTTATACCTTTTTTTATTTTAATCCATTTTTATATAATAAGGAGTTTTTTATGAGTTTATTAGTTGGGCGTTCCGCTCCAAAATTCAGAGGCACCGCCGTAGTTGGTGGTGATGCAACGGCATTGAATACTGACAATGCTTTCAAAGAAATATCATCGGATGACTATAAAGGCAAGTGGGTTGTGCTGTTTTTCTATCCGCTGGATTTCACTTTTGTTTGTCCCACCGAAATTGAAGAGTTCGGCAAGAATTACGATGCCTTCAAGGAATTGGACTGCGAAGTGATAGCCTGCTCTACCGACAGCCATTTTTCGCACCTTGCATGGCGCACTCAGCAGCCAAGCCTAAGGAATTTGCCTTACCCGATGCTTGCTGATTTTACCGGCAAGATTGCCAAGAGATACGAAGTTTATAAGAAAGAGACAGGCTATGCCCTAAGGGGATTGTATATTATCGACCCGGACGGGAATTTGCGGTATTCCGTAGTTCATCCCGAAGCCGTAGGCCGAAATTCCAAGGAAGTGCTGCGCGTTTTGTCTGCATTGCAAACCGGCGGTTTGACGCCCTGCAACTGGGAACCAGGGCAGTCTACTTTGGGTTAATTATATCCCCCAGCTAATAATGACTTGTCATATTATGGCTTATCATATTATGGCTTATCATAGTCGTGACTTGTCATAGTCGTGACTTGTCAATCTAATTATGTAGGGGCAATTCATGAATTGTGCCCCTACATATATATTCGATTCATAACCGTAGGGGGGTGGCCGTTCACCCCTGCATATATAACTCTCCGACCCATCCAATTGCCGCTTCTAACAACTGGCGGAACGAAATGAGGAGATACCGTCCGGGAAATAATACGTTATCAGTAATATTGATTTTAATTTCCGAATAAATTCCATATTTTTATTAATTTCCATATTATTTTTAATAGGGCAGATGGATATTATTGCAAATATTTTTCCATTCAATTCCCAAACGTACTACTATAACCGAGCCAGTTAAATGCCTTTAAAACAATCATTTGGCGACAATCCATATTTTGCTTCCGCTGGCCGCAGGCGTGCCTTCAAGGTGTTTGTCGTGCTTGTCTCGGTAGTTTTTATACTGCGCCTTGCCCAGTTGCAGATCATCGAAGGCAGCGAATACAGATATGAAAGTGATGCGCAGGCAATAAAAAAATTACGGGTCGAGCCGTTCCGTGGAAATATTTATGATAGAAACGACAAACTGTTCGTGCATAATGAACCTTCGTTTTCAGTATCCATCACTCCGAACGAATTCCTTGATGCTGCCCTGCCTTTGCTGTCTTCCATATTAGGGCTGGACATTGCTGATATAGAGAAATCGCTGGCCAAGTTCAAAAGCTATTCGCCGTTTATTCCCAGAAAGATATTTCGAGATGCCGACTTTGCTATCGTTTCGCTGCTGGAAGAGTATAATGACTATTTGCCCGGAGTTGATATAAATGTCGAGTCGAAAAGATTGTATGAGTTCAAAGGCAATCTTGGCCATGTGTTAGGCTATACCAGAGAGATCTCCGGCCGGCAGCTTAAGAAGTGGAATTATTATAATCCCGGCGATGCTATCGGCAAATCGGGATTGGAGTATTCATACGAATCCATGCTTCGGGGCAAAGATGGAATCAAATGTGTTATGGTTGATAAATTCGGAAAGAAGGTAGCGAGTTTCGAGCAAGGCGATAATGATGTTTTGTCGAATAATGGTTTCGACCTCTACCTGGGGATAGACCTGAAATTGCAGGAATATGCCGAAAAATTGCTTGAAGGGAAACGGGGGGCGATTGTTGCAATTGATCCTCGGAATGGAGAAGTAATTCTTAGCGTGAGCAAGCCGGATTTCGACCCAAGGGATTTCAGTGGTAAAATATCTTCCGATTTGTACAACGGATTGTTGAATGACCCGGGCAAGCCGCTGCTGCACAGGGCGATTATGTCCGCATATCCACCCGGCTCTACATTTAAAATGCTGATTGCCCTTGCCGCACTCCAAGAGGGCCTGATAACGCCGAGCTCGACTATCTATTGCGGAGGGTTTTTGGTGTTTGGCGGCAGGCCCTGGAAATGCCACGGAGCGCACGGCAATACGAATGTTAGGCGTGCCATTCAAGGTTCGTGCAATGTTTTCTTCTACGAGTTAGGGCTTAAATTAGGCCTGGATAAAATTATCGAATACGGCAGAATGTTTGGGTTTGGCAGTGAAACGAAGATTGACCTGCCCTACGAAGTTGACGGAAACTATCCCAGCCGGGAGAAGCTGACAAAGCAGTATGGAAAGAGAATCCCGCGAGGCTTGTTGCTGAATTACGGAATTGGCCAAGGCGAAATACTTGCAACGCCGCTGCAAATGGCCGTTTATACCGCTTCGCTTGCCAATGGCGGCACTTTATATCAACCGCATATTGTTAGGTCGATTTACAATAACATGACAAATAAAAAAGAGCCGGTTAGCTATGCCGAGTTCGATTTGCCGATTAAGAAAGAGTATTTCGATTTAATCCGCGATGGTATGTACGATGTGGTTAACAGGCAGGGCGGGACAGCCATGATCGCCCACGTTCCCGGGCTTAAAGTATGTGGCAAGACGGGTACAGCACAGAATCCGCATGGCAAGGATCATGCTTGGTTTGTTTGCTTTGCGCCCAAGGATAATCCCAGGATTGCTATGTCTGTTTTTGTGGAGAACTCCGGATTTGGCGGTGCGGTTGCTGCGCCGATAGCAGGGAAAATAATGAGGGCTTTCTTCTATCCGGATTCGGTGTTCGCTCCAAAACCGCCGCCGAAACCGGCAATTGATTCGATTCCGCCTGAAATGGCTATCGTATCAGTTCATTAATATACCGAGCCTGTTTATGAATAACTATGCCAAACATTTGAATAGATGAGTTATTGCTAATTAGATTGCCCTCAAAAAGCACTAACTGTTTATTGGTATAGTAGTTACAAAAGATATTCAACTTAAAAGTGCAAGGAAATGGTTTTATTATGCTCTTATGCCTTGCAGATTGTCGGACAACCCCTTGCTCGCCTGGCTCACTTCCTCCTTTTTTAAGGGGGAATAGTTGATCAAATTCCCCCTGAAAAAAGGGG
>JAJRTW010000199.1 GCA_024278075.1 Bacteroidota bacterium | reverse complement strand
GCGGTAGTCTAACTTTTGCGAACGACTCCAGATTAATAATTCTTGTTTCTGCTGTTTGCTTATTGGTATTGCTTTTGATTTTCTTGCCATGTTGCAAATATAGCAATATATATTACCTTTTCAAAGGGATATTACACTAGCGAATTCCCCTGTCTGAACGGCAGGCCGGAACCCGGATATGAAGTTCCTGACCATGTCAACATAACATCGGCCATCGGCAAATTCTTTATTGCCGCCGTTGGCATCTGCCGAGTGAGCCATTTCTAATATGTCTATTACAGCATCAGCCTGGGCAGGTGTTATAACGGGGCCGTTGGGGCTGTCAATCAATGAATTGGTGAATTCGCGGAATTCCTTTTGGCGTGTTTCCTTCTCGAATTGCTTGATTTTTTCGAGGTATTCTATGTTCAATTTCTCAAGATTTACATTGCGGTCCGACAGGCTGACGTATTTTTCCTTCAGCTCTGTAAATTCTTTTGCCGGCACTTGCTCGTCCTGCTGTTCTTCTTTGCTTTGTCCGTTGTCATTATCGGGTTCATCGGAAAGCTCATTTTCGAAAGCTAAGTATTTTTCCGCTCCGGCGAAAGAGACTGGTTCGAGGCCTTTAACAGCTGGTGGGAATGCGCCGAGGAAACCTACGTGCCGGAGCATTAAGTCCGGATAGATAGCCATGGATACTTTCCTGAACATGCCTTGCTTAACCTGCCCTGCCAGTTCGGGCGACAGGCTGCGGAGCTTTGCCATCAGGCGGTCGCCGCGGCGTGCCAGCCTCTCCACCCAGCCGTAGGCCGGGTCGTTGGTTTTCGGGTGGCCCTTCACCACCGGCGCTTCGAACGAAGCAGATCCTTCAACGCTGTCGTTATATTTCTTCACGATAGCGTCCAACATATCAGCCGAGTATTTGTCCGAGGAGCCGTTGGAATCTGTGTGCCTTCCCGTTTTGAATATTTCAATCCACATATCTTTTCCTTATGTTGTTATGAATGTGATTTATTACTCTTTGATTTTTATTACGCTGCAAAATTAGACAGGACACGCCAGCACTACAATAAAAGGAGATTAAAAGGAGGATGAAATGTTTTTTATTTGATTTTTATAATTGGAAAAATTTGGTATATTGAAAAACGTCGGGGAACCTTCATTCCCAAATTCCGATTTGGGGATACAGGTAACTTCGTTACGGTTTGAATTGTTCAAATATTCAGAACGATTTTGATTCATTAACTAAACCAGGAACTCAAATGAAGAAATTACAATTTATTCTCACAGCCTTAATTTCCTTGTCAATATTATTCGCCGCCTGCGGCGAGGATAAACCTACAAATCCAAACGGCAACAAAGACGATAACACCCCCGTTATCACATCCATTATCCCTGACAGCGGATCAATCGGCGATGAAGTAACAATAATTGGAACAGACTTCGACTCCACCCGTGGCAATAGCAAAGTCAGTTTCAATGAAAAAGTTGCAATAGACTTCATAAGTTGGAGCGATACGGAAATAAAAGTAATAGTGCCAACATGGTCAACAACTGGCAAGGCATCCGTAACAGTAAATGATAAAGAAAGCAACGAAGTAGATTTTACTATTATCCCCTTAGGTATTGGGTGTGAAATTATGGGTGTAATATATAATGAAAATACGGATACGCTACATCTATATGACAAAAATTTAACAGAACTTCCTGATTGTATTGGCGATCTGATCAATTTGAAAAGATTAGTTTTAGCAGCAAACAGCTTTAAAATCTTACCGAAGAGTATCGGTAATCTGACTAATTTGAAGGAGTTGTACTTGAACCAGAACGAATTGATTGCACTGCCGGAAAGTATTGGGAATCTAACTGGGCTTGAAGAGTTATTTTTGTGGCACAACCAATTAACGACCTTGCCAGAAAGTTTAGGTAATCTGACAAAATTGAGAGATTTGTCTCTGAGTAACAATAACTTAACGACATTACCTGAGAGTATTGGTAATCTAATAGAGTTGGATTATTTAGATTTACAGAGAAACCATTTGACATCGTTGCCTGAGGGTTTGGGCAATCTGACTAAATTGAAACGAGCGTATTTGAGTAGCAATAAATTAACGACCCTACCGGAAAGCTTCGGAAATCTGATTAATTTGTGGAGGTTATTTTTTAGTAATAATGGATTGATTTCTTTGCCGGAAAGTATATGCGATTTGCCAAATTTGAGAGAGTTGCGGTTGGAAGACAACAAATTAACGACCCTACCGGAAAGTATTAAGAATCTGACTAATTTGGAATATTTGTATTTGGGGGGCAACAACTTCTCAGATGCTGAAAAGGCAAAGATTGAAAGCTGGTTGCCAAATTGTCGAATATATTGGTAGTTCATTAATCGTCCAAAGTTGCGAAATGAGGAATGGGGACAAAAACTCACCCTCAGCATCAATTTTATAATCCGTAGGGGACGGTTCCAAACCGTCCCGAATAATGATATTGCGGGTAATCGGGCAGGTTTGGAACCTGCCCCTACGACGATATAGAAATACAACCTAAATTCCCAAAGTAAGTTAATTCCCAACTAAATATAACGATTACTATGCCAAAATCCACATCGAGCGGATTATTTGACTAATTCTTTTGCAGTTTCCACTCTTGCTACAGCGATTAACCCAGCATTATTGT
>JAJRTW010000198.1 GCA_024278075.1 Bacteroidota bacterium | reverse complement strand
GTGGTTACGAAGTAACCGGGGGTTTTCCTGATGAGCAATTGATGAATTTAAAAATAATTATTCTTATTTTCACACAGCATCTCCGATTTGGGAATGAGATGAATATACTAAGCCTTTTTACGAATAGCTACACTAGGGCAGGTTTGGAACCTGCCCCTACGATTCTTATTCTGTTATTGGCAACTTGCGATAACATAACGTAGTATTCGAGTATAAATTATGAGCCGCTCTTATTTTAACCGGACACTACTGATATAATCTATATTAGTTCATAATATAATTAGTAATAATTCGCTTTTTTTTAATTTGAAAAGATACTAAATTTACTTATTAATGATAAGAGAATCTAAACATTTCGGAAATGATATTCAAATCTTTTATCCGATTAAGTAAGATAAGAAGATAAGCCCTTAATATATTGATGTTTATGTTTCTATATCATTTATGAGAACATTAATTGAATTATTAAATTATTAGAAACTGGCTTATAAAATTGTTTGCATCAAAAAAAAATAACGGCCCCACGTTCTTGTGCATAGGCCTTCAAAAAACCGGGACTACGTGGCTTAACAAGACTTTAAGACAGCATCCGGAAGTATTCATATCCCCCACAACCAAGGAATTGCTATATTTTTGGGAAAGATATAAATTCCACAAACCTTCGATACTAAAAAGGTTCTCAAACTCAAGCTGGCATTTCAAACGGAACAGGAAATTCCTCCTTGGCAGGCCGAGGTTATATTTCGTTAGGAGTGTGAGAATTGTTAAACGAATAATTAAGATTATCAGGTACCCCGGCAAGATCAATAAAACCAAAATTTATGGTTTACTTGATATGATTAGGAATTATTTGTTTTCAATGCAATGGGACTTCAAATACCTCTTATTCCCACGCACAGAGAGATGGTACAGATCGTTATTTAAAAGTAGACATCATAAGGTGAAGGGTGATATCAGCCCATTTTATTGCGAACTGCCCGAAGAGGAAATTGCGAAGATCGCCGCTTCCTTTCCGGATATTAAGATAATTATTTTGTTTCGCAATCCCGTTGATCAATTATGGTCAAAAGCGAAAATGAATATATTGAAGGATCATGACCGCAGATTCGAGGACATTTCGGAAGAAGAGTTTTATAGATATTTTAAGAGGACTCATTCGGCAATTCCAAGTTATACTGCCCTGATAGACAGATGGGCAAAGTATTTTAAGCCGTATAACATCCATGTGAATTTTTTCGAAAAGCTGGATACGGAGCCATACACTTTCTATAGTGAAATATGTGAATTTTTGGATATCGACCCGGCCGCGATTAATCAAAATAATCTCTTGAATCTGCCTGTAAAAGTGCTTGAAGGAATGAAAATCGATATACCCAAAAAATATAGTTGGTATATTTCGGAGCTTTTCTCAAAATGTATCTAAGATATGCAGCTACGGTATAAATATACAATGTTCTGGGGGCGGGAAACGAAGGAATTCAGCAATATAGACGAAGATACGGGCGATAGATGCGATAAACCGGAAAATACTCATATAGGGCCGGCTTTTTTGAGCGTTGGGTTTACTAAAACCGGCACCACATGGCTCTATCATAACCTTATTAAGCATCCGGAAGTTACATTACCACATATTAAAGAAATTCATTATTTCTGGGAAAAAAACTTCGTTAAAGGTACAGCAGACAAGGATTTGATGTTTGGCAAAAATTTTCGCCATCGCCGAATTCGGAACCAGTTCTCCGAAAGATTAAAGGATTATATGTCCAAGCCAGAGCTGATTCTAAGCCAAAAGATATTATGGGATTTCAGGTATTTTGTTTTCCCCCGCAATGATGCATGGTTCCGGAATTTATATAAAACTAAAAATGGTTTGATGACTGGCAACATTAGCCCTTTGCACATTTTTCTTCCGGAAGATAGGATTGAAAAAATAAGCAGGTTATACCCCGGTATTAAAGTACTGATTTTCCTGAGAGACCCTGTTGAAAGGATATGGTCAACTGCCAAAATGAAATATTTTCGTCTAAGCAGCCGGCATTATGACCAAGTGCCTTTAGATGGGTTGATCGATTTGCTGGAATATCAGCATAAGATAGCTCCGGATTACATCGAGATAATTGAAAGATGGGAAAAATACATTCCAAAGGAAAATGTTGGCGTCTTTTTCTTCGATAAATTAACAGAAGACCCACTGGGTTTTATGCAGGATGTTTGTGAATTTTTGAAGTTGGATTACAGTAAATTCCCGTATAGGATAGTTGGTAGTATTCAAGAAAAAGTGAATGTTTCCAAGGAGGGTGACATCCCGGTTCAATGCGCTGTAAGGGGTGCGATGCTATATACGGACTGCATAAGGAATTTATGCAATCGCTACGAGCCATATCCGCAACGATGGCTTGAAAAAAACCTGGCTTTGTTAGAGAATAAGAAGACTGAGAATCAAGAAGACTGAGAATAATGAGGACAATGTTAGAAGGTTTCAGATCAATCTTTAAGAAAAACCTTATCCAGATTATTAAAAATATTTCCCTCTGAGAAATTCTCCCTGAAAAAGTTATGCCCCTCGATAGATTTCGCTTCTCGATAAGCATCATCATCAATAAGCAGCATGATTTTATTGGCAAAATCACTTGCCGTATCGGCTGATTCACATCCGTTTGAGCTTAAAGTTCCAAGCCCGGTTATAGCTTTCGGCGTAGCAACCACCGGCACTCCGAAGGAAAGCGATTCGATTATTTTAATTTTTTGGCCTGTCCCGCCAAGCATTGGGCATATAGTCAACCTTGTACCTGTATAGAATTCTTCGAGCTGCTCGGCAAATTCAATAAACTTCACATTCGGATACTTTCTGGGGTATCCCAGAAAATATGAGTTCACATGGCCAATTATTGATATTTTTATACTTGAATCCAGAAGCGGATATACGTCTTCAAAAAACCACTTAATTCCGTCCCTGTTGAATGGGTTCTTCGAGCCAATAAACAGTACATCAATAGTTTTCCGATCTGAGAAAGAGTTGGAGTTCACCGGAAGAGAATGTGGAATGTAATGAAATTCCGGCTTATGGCAAAACCTATCGAAAAACTGCATTTCGTCTCTTGATATACATATCACTTTGTCGAAACCATTTATTCTTACTACTTCTTCGTCGATGAAATTTCCTATGCTTGATGTCCTGCCTTTTTTTTCATACAAATTAATAGTCATAAAATCTTCCATTGCCAGTACGGTTTCTGTATTGGCCTTTAAATCTTTGATCAAATTGCCCCAATAAACCGAGCTGATAAATAAGAAGTCGTACTGCTTTTCGTTCAGAATAGATTGAAGCAATCTTTTCAGGTTCGAGTAAGTATGGTCCGGGAATTTATCATATTCATAACCAAACCGTCGTTTTATTCTGCTGAAAATGGACAAATCTTTTTCCATGCCTTCGGCAAAATCACTCAGGTAGAGGGATTTCAACAATTGTTTTTCATCTATGGCCAGATCGCGGTTGTCCGGCCAGCTTTCAATATTTCTGTTTGTTATAGAAAGCATATCCACTTCAATATTCCGCGATTTGAAATACTTGAGCAATTGCAAAAAGCGGCTGTGCACACCATGGCGTTTTGTGAATGGATTGGCCGGATAGAATAATAACAGGCGTTTAGTCATTACTCATCTTTAGTTCGTTCATCATTTTATTAAGCACTTCTTTTTCGATAATCAGATTCTCCAGATCATTTCTTTGTTCAATTACTTTCAACTTTTCTTGTTTTATGTTCTTTCTCTTTTCAGCTATTCTTTCGTCTAAATTAATGATTTGTCTATGTAAAGAATTAACTTTAATATTCTCATCAACAATCTTGGATTGAAGCCGAATGGCATCTTTATTATTTATTTCGGTTATTGTATCAATATCAGATGACAGCCCATATCCCAACCCGGTCAGATAGCTTCCGAAAGCCTTCTCGATTTTAATAATTTCGTCTTTTGGCATTTCATTTTTCCATATCCCTACGCTTGCCGAATTAATTTTGCCTCTGCTTTTTACATCCCTCGACCCGAGTTCCCATGAGGGGTAATCATGCTGTTTCTTCGCATAATCGGTCATTCCCTGTTCGAAATCCACACACAGAAATTTGCAGATTCTACTTAACTCCCTTCTAGAATTCCTAACAAGATTTTCGTAGGACAGGCGAATATAATTTCCGGAGTTTTCCCCTGAGAAAGTCTTGCGTACTTTTAGTTCCCATTCATACCATCGATAAGCCACAGCAAAAAAACCGGAATCCCCATACTCCTTCAAATCACTTCCATATAGAAGCTCTTTATGTCTCATTGTCGAACATGCAACGTCCCGGCAGTCGCGAAAGATATGGATGAATTTTGAATCAGGGAATAATTCCAAAAGGAAATCGATATATTTAATGTCATCGGGTGTTTTCAGGACTAATATTTCTTTGTTCTTCTGCGTCAAATATTCGGATAATATCCCGGAAAGAAAGTTCCTGGCCAATTCAAATACCGTATCTGGTTTAACGCCCGGCAGATTATTAACCGCTCCGAGTTCATGGCGGGTTAGATAATCAACAAGGCCCCTAAACGAGGTCTCCGGGCCATAGCCTCCGGTTATCCATCCGGTTTCGGGGGCGCCTGCTATCTTTGAATGGGAGTCCAGCAACACTCTAAGAAGTGTGGTGCCGGATCTTGGAACACCTAATATGAATACAGGCCGTAGCAATTTGATATTATTGTTGATATTATTGTTGATATTATTGTTGATATTATTGTTGATATTATTGTTGATATTATTGTTAAGATAATTACTAATAACTTTGTTCTTCTAATGTAAGAAAATATTATTAATTAACTGATGTTAGGCAAAGTTAAAATATATGCTTTATTTCTCAATAAAACGAGATAATATTCAGGGCGCAGACATTCCGGACACTGCGGCCTGTTGATGATGCTTTAGCTTTGTCTCGCAGGAACTATGTAATATACCAAGCACTTAACTCAGAGTAATGCTAAGATGCCGATTCTTGCCAAAATTGGAACATATTAATTAAGAAAACCCTCTAAATCTCCCTTTGTGAAATGGAGACTTTTATAATCCCTTTTTCAAAGGGGGTGGCCCCGTTGAGACGATTGTCCCGTTGAGACGATTGTCCCGTTGAGACGATTGTCCCGTTGAGACGATTGTCCCGTTGAGACGATTGTCCCGTTGAGACGATTGTCCCGTTGAGACGATTGTCCCGTTGAGACGATTGTC
>JAJRTW010000197.1 GCA_024278075.1 Bacteroidota bacterium | reverse complement strand
TGAATATGCCGCAAGAGCCGTTAAATATGCCGCAAGAGCCGTTAAATATGCCGCAAGAGCCGTTAAATATGCCGCAAGAGCCGTTAAATATGCCGCAAGAGCCGTTAAATATGCCGCAAGAGCCGTTAAATATGCCGCAAGAAGCTTTGCTTTAGATTTATTTGATTAAATAATTGGAGAGTTGTGAGATTAATTTGAATAAATAATGATATATCAACATCGGAAGGTTTTATTGCGGGATTATAAAGAAATTAATTCGTTAAAAACACGCTTAAATTGTGTAAAATCATCTAAGGCAAGTGTCCCTAATTTTCTTTCGATTAAGGATTTATCAAGAGTTGCAATTTTATGGGCGCGAATCACGGAAGCAGCTAAGAGTCCCGCAGATTTCCATTCTTTAATAACAATAACATGTTTGGTAGAATATAATTTAGTGGTGATTCGGGCGGCAATAATATCATTATCTTCAGTGTCAACAACGACAATCGCAGGCCTTTTCTTCCGAGCCGATGTGTCCGAGAAAGGGAAATTGAGAAGAACGACGTCACCGGAATTAAATTTTGTTATAGATACTGTCCTTTTCGCCGTAGCCCTTCAGGAATTCATTTACAGCAATGGTTTTCCATTCATCGATTTCATATTCAATGGATTCGGGGATCATTATGATAGCTTTCAACGTTTTTTCTTTTGGTAATATCTTTACAATATCATCTGGGATTTGGATTAATCCGTCATTATTAATCGTAATTGGGACTTCATAGGCATTCATATTTCCTCCGGAATTTATTATAGAGACTATCTAAGAGAAATTATTATTGTAAATTATAAAGGAAGCCTATCATTTCGTCGTCTATTTCTCTCACCCTTGATTCAAAACAACTCAGGATCGACATTATCCGGTCTAATATCCTTCACCGATTGCTTAAATGTGGAGGCATCGACTCCGCCGGGCATTTTTATTTCCCTTTCGTCAAGTATATCTTCTATTGTCAGAATTTGAATGCGGTCAAATTTGTACCCTTTATATTTGCCAGCTTCTTTTGCCCTTAATTCCATTGGTTTAGTCAGCTGATCGGCAAAGCAAACGAATATTCCAATGTCGGCTTCTTCTTTATTTATTACATCAACGAATTCACGGATATTCTTAACGTTCACTTTTCCGCTTTTAACTTCGATTAATATACGGCCTTTTTCATTATTATTCTTTGTAAAGGTTATATATCCGTCCCAGCCGCCGTCGGCAATGTCTTTGGGGTTTCTAATTCCGCCGAGCAGGAATTCAATGACCCAATGCTGGAAGTCAAACGCTCCGTGTTTGCTTTTTTTCTTTAATAATTCGTCGGATTTTGCCAGTTGTTTGGCCGAATCAATATCTTTGGGGAATCCGTCAATCTCAATATCTTTAAGGAGTTTCTTTTTCCCGCCTTCTGCGATGGGATCGGTGAGCCTGTTTAATATTAATTTGACTGCAAGGTGTGAAATATCGGCGCCAATCCAATTTCTATTGAGCTTATTTGCAACAGCAATCGTTGTTCCGCAACCGCAAAAGAAGTCAGCCACCAGATCGCCTTCGTTCGAGGATGCTTTAATTATTCTTTCTAATAATGCTTCGGGCTTTTGGGTTGGATAGCCGAGGCGTTCTTTGGCTTGGGAATTTAAAGCAGGCATTAAAATAACATCAGATGCAGGTACTATGGGTTTATCTCTATATATTATCTTCTTGAATTTTGTTAAATCTATCTTGCCAGATTTTACAGCAGTCTCTAATTTATCTTTTTTATATACTATTAATTGTGAATATTTTTCGCTTGAAACATGAATGACATTACTATCCCATCCTCTTTCATATTTTTTCTTTTGAGAATCTGACATGTCAACTTCTGTGAAATTAAATGTATTATTATCACCTTTTGAATAAAATAGAATAATATCATGCATATGTTGATACTGTTTTTGCACATTTGTCCATCTTCTATAATGCCATATTACTCCATTTCTAAAATTATCTTTCCCAAAAATCAAATCACACACTAATTTCAAATAATGCGACATCGTCGGATCGCAATGCAGATAAAAAGAGCCGGTATCTTTCAATACTTTGCGAATATAATGGATTCTTATGGCCATTGTAGTCAGATAAGCCACAGAAGATTTGGAAATATCTATCTTGTCCAGAGTTTCAAGGAATCTAAACAGGTAAAGATTGAGGTCGGCAAGCTCTCCGAGAGTATCCTTGTAGCTTACATTGCTCCAGGTGTCGGCAAAGGCTTCGCGCTGGGCTTTCGTATCGGCCATATCCACATCTTCGAACAATATATTATAATTTCTTTTGGAGTTAAACGGCGGGTCGATATAGATTAAATCTATAAAACCTTGCGGATGCTTAGCATACAAATCTCTCAAAATGTCCAGACAGTCGCCGAAGTAGAGTTGTTTCATTTTCTCTCAGAATTATTCTTTTATCAGAAAACAATATAATATTTCAAACTACTAATATTTCAGGAAATTAGCAATATATAAGAAAACTTGTTTTATTACAGTACTAACTTACTCCTCCCCGCCTGCCGCCGTCCATTTAATATTCAACTTACGGGCGGCAATTGCATCGTTCAATCTTTTGACCGGCGTTGATTGCGGAGCAGAAGTAAGCAGTTCGGGATTGTCGGCAGCCTCACCGGCAATTTTATTCATCACATTGGCGAAATCATCGATATTTTCCTTCGCTTCTGTTTCGGTGGGTTCAATAAGCATTGCCTCTTTGACCAGCAATGGGAAATAGACCGTAGGGGCATGGAAGCCATAATCGAGCAGCCGCTTGGCCATATCCTTGGTGTTCGCCCCCTGGGCTTTCTGCCGGTCGCCGCTAATAATAAATTCGTGCATGCAATGTTCGTCATAGGGGACATCGAAATTGTCCGCAATCAGTCTGAACATATAATTAGCATTAATAATAGCGTTTTCGCTGATGCGCCTCAGGCCCTCGTCGCCGTTCATTCTGATATATGTCAATGCCCGGACAAGCATCCCGAAATTGCCGTTGAAAGTATGCACCTTGCCAATGGATTTATCCCCATAGACGCATACATACTCATCATTGCGAATCTCAACAGTCGGGTTTGGCAGAAAAGACACGAGCTTATCGCTAACGCATACCGGCCCGGCCCCAGGCCCGCCGCCGCCATGAGGCGTAGCAAAAGTTTTGTGGAGGTTAATATGCACGCAATCAAAGCCCATGCTTCCTGGGCTGGCAATTCCAAGCAGGGCATTGAGGTTGGCCCCGTCCATATACATCAGCCCGCCGCAGCCATGCACCAGCTTCTCTATCTCAATAATATCATACTCGAAAAGCCCAAGCGTATTCGGATTAGTCAGCATAAATCCGGCCACATTATCGCCACATTTGGAAGCAAGGTCGCCTATATCCACTCTGCCGTTGGCATTGGAAATAATCTTAACCGTCTCAAATCCGCCGATAACAGCAGAAGCTGGGTTGGTTCCATGCGCCGAGTCAGGAATTAATATTTTCGTCCGGCCGGTGTCTCCCCTATCTTCGTGGTAGGCTTTGAACATCAGAATTCCTGTAAGCTCGCCATGCGCCCCCGCCGCTGGTTGCAGAGTAACGCCCGGCAGGCCTGAAATTTTCTTCAGGCATTCACCTAATTCAAAGATAACGCTCAAGGCTCCCTGGTTGATGGAATCCGGCGAAAATGGGTGCAGGTCGGTAAATCCGGGATTCGAGCTTGTCTTTTCATTAATTTTCGGGTTGTATTTCATGGTGCAGGAGCCAAGCGGATAGAGCCCCTCCTCAATATTATAATTCAATTTCGACAGTCTTAGGAAATGCCTGGCTATCTCGATTTCGCTCGTCTCCGGCAGCCTGGCATCTTGTTTTCTTATCAGGCCTTCGGGTATCAAACTATTAATATCGGATTTAGGAATATCGTACGAAGGCAGCGAATATGCCTTAGCTCCGGTTTTGCTTTTTTCAAATATTAATTTTTCCATTTTACAACTCATTTGTTAGAATAGTTAGATTTGCCAAGGGCATCTTTTGCAGCATCTTGTTCTGCGATTTTCTTGCTCTTTCCTTTTCCCTGGCCCACAACCTGATCTTCGACTATCACCTCGACCACAAATAATTTATTATGGTCCGGCCCGCATTCTTCAACCACCGAATAGCTTGGCGAAGGCTTGCCCTGGCCCTGCACCTGTTCAAGCAGAATGCTCTTGAAATTCTTGTCGACCATAACGCTGTTACCCATCATAATCGGGAGCAGCAGGTTCAAAATAAAACCTCTTGCCTTATCAATCCCCGAATCAAGATATATAGCAGCTATTATCGCTTCGAGCGAATCGGCCAGTATTGAATCGCTGCCGGCCTTAAGAGAGCGTTCGGCACTATAGCTCATTTTAAGGAATTCATCTAATTTCAGGGTTTTGGCGCAAATCGCCAATGTGTTTTTATTCACAAGCCAGGAACGCATATTGGTCAGTTCGCCTTCAAGAACGCTCGAATGCTTAAAGAATAAATAATCGGCTATCACCATCCCGAGAATCGCATCGCCAAGAAATTCAAGACGCTCGTTCGACTGAACGGCCTGATTGGAAAGCAGTGGCAGAAACGAGCGGTGAATCAAAGCCTGTTCGAATAACTCAACCCTTGCAATTCTAACGCCCAGGACCTCCTCTAATTGCAATTTTTGACTATCAATTAAAAATCCAACCGGCGGGAAATTCCTACTGTGGTTGGATTGTAATTTAGACTTGTTCGATGTCCTGAAGCGATCAGAAGCATTATATATTTTTCTAAATATATTTTTCACTTGCCACCGCTGTAATATCATTTAGTAATATTAGTCTTTTAAATTATTTTACAAAAAATTATTTTACAAAAATCATTCGGAAAAAGCTTTAATGCAAATAGTGGCATTATGCCCGCCAAAGCCAAACGTATTACTCAAGGCAGCTTTAATCTCGCGTTTTTCCGGTTTGTTCGGAACGTAGTTAAGGTCGCAATCCGGATCGGGAGTATTATAATTAATCGTCGGCGGTACCAAGCTGTTTTTAATAGCTAAAATCGTTGCAATAGCCTCGATGGCTCCTGCTGCACCAAGCAAATGCCCCGTCATGGATTTAGTTGAACTAATAGCCATCTCGGCTGCATGATTATTGAAAACAGTTTTTATGGCTTTAGTTTCGTTTCTGTCATTGAATGGAGTAGAAGTGCCATGTGCGTTGATATAATCAATATCATTTGGCGTTAGGCCGGCATCTTCAATGGCAATACGCATCGACCTGACAGCACCCTCGCCGCCTTCGGCAGGTTGAGTGATATGGAATGCGTCGTCTGTTAGCCCAAACCCGGCAAGCTCTGCATAGATTGTGGCACCCCTGTTCGTTGCATGTTCAAGCGTTTCCAAAATCAAAGTGCCGCCGCCTTCGCCCATCACAAAACCGTCACGGCCTTTATCGAACGGGCGGCTGGCTCCGGCAGGGTCGTCATTTCTTCTGGAGAGAGCCCTCATGGCATTGAATCCGCCAACACCCATCGGGCAAATAACACCCTCGCTTCCGCCAACAACCATTACGTCGGCATCTCCTCGCTGCAAAAGCATCAAAGCATCCGCTATCGAATGCGAAGATGTGGCACAAGCCGACACAGTGGCATAATTCGGGCCTTTCAACCCCCAGCGGATAGCCACATAGCCGGCGGCTATATCTGAAATTAGCATCGGGACGAAGAATGGAGATATTCTGTCCGGTTTGCCGCCGCGATCGTAGAGCTGCTGCTGCTGATGGTGATAAGTCCACATTCCGCCGATGCCGGAACCGATAATGACTCCAACGCGGTTCTTATCTGTTTTCTCAAAATCTATGCCTGAGTCCTCGACCGCCATGGCCGATGCAGACATCGCATATTGAGTAAATAAATCCATGCGCTGGACTTCTTTGCGGTTCATATGAAGCAGCGGGTCGTAATCTTTTAATTCGCACGCGAATCTTGTTGGGAATTCTGATGCGTCAAACTTAGTAATCGGCGCTGCGCCGCCCTTGCCTGCCATCATATTACCCCAAAATTCCTCTATATTATTACCTATAGGGCTAACGGTCCCAATTCCTGTTATAACAACAGTAGGGAAGTCGTATTTTGGCATAAAACAACCTCAATTGTTTACGATATCTTATTATTAACCTTTATCATTTCTAATATATCCTAATATACCTATTTGGCAATACCTAATTGGCATCAAGGTAGAAGATGATACTTGGTTCTATTATTATTTAGCCAAATATAATTATCAGGCCATCCGGGCTAATCCCTACTACTTCAAACAGTATTACTTCAATCCCAATTACTTCAAATAGATACGAAGCATAATAGAAAAAGGCCCTATATATGTCGGATTATCCAAGTTTTTCTGAAAGATAAGAAATAACCTGGCCGACTGTCTGTATCTTTTCAGCATCGCTGTCTTCTATTGTCAGATCGAATTCCTTTTCGAATTCCATAATTAACTCAACTGTGTCGAGAGAATCTGCGCCAAGGTCTTTTGTGAAAGATGCTTCATCGGTTATCTGTGATTCTTCCACACCGAGTTTCTTGACAATAATTTCAGTAATTTTAGCTTTCATATCCGCCATTATTACCTCTTCCTAATTTAGTTATACAAAAATAGTTTAACGAACAACCCCGCCGCTATCGGCGGAGTATCAAAATAATATAATCTATTATTATCTAAGTAAATGATTATCAAAATAAATGATTATTATATCAAACTGCCGGAATCAGAACCCGCAATGCGGGGCCTACATTAACATACCGCCGTCTACATGGAAGACCTGTCCGGTGATATAGCTTGAATCATCCGATGCCAAAAATGCGGCAACATTTGCTATATCCTCGGGTTCGGCTGCCCTTTTCAACGGTATAACGCTTAAGAATATTTCTCTTTGCCCTTCGGTTAATTTATCGGTCATGGGAGTGCGGACATACCCGGGAGCTATTAAATTAACAAGTATATTCCTGCCTGCCAATTCCTTTGCAGTCGATTTGGTCAGGCCGATAAGCCCTGCTTTAGAAGCAGAGTAATTCGATTGCCCGGCATTGCCCATCGAGCCGACTACCGACCCCATGTTTATTATCCGCCCCTGACGCTGGGACATCATTGTCCGGCATACGGCTTTTGTGCAGTTAAATGCCCCTTTAAGGTTGGTGCTTATCACCGAATCCCAATCGCTCTCGGACATCCTCATCAGCAGTCCGTCGCGGGTTATACCGGCATTATTTACCAATATATCAATCCTTCCGGCTGCGTCTACCACTTCTGCAAACGCATTCCGCACCGACTCGCCATCGGTCACATCACATTGAATACAGGTGACTTGAGAATTAATTCCGCTATTATCAATTGTATTGCCAATCGTATTATCAAAAAACGGTTCGCTGCCATCGGGTATAACATAGTCGAGGGCAAAAATTCTGGCACCTTCCATTGCATACCGCCTCGCTATGGCTTTGCCTATCCCCCGGCATCCTCCTGTTATTACAGCTATTTTATTCTCGAATCTTTTATTCATTTATTTATATTGTAAAAATATAGAAAATAAAATTACAAATTTTTATCACAATGAAACAACTATTTCTATACTGAATTATTCGGGCTATTATTCCCCAGACACCATAACTCATTAATTATAATCAGGTTATACTGCCAGCGAGCGTGTTTAATCCGGCTCGAAACCGTTAGCGATGGCCTGCCGAATGGCAATTGTCTGTTAGTTGTGTCGATTATTAACAAATAATACTAACAAATAATATCAATTAATAAATTGAGTTAAATCATCTGCTTTATCAATTCCCGAAAAAGAAATATCGCTTAATGTCCTCTTCACAAGTCCTTGCAATACACTCCCCGCCCCCACTTCAATATAGTTTGCAATGCCGCTTCCGAACATATTCTCCATCGTCTGCGTCCATAGCACCGGCGAAATCAATTGCCTGACCAATGATGCCTTCAATTGATTGGCAGCAGTTGTTGGCCTGGCATCCGCATTCGTATATACCGGCACCAGTGCATCCCTAAAATCAACAGCATCAATTGCTGTTTCCAATTCATCTTTTGCATCATTCATCAGCGGCGAATGGAAAGCCCCGCTAACGACCAGTTCTTTGGCCATTCTCGCCCCTGCATCTTTGAAAGCCGCAGCATTTGCTCTTAAATATTCTGCCGATCCGGATACGACTATCTGCCCGGGCGAATTGAAATTTGCAACCACAACCACATTGCCATCCGTGTTGTCAGACAATTTTCTACAAACTTCTTCTACTTTGTCGCCGGCAAGATTAATTACTGCAAACATAGTGCCGGGCTTGCTTTGGCCTGCCCTGAACATCAATTCGCCGCGAAGGGCAACCAGTCGTAAAGCGTCTTCGAAATCAATAGCACCTGCTGCATATAATGCTGCATATTCGCCAATGGAATGCCCGGCAACTGCTGCAAACTCCACACTGTCTTTGATAAGGTGGAACGCAACGGCGCTGTGGATAAAGAGAGCCGGCTGTGTATACCGTGTTTCCTTTAGCTTTTCGATGGGGCCGTTGAAACATATATCGCTGATCGGGAAACCCAAAATGTCATTGGCATTGTCAATCAGAATCTTTGATTCGGAATATGTATCATACATATCCTTCATCATACCGACGTATTGCGAGCCTTGCCCCGAAAATAATAATGCTGTCTTCATTCTTTAATATTCTTTAATATTCTTTAATTATCGTAATCATTAGTGTCCGGTAAAAATAAGAATCGTTCCAAATATTTGCTGATATTCAATGTAATGTCATCCTGAGCGGAGTCGAAGGATTCAGTATTTATGGCTAAAGCCAAGTATATAAGCCTAATTCTCTTTTCCACGAGCTAAAGCACGTGGCTATTGACCAGCGGCTTGCGTCCGGCGACTATCGACTAATAATCCTCCATGCTCCATCGCAGATAGACCGCCCCCCATGTAAAACCGGCTCCGAAACTCGATAGAACAATACGGTCGCCCTTGTGCATTTGTCCGTTTCGCCACCATTCGGACAGGCAGATCGGGATAGTGCCGGCTGTGGTATTGCCGTATTTATTAATATTTATCATAACTTTATCTTCCGGCAGGCCCATCCGGCTGGCCGTAGCTGAGATTATTCTATGGTTTGCCTGGTGGGGTACAAGCCAGGCCACATCATCGGCCGAGAGATTATTCTTCTCCATAATCTCCATTGAAATATCCGCCATGCCCTTGACGGCGGCTTTGAATACTGCCGGCCCGTCCTGGTAAATGTAATGTTCCTTATTGTCCACAGATTCATGCGAGGCAGGCCTGACGCTTCCGCCGGCTTTTTGGTGCAGGTATTGCCCGCCGGCTCCATCAATGTATAATAGCTGGTCGAGAATCCCTAATTCCGGGTCGTCGGATTGCTCGATAAGGCATACACCGGCTCCATCGCCAAACAAAATGGCCTGCGCACGGTCGTCCATGTCGAGTATGGAAGTCATCTTATCGGCTCCGCATAACAGTAGTTTCCTGGCCCCGCCGCCTTCGACTAATTTAACGGCTGTGGTCAAAGCGAATAAGAACCCCGAGCAAGCTGCCGAAATATCAAATCCCCAGGCCTTTTTAATCCCCAATTTATCCTGCACAACCGCTGCGGTGCATGGGAACATATAGTCCGGTGTAACGGTGGCGACTATGATGCAATCTATATCATCCATCGATATCCCTCTGCGTTCGACGCATTCTATAGCTGCGGGGACAATCAGGTCGGAAGTGCCGCCGGACTTGGCGAATCGCCTTTCGGAGATGCCCGTTCTGGACTTAATCCATTCGTCATTCGTATCGAGGTATTTCTCGAAATAGGAGTTCGGGTATACGTCCGGCGGGACGTAATGCGCTATCGATGAAATTGTTGCCGGCATATAGTTTTATCTGTTTAATTTTCGTTTATCAATTCTTAATTCTTACTCAATTCATTAATTCCTAATTCCCTAAATCCCTAAATCCTAAATCCCTAATTAATTCAGCGCTTCTTCAATTTTTTTGTTAACGTCGCTTCTGATAATCTCAACGGCCCTGTAAATCATATTCTCAATCGCAATCGGCGACGACTTGCCATGGCCGATAATAACAACTCCGTTTATTCCCAGAAGCGGCACACCCCCGTATTCCTGATAGTCCAGTCCTTTGGAAACATCCCGGAGCGTCGGGACAGTCAATGCCACCTTCACTTTATTAATTATACTTTTATCGGCGTATTGCTTAACTTTCGTCTTGAAGAACCCAAAGAAGCTCTCTGCCAGTTTAAGAATAATATTGCCTGTAAATCCATCGCAAACCACAACATCGGCTTTGCCATTAAAAATATCACGGCCCTCGATATTGCCAATGAAGTTCAAATCGCTTTCCATGAGCAGCCCGTAGGCCTTCTTCACTTCTTCGGTCCCCTTGGACTTTTCCTCGCCGACATTTAACAAAGCAACCTTAGGCCTGTCCACATTCATCATTTGCTTATAATAAATGCTGCCCATAACCGCATATTCATACAAGAACCTGGACTGATGGTCCACCGTGGCTCCCACGTCGAGAACCAGAGCCGGGGATTCCTTCTCGGTCGGGAAAAAAGACCCTATCGTAGGCCTGCTCGCCCCTTTTATCCTGCCCATCAGCACAGTAGCCGTGGCCATAGTGGCACCCGTATTGCCGGCCGACATAAAACAATCCGCTTCGCCGTTTCGGTGCAATTCAAGGCCTTTGAATATGGACGAATTCCTCTTTTTCTTAAGGGCAATAGTAGCCTCGTCGCCCATCAATACAATTTCGTCGGCATGGCATACCGAATAGCGCAGTTTGGTGGGCTTATGCTTATCAAGCTCCAGGCCAATCCGCTTTTCATCACCAACAAATATTATTTCGATGCTCGTATTATCCGGAAGATGGTCGAAGGCACGTATAGCACCCATTATTTCACTAACAGGCGCATAATCACTACCCATTGCATCAATAGCGATTCTGTATGGTACTATTTTTGAATTACTACTTTTCATTTCGGGTATAATATTATTTCATCCGGACACCAACAATCGGCCCAACATACTTTAGGCCAACATATATCGGCCCAACAAGTCAGAACCCCGGGAAACCGGGGCAAAATTAAGTTAAGTAAAATAATAATAATAATAATACTAATACTAATACTAACTATAACCAATTATCATAAAGATGCAATAATCTTACGGCCGTTATAGTAACCACATTCGGCACATGCAGTATGAGTTAGCTTGGCAGCACCGCATTGCGGGCATACGGAAGTAGATTGAGGCGTAGCTTTGTAATGCGTCCTTCTCTTGTCCCGCCTCGACTTTGATATTTTTCTTTTTGGTTGTGGCATTTTTTCCTCTCTATTAACAAATTAATTCATTATTAACAATTTAATTCATTTTAATCTTTTTCAATTCTGACCAGCGGCCATCAATCTGAGTATTCTCTTCAATCAAATTCTCTTCAATAATATCATCAACAGCTTTTCGGCCGGCTTCACAATTGAATATTTCATTTATATCGGCATCTTCATACTCCGGCGCTATCTTCTTCATCGGAATTGAAACTATCAGCCTTTGGATTACTTCTTCGGTCAGGTCAAGCTGCTTGTCATCATGCCTAATAATGTTCTGCTCGAACTCGGCTTCCTTGCTGCCGATCTCATTTCCGTCTGTGCAATCTTCGCTCAGAAATGAAATTGAAATCTCAGTCTCAATCAGCATATCGAATTCCTTAAGTGAGCGGTCGCAAACCAATCTTGCCATACAAGCCGCCTGCCCGGCGAATGCAAACCTGTCGCCAAGCCTGCGAAGCGTGCCTTCCAATATTACATCTCCAAAGAACTCCGGAAGAAAGTTCGGTATTTTATCGACGGGGACTTCCAACTTAACGTCCCTGGCTCCATCGCTCATACCCTGAATCGCTATAAGTATCATTTTATAATTTCCGCCGTAAAAAATCTTACAAAGATAAGAAGCAAATCTCCATTTTCCAAAAAACTTCAAGCTAATTAATAAATTCGACTTTCAATATTTAAGCAGCTTACTTAATAAATCAATTGCCGCAATGTTCATTAAGATATTTTCTCGCATTGGCATTTTTGGGGTCAATCTTTATTACTTTCCTCAAATTAGCACATGCCTTTTCCGTGTCGGACAGCCCGAAATATGCATACGCCGTCCACAAAAACGGAAAGTGTACGCCGGGAGATGCCTTTGCCCATGATTTCCCGGTTTCTATCACTTTATTATATTTCTTCATCTCGTAATAGAGCTGGCTAAGTTTATTAAAGGCGTTCAGAAGCACATTGCTGTATTTCGCCGTATCGGCAACGCCTTCTTTCGTAACTATTGTAAATTCGCTAATCGCCTTGTCCTTATCCCCCAAAGCTGCAAATACATCCCCAAGATAGAGCCTCGAATTCAAATCATTCGAATCCAGTTCCACAGCTTTTTCCAGGAAAGCCAAAGCCGAATCGGGGCTTCCGGACTGGAAGAATGCAAGGCCGATAAAGTAATTATTTTTTGCTCCGTTGGTCGAGTCGCTGCACTCTGCCGTAGCAATCTTTTTCCTAAAAATGGCTATCGATTCGTCATATTTCTTCAGATAAATCAATAGCCTTCCAAATCTATCCATCAGCTTACAGGACTTCGACGGAAACGTATTAATAGTTTCGGTATTGATGGTGATTGCATTAATGGTATCTCCGCTCAGCCATGCCGAGTTGCCATAGCGTTGCATGTCAAGAAATCCGAGCGCCGTATCGGCCTTAATAGAGCCGAATATCTCGACGGCCTTTGGATATGCCTTGTTCTCGAAATAGCATCTGGCAAGCAATAATTTTGCTTTTATTCTGACACTATCAATTTTCTCCGAACAATATATCAGGTGCCGTGCGGCAGAATCGCATTTGCCAATCTCATATAATGACTGCGCCAAAAACCAACGGCCAAGAACACCGTTCGGGCGAAGCATACTGAATTCATGCAATGCCATAGCCGCATCCTTATACTTTTTGGAATAGAAATAAATCTTGCCAACCTGGAAAAAAGCTCTCGCATTCTTCGGGTCTTTTTCGGTGACTGTAGTCCATTCCTTCAGCGAACGGGCGAATAGTTCATTGGCAAGTTCTTTGTTGAAATCATATTCACGCATGCCAAGCCAATAGTATGAAGTGGCAAGTTTTTCCCGAGCCTCAAGCAGTTCCTCGTCGAGGCTAAGAGCCTCTACATAGTTCTGGCGGGCCAGTTCATAAACCCCCTGGGCGAAATATAAGTCGCCGAGGCCAATATAAGCCTTTGGATTTGACTTGTCCATTTCACGGGCGCGTGTGATATTCAATTCGGCTTTGCCCAGGGAATCGGCTTTGATGAATGCCTGAGCCAATGTGAGCAAATTCTGCGGGTCATCTTTGTCTTCGTCAACGGCTTCATGCAATATTTCGAGTGCTGCGTGATGCCGGCCCAAACAAGAGAGGCTTGTGCCCAGCCTTCGCATGATATGTGGCTCGCCGCCGTCAATGTCATCTGCCATTTTAAAAGCATCGATTGCCTCTTCGTATTGCTCTAATTCCATGTATATATCGCCGCAAAGCAATATTATGTCTAAATCTTTCTTGTTTTCCCTGATTGCATCGGGAATAAAAGCCGCTGCTTTGGCAAGCTCATTTTCTCCGGCTAATTTCCTAACGTTGTCAGCTGCATTTTGTGAATATAAGGCCGAAATATTAACCACTGTCAATAAAATAATTCTAACGAGTAATCTCATGTCAATCCTCTGGTATTAATGCTATTTTGGCAAAAGCCGGAACTATGCCCGAATTATTAAAATATTTCTGAACTATTGCTTCTTTGGCTAAAAAAGTTGCAAACCAATAAGGAAGATCCCTCAAATCCTTTAGCAGGTAAGCATAATAATCAACTTTATACGGATATAAATCCTGGACGATGTAAGCCTGGTGAACCGGTTTTGGGTTAATGTATTTTCCTGTGCTGTCGCTATATCCGATTCTAAGAAGTTTAAATCTGTCATCCCCGATTAATTGCGACAAAAAAGCAATACCGATAGTATTGTCATTGTCGTTTACATAGTTTAACAACCGGCTTGTTTCATTAAAATACTTTAGATTTCGAACAATATCATTGCCTTTGGCAGCCAATTGCAGCAGGTTTGCATATTCGGAGTGCTTCTTTCCTTTTACTGCCAGCTTGGGTTCAACGGATAATTCCGGATAAAAATCCCGGAAACCCTTATTCCTGCTTGTCAAAACTTCTTCAATTTCGGAGGCATTCAATGTATCTATCGGGAAATTGCCATTGGCAAAGAAAACAAGTCCGTCATAAGCTATGGCCATTCTCAAATGAGGCTCCACTCGGTATACTTTCATCAGCGAGTCTTCGTGGCGAAGATAATCCCTTGCCACTACAACAACCCTGGCATTTGCCGACAAAAGCACCGACATCACATCCCATGCATCCGAATGCTCTGCGGCCAACGCCACACCCGGGTACATCTGCTCGTACATTCTGAAAACCGAATCCATAAGCGGGAAAATCGAATCATCGCAATAGACCGTAAACTTCCCAGTGGTCCATGATTCCACTTCGTGATCGCCCGACCTGATGTCCTCGCGCGGACAGCCCATAAAAACCAAAACAGCTAAAAGCGTTAATACTATTTGATACAATATTTTAGTATAACATCTCATAATAAATTATTAGCAGCATAAATATAAACAACTATATTTCATAATTTTTCAATAGCCACGTGCTTTAGCTCGTGGGTAATATTTTCTCCCTCAAGCCACTCACCCCCCTGCACGGCCATCACTTTCATAGAATTATGGCTAAAGCTTATATATCGCTCTCTTTCTTTTTTCCACGAGCTAAAGCTCGTGGGTATTTATCTTTTCCTAAAATGTACCTAATTCCGATAGATAAGAATCTTTGACCCGGACTTAGTTATAAGGGCAAATATTGCATAAATTATTGATACAATATTTTGATAATATCTCTAATAGTTTATTCATCCTCTTTTTCTTCCATAAATGAATATCTTTTTTGCTGCATTCTGTATATGGCTATCCTGTAAATTCCGAACAAAATGCATATCACACCGAAAGCCCTCATCATTGTCCGGTCGCCCTCGCCAAAGTCAATAATACCGGCAATCAACAATAGGCCAAGAATTATTATCCCAATCCTGATCGTGTAGTTTAAGATGATGAGAAACATTGCAACATCAATATTAATGGTTTTGTTTGAGACTGTGTGAAAAGGTTATGCAGTTGTCATTCTGAACTCGTTTCAGAATCCATAAGCCGGTATTAATGCAGTATTTGGATGCTAAAATAAATTCAGCATGACATATTTATATGTTTTCACAGCCTCTTTATTCATGGATTCCCCCAACAAGGGAACTATCCTGACCCTTTCAAAAAAAAGTCCGCCCAATTCATAATCATTGGAAGCGGACATTCTTAAACATTTAATAAACCTCTATCTTAATTTAAATACTATCGGAACAGTCACCCAGCATTGCACTGGCTGTTTGTTCTGAATGGCAGGAGTAAAAACAGCTTTTCTTACTGCGGTTATCGCTGCTTCATTCAGCAATTCGTTGTCTGTATAATCTACTCTGACCTTCGTTACCTTGCCGCTTTTGCCAACCAATACCCTGACTAATACTTTGCCTTCAACTCCGGCCCGCCTGGCAAGATCGGGGTACACAACCAGTTTTTGGAGGGCACCAAAGTCGGTGTCCGGCTCTTTTTCGACGGGAATAAATTCATCCGGGTCTGGCTCTTCTTCCCTCGTTTCAACATTAACATCAAAATCAATATTCGATGACCAATTGCCCAAGTCCACACCATCGCCACCTTCGGCGGAGGCCCTTGACATTACGTCGATCGTGGCAAATTCCTGCATATCGGGTTTGATCTCGGCATCCGGCACCGGCACGGGCGTACCTGCACGAGCAGCCGGCCCTGTATTTATAATCGTCTCCGGCGGCGGTGGCGGCGGAGCATCCATATCATCCGACGGCGGTGGCGGCAGATCCTCTAATTTCAACTTTACTATCGGAGCAACCTTCGGCCCGGATCTCGCACTCTCAGAAATCGTGGTCGTAATCATATAGATAATCAGTAAAATCACAATCAGTGTTATTGTAATAATGAAGCCCCGCATCGTCGACTTCAAAATGAACTCCTTAAGCTCTATTGCGCCGTAGGTAGTTTTTTTGGGCATATTAATCGCTGCTGTTGTCGCCATTTATCAGGCCCTCCTCGATTAATTTTTCTCTATCAGCATCTTCGTATTTTGCTATGGTAAACCTGCGTAGTCTTTTCAAAGGCTGCCCGGTTTCGTCCGTATCCTTAGAAATTTCAGATATTATCGCCATCTCGGCCAGGTTCAACTCATCTAATATATTAACAACCAGGCCATAAGGCGCTTCGTCCGAAACTTTCAGGGCCGTAATTAATTTATTTAACACTTCCGGCCGGAGGTTTTCTCTTGCTGCTATGCCGGCAACATCTTTTAACTTAAGCTGTTCGGCAGGGTCATTCCCGATGAACCAGAAGAGATTAGCATCGTCATCAACAAGAATTGTCAACAATTCCGATTCTTTAACTTCAACATGTTCTGTTATTTCAGGTGGAATTGACATTTCCATTACCTGCGGTGTTGCCATCGTTGTAGTAAACATAAAGAAAGTCAGCAACAGGAATGTAATATCGACCAAAGGTGTCATGTCGAGCACGAACCCGACCCTTTTCATCTTTTTCCTTTTAGATGCTGCGCCTCTTTTTATTTTTTCGTGTGATAAAGAACCGCCACCAGCCATTAATAACTCCTTTAAACTTTAATTCAATTTAATAGATTACGTTACGCATTTTTTTTGTTTCAATAGCCCTGACATTTATGTCGGGGACAATTCATATTGGAGACAATTAATTCCATGAAACAATGGACTGCAATCCCAAAGAACTCACAAATGTGGCTAAAGCCAAGCGTTTTCTTGTAAATTATCCCCCGACCTAAAGGCCGGGGCTAGTAAATATCATTTTGCGTAACATGAATTAATTATTACTTAAATCAACTACCTTTCTTCTCGGTAATGTAGTTAAACACCGTTGCCCTGTTCTTCCTCATAATATCCATTGCATCGCTAACCCATTGGAATCGCACCCGTTTGTCGGCATCTACGGCGAACTTGGTTTTCGGATTAACAAGCCTTGTGTTTTTCACCAATTGGTCCAGCGTTTCCGTATCCACCTGCAGAAGGGCTTTGTCCATCAAATCCTGCGGTATATCCGTCTGAGACCAGACTTGCTTTCTGTCGGTTTCATTTACCACTTCGTAATAATACGAAGTATCGGCGGTTGCCGAATCGATAGCAACTTTAATGATAGCAAGGTTCTGCTCCGGCAATTTCGAAGTATCGGCAGTTGCCTCGGGGCGTTTGATATAGAACTTCTGCTCGCTTTCGGCTTCGGTTTTGAATTTTGCCGTGAACATAAAAAACGTCAGAAGCAGGAATGTAATATCCACAAGGGGCGTCATATCTATGACGAATCCCACTCTTTTCTTTTTAACTTTTGGCACAGATTGCTCCGTCTGTAATTATTTTATTGATATATATTGAGACTTCTTAATAATTCGATTTTTGCTGTCATTCCTGCGAAAGAGGCTGTGTGAAAACTGCTAAATATGTCTTCCTGAATTTATTTCAGGATCCAAACACCGCATGAATACTGGCTTATAGATTCTGAAACAAGTTCAG
>JAJRTW010000196.1 GCA_024278075.1 Bacteroidota bacterium | reverse complement strand
TTCAGAGAAGATTGTTGTAATTTTCATTGCGGTTCGGTGAAATTGTATTTAGAAATTTTAGTTGTATTCTAATTTATGCAATTTCAACTAATTACCGAACCGCTCCTTTATTTAACCGGACACTACTGACTATGGGTGTAGATTTTTTGGAAATGATGATAGACCCCGGAATAAAGAAAATGCAAATGCTTATCGACAGAATTGCTGATGCCGTTAGGTTTGTGGAAGAATCCGGCAGCTTTGGTGGCAAGGACATGGACCTGACGGAATTATATGACAGACTGATATATCTTGAGAAAGCCTTCGGGATTGTCCTGGATGAATACTATATTTTTGGGAAAAGGGTCAGGGCGAAGTTGTCGGATTTAAGAGAAAAATCCGAATATTTCAGGCTTTCTTTGTAGGGTGCAGGTTCGAAACCTGCCCGTAAATAATTTTGTTCTCTGACCGGTGCGGTCTGGAACAGTCCCCTTCATGTTCTTATGTTATAAGGATTACCCGTTGTGATGCAAAAAATAATATGAGAGCTTAGCAGGCACAATGTAAATGATATTTAGCTTAAAATCGGGTATCCCATGACAACTGTCGTATGTTACTAATCGGGTATTGCCTGTCATGCATCTTGAATTTATTATGACTAATGCAGGGTAAATTAATTCTAAATAGGGTTTCCTCATAAAGTTGACTGAGATATAATTATTAGTACGTTTGCAATATTAAGGAAAAAACAACCCCCTTAATCCCCCTTTATTAAGGGGGAAGTGAGCCAGGAGAGCAGGGGGTTGTCATACTTTCTGCAAGGTTTTCGAGCATAATAAATTGTATGCTTTGCACTTTGTTGTTGAATATCTTTTATAACTACCTTAATTATGATTAGTTGATTCTTTTTGAGTTTAACCTAATTAATATGTAAGGTTATCGGAAATGAAAAGAATATTGCAATTGCTTTGGCCACTATTATTGCTACTGCTATCGTTATTGCTTGCTATGCCTTTTGACCTTTTCTCACAGAATGCCTATGATATTATAGACAAAGCCGAAAACTCATTCAAGGGCGACAACAGCAGGGGGAGCTTCACCATGGTTGTCACCACTCCGGACTTCACACGCACCGTCAAGATGGATTCGTGGTGGGTGGGCAACGACAAGGCTCTGATTGTGATTACTGCGCCGAAGAAGGAGAAGGCCTGAGAAAAATAAAATAGCTACGGGCTTTAACATGTGGAATATTCAATAAAAAAATAGATTTGGCTTTAGCCCATTTCTCCAATATATCAAATCACAAATGCCGACTCGCAATAGCTGCCTATCGAGCATTCATCGCACTTGGCACGCCTGGCAGTGCAGACTTTGCGCCCGTGATTAATCAAATAATGAGTAAAGCCCACCCACTGCTTCTTCGGAACAAGCTCCATCAATATAAATTCAATTTTCTGAGGGTCCTTGGTGGCGGCAAAGCCCAGGCGGTTCGATATTCTGATAACGTGGGTGTCCACAACAATCCCGGGCGTATCGAAGCAATGCCCAAGCAGCACATTCGCCGTCTTGCGGCCCACGCCCGGCAACCTGAGAAGTTCCTCCATAGTCCCCGGCACCTCGCCGCCGTACTGCTCCAATACCATCTTAGTTGCCGCACGAATGTTCCTGGCTTTTGCGCGATAGAAGCCCGTCGAGAAAATATCCTGCTCAAGTTCTTCCGCCGGGACATTAATATAATCCACAGCCGCCTTATACTTCCCGAACAGCTTGCCGGTAACGATATTGACACGAGCATCGGTGCATTGAGCCGATAGAATCGTTGCCACAAGCAGCTGGTGCGGATGCTCATAATGCAGTTGTATCCTCACATCGGGATACTCCTTAGCAAGGCATCGAATGATGCTTTTCATTCGCGACTTCGGTGTCGGTGCTTTTTGTTGTTTTTTCATAATGTTTGTTTGCTGCTGAATCGTTGATATAGTGCATACGGGCTTACACACCCCTAAATCCCCTCTCAATAGGGGAAATTGATTGCGATCGAATGATAGTTATAATTCTATCATCCCCCTATCGGCTAAATTGCAGAGGGAATCTTCGGTATCCCTGTGATAGATATAGGTTGGCTCCTCGGTTTTGCCGATACTGTAACCATTGCTGTCAACTCTATCAAAAAAATCGGCGTCATCGCCAAATCGCCTGTCCGAAAAGCCGCCCAACTCCACGGCAAGCTCGCGCCTGAATACGAAAGTGCCGCCAATGGCGCATTCATCCAAGTGTATCATCACGCCGGGATTGTTAACGTCCGGCACATATGGGCTGCCAATGATTCTGCACCCGCCGTGGATCAGGCCTATGTCCGGATTTTGAATAATTAAATTCTTGCGGAATTCCAGGTGGCTGTCCCGGTATTCATCATCGGAATCGAGGAATGTGATATATACGCCGCTGGCCGCAAGGATGCCGGCGGTTTTCGACTGCCCCGGGCCGCGGTTCGAATGATACATATATCTAATATTCGGGTGTTTGTCCGTATATTTCCGAACGGTTTGGAAAGTGCCGTCGGTGCTGCCGTCGTCAACTATTATCGCCTCCCAGTCCGGCTCTGTCTGGCCAATCAGCGAATCGACAGCCCTTGTTATCAATTTGCACCTGTTATAAGTACAAATAATCACAGAAAAGAACGGGATTTTATGTTTATTGACGCTTATCAAAATCTTTTGCTTGCTATATCGTAGTTCATATCTAATTGGAATTAAACGTATCTCGGATGATTTGATTTTCCGGGAATTAATATTTAATCACAAGTGTCCGGTTAAAATGCAGTCAATTTGTGATAATCGAAGGAATATATGGAATTTGTAGAATTTTGGACAATATGCGGGGCAAATGGTATTATCATCGGCGAAAAGGAGCGCGATAGGCTCAAGAGATATATCAACGAATTGAAATATTGGAACTCTAAGGTCAACCTGATTTCGAGAAGGGATGAAGAAAATATCCTTGTCCGCCATATATTACATTCTCTTTCGTCATTGAAATATATCGACATACCCGCACGTGCGAATTGCCTTGACGTAGGCACCGGCGGCGGGCTGCCGGGGATTCCGCTGGCTATATTGAATCCCGAGGCAAGGATGGCTCTGGTCGATTCGGTTGCCAAGAAAATGAAAATTACCGATATGCTGGCCAAACATACGGGGCTTAAACATATTAATTCGATTTGCGGCAGGGCCGAAGAACTGGCCGGCAGCAGGCCGCACCGCAACAGGTATGATTTTATTTTTGCCCGCGCCCTCAAGAGGCTCGATATTGTTATCGGCTGGGTCGGCGGATTGATGAAGCCAAAGGGGAAATTGGTGCTTTATAAGGGCGGCAATCTGAAAGAGGAAATATCCGAAGCACAGGCGGCTTTTCCGAAGCTGATTGTCAAGGAAGTACCTATTAGTATTGTTGGTGTCGATTGGTTCGAATCGGAAGAAAAGAAGCTGCTGATTTGCGAATTTACGAAATGAGATTAATGTATGATGAAAATAATTAGAAATGATTTATTACGAGTATCGCTATATAATATGTTGTATAATATAGTGTTGTTATTTAGTGTTTTTGCTATCTTAACAAATGCCCTGCAATCGCAGACAAGTAAAAATGCGATTAAACTGGGCAGAGTGAAATACTCCGGCGGCGGCGACTGGTACAACGATCCGTCGTCGGAAGTCAACCTCCTGAAATTCATCAAAGCCAATACCAATATTGACGTCGACCCCAAATACGAATTCGTGGATTTATCTACCGACAATATATTTCAATATCCGATTTTGTTCCTGACCGGGCATGGTAATTTGAAATTCTCGACCCAGGAGGCAAGAAAACTGCGTGCCTATCTCGAAAATGGCGGCTTCCTCTATATTGATGACGACTACGGGCTGGACAAGTACATACGCCGCGAAATGAAGAAGATATTCCCCAATCAGGAATTCGCCGAATTGCCGTTCAGCCACGGCATTTATCACAGCCATTACGATTTCGAATACGGGCCGCCCAAGATTCACGAGCATGACGACAGAGTCCCGCAGGGATTCGGCTTGTTCCATCGCGGCAGGATGTGTGTTTTCTATACCTTCGAGAGCAACCCCGCCGACGGTTGGGCCGACCCGGACGTCCATAGCGATTTGCCGGTTAAGAGGGAGGAAGCCCTTAAAATGGGAACTAATATTATCGTTTGGGCCTTGAGTAATTAGGGTTTCTTCCAAAAGCAGCAAAAGAAAAATGTTAATGCTTTTTTCATATTATAAAACTTCGAATATTTTTTATAATGGCTTGATGTTTAAGATATATGGAATGTCATCGTATGTTGCAAAGGACAAATATATTAAAAGGTAAGAGGGGTGACGGTATGCCGTATCCCTACCTTCATCTAATTGCCGGTTGTAACAACCGTCAGAACGGAAAAATGTCATTCTGAGCCCTTCGGCAGTTTATCCTGAGCGAAGTCGAAGGACTCAGGATAAACTCCGCGAAGAATCTATAACTCAATACATTCTAATTATTTATAGATTCTTCACTACGCATCACTCTATTCTGAATCATAATAATATCTGAAATAAATATTGAGTAGAATTCTAACAAAATTACTTATAATGATGACCTTCAGAATTAGCATAGCTTTATTCATTATCTTCGCCCTTGCGGCCCCGGCAATAGCGCACAGTGCTGGCGTGAAGGAATATTTCATCACTTGCAATCCCGATGAACTTGCTTATATTTATGAGCATTATGAAGAGAACAAGTACATAGCTGCCACTTTCACTTTCGACGGCCGGACATGGGACAGTGTCGAAATGCGTATCCGAGGGGATGGCACACGAAGATTGCCCAAGAAGTCCCTGAAATTCAGATTCAACTCAGTTCCATTTGTGAATGGCCGCAGCAAGCTGAATTTTAATGCCGAATGGGACGACCCGTCATATATTTCCCAGTATCTGTCTGCCAGATTGATGAGAGAGGCCGGAGTGCATTGCTTCGGTGCAGAACATGCAAGAATCTACATTAACGGAGATTTCTTCGGATTGTATTTAAGAATCGAGAACGTGGGCAAAGACTTTCTTGCTGCCCGCGGGATAGAGGAAAACGGGAATTTATATAAGGCTGCTTTGGATGGGGCGTGCCTTAGCCCCAATGAAGATGTTTATGAATTGTGGGAGAAAAAGACAAATAAAAACTCAGGCATGGACGACCTTGAGGAATTAATATATGATATTAATAATGTTTCGGATGAAGATTACCTGGAATTTACGAAAAGCACTTTTCAGTTCGGCAAGATGATAAATATCATTTCGATTAATATGCTTATATCCAATTGGAGCACTTATTACCATAATTACTATATGTTCCATGACATTAACAATACTAAGAAATGGGAAATGTTCCCTTGGGACATGGACAAAACTTTCGGCAAATACGCTATTAATCTCCCGTATACTACAAGCTCGGGCAATTGGACGCGGGACAATCCCTTCCCGGAAAGAGCCGTTATGAACGATACGATTTTGGCGTTGATTAAGCAAAGGACCGAAGAACTGAAGCTTTCATTATTTTCAGAGGAGTATTTATTCCCGATAATTGACAGCCTGGCAGCGGTTTTGGAGGAATCTGTTTCGGAAGACAATACTGATAATGTTTCGGATAAAGAAGAATGGCTCGAAAATATTGAACTGAAAAGGACATTTATTCGAAAAAGATATGAAGAACTAACTAAACAAATTGATTTAGCGCCCCGGAACTTTAGAGTAAACCCGGCTCCGGACATTTTTACTAATGTCCTGAAATTTTCATGGCATCGGTCGGCGAACCCTGCCGTAGGGAATTTATCATACGAATTTTATTGCAGCACAAACAAAAATTTCCTTCTGGAAAATACGGTCGTGATTAAAGACATTACAGATACATCTATTGTCCTTGCAAGCAAACCGGAAGAAGGTGTCTATTATTGGCAGGTACGTGCAAAGAACGATTATTATACTACAGTTGGTTATGACAGCTATGGCAAGTTTGAATACCGCAAAGCGAGTGCCCTGCCATGCACAATTAATGAGGATATGGTTCTTACAGCCGAAGGATCTCCGTACAGAGTGGAATGCGATGTAACCGTAACTCCGAACACAGTATTAACTGTAAATCCCGGCGTAATTATCGTTTTCGGCCGGATGAAGTCAATAATTGTCAACGGCGAAATCCACATTAACGGAGCGGCAGGCAACCCGGTGGCATTAATGCCGGAGCATAATAGCAGATGGAATCAATTGCAAATATCGAACGCAACTGGTGCCAGCAGTGTTACTAATGCCAATATTACACTCGGGTCGATAAGTATTGAGTATTCCGATGTTACAATTGATGGAATTGAAATGAATTTCGACAGCAGCTTCACAGCCGGTGAAAACATGATTGCCGCCTTGTCAGGCTCATTGGCATTATCAAACTCAAAATTCACCGGCAATGGTGAGTCGGGATGCATTGTTGGCGAGGGGGGCGATATAGCGATTTTCAATAATATTATCGGCAACACATCCGGTGCAATCAAACTAACAAACGTTTCCGATGGCGAGATAAGAAACAATAGAATAATCGGTTCGATGGGCGACGGAATCAATATTAACGGCAGTAGTAATATCAGCATCTTGCGGAATACAATAATAAAAGCTGCGGATAAAGGCATTTCACTTGGCTATTACGGGGAAAAGCCATCGGTGAATAACATGTTGGCTTTTAATATTATTGCAGGCTGCGCTACCGGAATTTCGGTTAAAGACAGCTCGGCAGTCGATATTGTCAATAACACCTTATATAATAACTCAACTGGCATCAATTGCTATCAGAAAATGCCGGGCTTGGGGGGCGGAAAGGCAGATGTAGTGAATACCATTATTTCCCAATCCGGCACTCCTTTTGAGATTGATTACTTATCAGGAATAACTTTTTCCTATTCATTGAGTGACGAAGAATTATTGCCCGGCAACGGGAATGTTATGGCTAATCCGGGGCTTGTTAATCCTGAGAATTCCGATTTCAATTTAAGAAAAAACTCACCCTGTATTAATACAGGCAATCCTTCAAGCCCAAAGGATGCCGATGGCACTATTGCCGACATAGGGGCTTTGTCCTTTTATACGCCGCAAACCAAGATTGTTATCAACGAAATCAATTATAATCCGGCCGATGATTTCAACACAGGCGACTGGATTGAACTGTACAATGCTAATGGTACTGATGTTGACCTTTCGGGCTGGATATTCAAGGATGGCGATGATTCCCATGAATTTATCATTCCGGACGGAACAATTATCGGGCGTGGAACTTACCTTGTGCTATGCAGGCATTCCGGCCGTTTCGCCGGTATCTACCCGGATGTTAGCAATTATATTGGTGATTTTAATTTTGGTTTAAGCAGTTCCGGAGAATTGCTCCGGATTTACGACACCGGCGGAATCATCGTGGATTCCCTTGCCTTTCTGCCCAACTTGCCCTGGCCCGAATCTCCTAATGGCAACGGCCCTACGCTTGAACTGATTAATCCGCTAATCGACAATTCCAGGGCCAAATACTGGCTTGCTTCATGCCAAACTTATGGAACACCGGGGAAACTAAACTGTGCTTTCAATCCTAATGATGTTGGGAAAGAAAATATTATTCCGGGGAAGGATATAATTTCGGGCCCTTTCCCAAATCCTGCCGGTGATATTTCCGCTGTTCGGTTTAATGCTGCCCTGATTAATAAATTCAAACTTCAGCTTGTTGGTTCGAACGGGATAATAATCAAGGAATTGATAAACGCAGGCCAAATACCCACCGGAAGCATGATTAATATAAACGTCGGGGGGCTGGCCGGAGGATTGTATTTTGTTAAGTTGACCACTGCTGATCGGATTATTACAAAGCCCTTGATTGTTCTCAGGTAGTGTGATGTCCCCTACATCCACAATCTCGAATAAATAAATACCAGGCCGAAACCAATAAGGAATACTAAACCCGAAATACTAAGCACCCTAAGCCAAAGACGTGGCTTGTACTTGTCCGGAAATGCTTTGGCCGTCACCACTTTGTAATTAATTACCGCAAAGAACGGCGCCGCAAGGAAGGATAAAATAGTGGCGAAATCCACCAGTGTTTTGATGTTACTCGAGAATAGGGCAATTATTAATACCGCCCCGAAAGACAGGAATAATGCCCAAATCCAGAACTGCACGGGCTGGTTGCGGTAGAATAAATTATTAATCCTGGCAGATGGAAATATTTGCTTAATCGATCCCTCCAGCGTTCGCGGATAGCCGTCAATCACCGTCAGTGCAGTGCTGAATATCGTTATCAGTGCTATTGCACCGATTACCGGACTGCTCCAGTCGCCGATGGTTCTGGAGTATAGGTCGACTATCTGCTTGGAGAAAGTAACGGTGGAACTGGAGAATTCCTCGCCCGATCCGTACATAGCCATTGCACCAAGCCCCAGGAAAAACAAAGCCATAATCGCCGAGCCGCCATAGCCCACGTGAAAATCAATCATCGATTCCCTGAAGGTTGGCCTGTATTTAGTATGCTTGGCTTTCTCAATTGCCCATAGCGAGGGCCATGCCGAGGCTTCCATTGGCGTCGGCATCCAGCCCATCAACGCCAGCAGAAATGCAATTCCAACCGGTTCCCAAATATCCGGATGCATAAAGCCGGGGCTAAGCTCATGGGGATTTGAAAAAGCAATTATAAATGTAAGGACGGTCAGGATACTCAGCACCACTATCAATATTTTCATCAAAGAATCCAGCAGTGCATAGCGGCCGATGAATAATAGCAGCAGCACAATGAAAAGCATCACAGCGCTAACAGCCGTAATGCCAAGGCCGAGGCCGAAAAAATGACTTGCAAGCCCTCCCATCACAATTGTGACGGCTGCGAAGTTGACTATCGACGAGAAGAAATTCAGCACAAAATATATTACGATTGCCCACCGGCCAAGCTCTCTGTATCCTTCCAAAAGGCTCTTGCCCGTTGCAGCCGTATAGCGGTAGCCAAATTCGAAGAACGGGTATTTGAACACATTTATCAATACGACTGCCCAGACCAGTTCGAAGCCGTAGCTGGCCCCGGCACGGGTCGACTGGACAAGGTGGGAGGCGCCAATTGCAGCACCGGCGTACAGAATCCCCGGGCCTATCGTTTTCATTAATCCATGAATCGTATATCCTTTGTTTTCCGCCATCGCATTCCTTGTGATAAGAAAAAACTTTATTCTGGTACTGCATTAAGCAACTTGTTGGTTGTATAATTTACGAAATAATCCGTTATATAATAAATCTACAGCAGGTTGTCAGAAAAGAAAATTTTCCTTAAATTACAAAATTCAATTGCAATTTATTAATAATCCCGCGGCTATTTTATTTTGAATTTAAAAGGAAAATCGGCGATAGTTACCGGCGGCGCATCCGGAATAGGGGCCGCAATTGCATTGAAACTCGCAGGGTATGGCGCCAGTGTTGCAATAATTGACCTTAATATTAAAGCAGCCGAAAAAGTATCCGGGCGGATTGAAGAAATGGGCTGCATAGGACTGGCCGTTCAGGCGGATATATCAGATTTCGAGGAAGCCGGACGGGTTGCCGGCCATGTGGTGGATACTCTGGGCAGCCTGGATATGCTTGTGAATAATGCCGGAATCAACCGCGACGGTGTTGTTTGGAAAATGACCGAAGAGCAATGGGATGATGTGCTGAGAATTAACCTGAAAGGGTATTTTAATTATACTCGCCATGCCGCTGCGATTTTCCGCGGCCAGAAATCCGGCAAAATTGTTAACGTAACTTCCATCAATGGCCTGCGCGGCAAATTCGGGCAGACCAACTATTCGGCATCGAAAGCCGGCGTAATCGGCCTGACCAAAGCTACGGCCCGCGAATTGGGCAAATACGGCGTTAATGTGAATGCCATCGCCCCGGGGCTGATTATGACGGAAATGATGAAACAGGCCCCGCAGAGCGTTTTGGATAAAGCATTGGAGGAAATTGTAATCGGCAGAATAGGCCGGCCGGAAGATGTAGCCGAGGTTGCCGCCTTTTTGTGCAGCGGCCTGTCAAGGCATATTACCGGTGAAGTTATCAAAGTGGACGGCGGGCAGTATATTTAGGTATTGGGTTTGTCTCTTTGCAATATTCCGAGGGGGTTTGACAAAGGCGAAGTATAAAAAGAAAACCCTCTAAATCTCCCTTTGAAAAAGGGAGACTTAAATACCCACTTTTTCAAAGGGGGTGGCTCCAGCGGAGCCGGGGGTTTTCCCTATGATATATACCACCTTTGCCAAGCAGAGCTTGTTTAAATGATGTGGTTCCAACGGAAGCGAGGTTATAAAAGGATTACATTAACTATTAGAGACTTCTGAATAATTCAATTAATTACGGATATTGAATTGAAAACCGAGAATTGACTTACGATAATATAATTCGGAATATAATGAATTTAAATGATATAGTTGTCATCTCGGCCGTCCGCACCCCAATGGGAAGCTTCGGCGGCACGCTAAGGTATATGCCCTCTTACGACATCGGATCTGTGTCGATTAAAGCCGCATTGGAGCGGGCAAATCTTGCGGGCAATCAAATCGATGATGTGATACTCGGCAGCTGCCGCCAGGCGGGCAACGGCCCCAACCCCGCAAGGACAGCATCGGTGCGCGGCGGAGTGGACACTTCAACGCCTGCAATAACACTCAACATGGCCTGCCCCTCTGGCATGAGGGCTTTGTCGATGGCAGCCGACTCTATTCGCTTGGGCAATTCCGAGGTATCGCTGATTGGCAGTTTCGACAGCATGAGCACCATCCCCTACCTGCTCAAAAATACCCGTTGGGACGGATTCAAGATGGGCGATAAAACGCTCGAAGACGGCTGGAGCGACAGTATCGACCCGCTCATCGGACAGGGTATGGGCGCAACGGCAGAGAATCTCTTCGATAAATTTAAAATATCACGCGCCAAGCAGGATGAATTTGCAATCGACAGCCATAAGAAGGCCTCGGCGGCACAGAAAAATGGCTGGTTCGACGAGGAAATCACTCCGATTGAAGTGCCGGCAAAGAGCAGAACTCCCGCATTTGTTTTCGACAAGGACGAGACAATCCGGCATGATATAAATCCGGAGAAAATAGCAAAGCTAAGGCCGGTATTCCGCAAGGATGGCACGGTAACGGCCGGCAATGCCTGCGGTATGAGCGACGGCTCGGCTGCGATGATTCTCACCTCGCGCCGGAAAGCGGAGCGGCTTGGTGCAAAACCATTGTTCTCTCTCGTGTCATTCGGCAAAACGGCAACCGAAGCATCGACCATGGGCGAGGGGCCGGGCGTATCGATTCCGCTGGCACTCGATAATGCCGGAATGGCACTCGGCGATATGGATTTGATTGAAGTCAACGAGGCGTTTGCCATTCAGGTGCTGGCAAATGAAAGGGTGCTTAATTGGGATAGCGGTAAAGTGAATGTCCATGGCGGTGCAATCGCCCTCGGCCATCCAACCGGCATTAGCGGCGCACGGATTATCATTACACTCTATCATGCCCTGAAACGTATGGATAAGACATTCGGAGTGGCCGGAATCTGCGGCGGCGGCGGAGTTACTATGGCGGCTGTGATTAAAAGGGAAATGTAGAGGAATTTTTTGGAGGTTGTGATGAAGAGGTATTAACAATTTCATTACTTATTTATCTCTTAATAAATTTATGTTTCGCTGCCCTAAAATGGACGAGAATTCTTGACGATCAATTTATCCTTAAATCAAATATATCAGGTAATAAGGTAATTAATATGCTTATCATCAAAAACTAACAGGAGGATATATGAAAAAGTCATTTACTCACAGGTGGGTTATCTCATCCCGAACTAATCACAAAATAACGGAGGTTTGATGAAAATAGATATACTCAAAATGTATGATAGAAATAATAAAGTTGCTGCTGAAGCACTGATTTATATACCAGACAATGACGATAATTTAACCAAAGAAGAAAAGGAAAAAATAGAGCAAAAGTTGGTAGATTATGCTGTGAATGTTCGGCACGGGGAAAAGATAATTGCTATGGTCAGTTCCAATATTGATCCAAATGAAGCGGGAATTACTTATATCGGAGAGTTAAATGATCTTAACAATGGGATTATCGAAATATTATAAATTTTAATATGGGTAGTTTCTATGACTAATTCACCAGGAATTGTAAATCATTCACACCCAAGATTTAAATATATTAAACTGGGTAAAAATTTGGATCTAAACCGTTGCCCATATTGTAATGTAGATACACCAAACTTAGTTTTTGTTCAACAACACAATTTTATAGGGACTGATGATCATGGAAGAGTATGGGGCATATACAAATGCGTAAAATGTGCTGGCATGGTGATAGCAACTAATGTGAGGATTCAAGGGCAACTACATGAGTTTTATCCTAAAATCCAAGTTCTTGATGAATCTATTCCGGATCGAGCCAAGAAATATCTGTATGAAGCTATAAACACAGTTCATTCACCTTCGGCTTCAGTTGTGGTCTGTAATAGCTCGGTCGACGCAATGCTTAAGGAGCTCGGTTATACGGATGGTTCTATATATCATCGTATTGAGGAAGCGACTGCTAATCATTATATCACAGAAGATATGAGAAATTGGGCTCATACAATCAGGATATCAGCAAATGAGCAGAGACACTCGGATCTTGATTCGGAATTACCAACAATGGAAGATGCAAAGCAATTGATAGAATTCGCAGAAACATTGGCGATGATCCTTTTTGTCCTGCCTTCGAGAATTAATTCGGGAATAAGTAATGTTGAGGGAGGTGAATGAGATGGTTATTTTAAATCATAATGGAATTAAAATTTATATAATAAATAAATGGCAAATATGAATTCAATGAAAGCGATAATTGATGAATGTACGGAACTGGCATTCGACTTGAATTTTACTAAAGTAAAGCAGTGGAAGGCCGAAGACGAATCGAGGGTAGTAGTGGGCCATCTGCCGATTTATTTCCCGCGCGAGATTATCCATGCCGCCGGCGGCCTGCCGGTGGGCCTGCTCGGCTCGGGCGACCGCAAGGAGATAATCAAGGGCGATGCCTTCTATCAGTCCTATATCTGCCATCTGCCGCGCGGAGTGATAGAGCTGGCCTTAGACAATCATTTCGACGGCTTCGACGGCTTCATCTTTCCATCGATCTGCGATGTGGTACGCAATCTGTCGGGCATGTTCAAGATCACCAAAGTCGGCACATTTATTAAGTACATGGATTTCCCACAGAATTTCCAAAAGCACATCGGCGGCACATTCTATATATCGGAAATGCAGGCGGTGCTGGACAAGATAAAGAAGATCAATAATGTGGAAGTCACAAACGAAAGGCTGAATCATTCCATCGGCCTGTTCAACAAGAATCGTGAATTAATCAGCGAGATATACGACATCCGCCAGGATTTCCCATGGAGAATGACGGCGATTGACCTCTACCACGTGGTTCGGGCGGGTTTGGTTATTCCCGTCGAAGAGCATAATGAGAAATTGGAAGCGATACTGACGCATATCCGCCGTGATATTGGCGAGCCGGTTGACAAGATCAAAATATTGATATCTGGTTCGTTCTGCGAGCAGCCGCCGGCGGGCATGATTAAGACCATCGAAATGGCCGGCTGCTACATAGTGGAGGATGATTTTATCCTCGGCTCGCGCTGGATTATCGGCGATGTGGACAATACTACCGGCGACCCATTGAATGCTTTGGCCGACGCATACTTAAATAAAAGCACCTTCTCTTCGTCGGTTTACGACGTTGACGATCCCAAGGGTGCGAGAATTGCGAAGTTGTTCCGCGAGAGAAAGGCGGACGGAATTATCTTTGCGGCTGCAAGTTTTTGCGATCCGGCTTTGCTCGACAGGCCGATAATGCAGAACGCCTGCGAAAAAGAAAATATCAGGTATATTAGCTTTAAGTATAGCGAGAACACAGGGCAGTTCAAGGTGATTAAAGAGCAGGTTGGGGCATTCTCGGACTCGATTAAACTGTGGGAATAACCTACGGTTATTTTTTGATTCTGCGGCTATTATTGACTTTTCGATTACTGTTGACTTTTCGATTACTGTTGACTTTTCGATTACTGTTGACTTTTCGATTACTGTTGACTTTTCGATTACTGTTGACTTTTCGATTACTGTTGACTTTTCGATTACTGTTGATACTCAACAGATCGGACATTTTTGTCATTCTGAATGGCAACTTCTAATTTTTTCACTTGCTATCTCTCATGGGAATGATAAAATGTCTATTATTCAGAAGTTTCAGTTTAATAAAAATTGATCGGTTTTAGCATATCCGCCAATATTATAAATAGATTGCCTTGTTAGAATAATCCCTGATGTTTTGTATCGCTTTCAGGATTGCTATATCACTTAGAACTTGGCAAGAATTTTTTAAATAATGAAATAATTTATTCCATATAAAGAAGTTAGTTCTATGGCAACAACAACAGTAAAAACAACGGCAAAAATTGCGAAAGTAGAAAAAGAAAAAAGTATGATTCTCCAGAAGGAGATGATCTCCGGTTTGTTCAAAGACCTCAGCTTGGCAAAGGAAACTGGCAAGAAGGTGGTCTATACTTTCGTGCCGGGCAACCTGTCGGAACTTATTCACGCCTTCGATATGCTTCCGGTATATCCTGAGATAAATGCCCTGCAGGCAGGAATGCGGAAGAAATCGGGCGATTATATTCGCGAAGCCGAAAAGCACGGCCATTCCGAAGATGTATGCACTTATGTCAAATGCGATGTTGGCATGATGCTTAACGGTAATATCGGCCCGACGGGCGAGAAAATTCCCGACCCCGATTTGCTCCTGCTCAGCTATACCGGCTGTTTCACTTTTATGAAATGGTTCGAGAATCTCGAGAGGCTCTATCCGGGTGTCGAAATTGCGATGCTCCACACTCCCTATCAGGAAGGAGCCGAAGTGACGAAGGAAATGACAGAGTATATGGTCAAGCAGTTCAAAGAGGAAGTCATCCCGAAGATGGAGAAAGTATCGGGCAAGAAGCTGGACCATGATAAATTGAAGAAGATAATGGAAAACTCCTTAGAAACCGAAGGCCTGATCACTCGGATATTTGAAACCACAAAGCACCGCCCATCGCCAATCGATGCCTATTTTGCAGGGGTTTACTACATTGGCCCGATCAATATCGGCTTCCGCGGCACTCCCGAGGCTACGCTTTATTACAAGGAACTGCTGAGCGAAATTCACACACGAATCAAAAACGGCCAGGGGCCGGTCACACCCGAAGGCGAAATGGAAACGGAGAACTTCCGACTCGTCGTGGAAGGGCCGCCAAACTGGACTAATTTCAGGCAATTCTGGAAGCTGTTCTACGACATGGGCGCAGTCATCGTGGCTTCGTCGTATACTAAAGTCGGCGGGTGCTACGAAATGGGATATCAACGCGACCCCGACCGCCCGTTTGAGACTTTGGGCGAGTATTGCATGCACTGCTATACTAATTTGAACCTGCCGCAGAGGATAGACCTTTTGGAGAGAAATATAGTGGATTATCATGCCGATGGCTTTTTGGTGAATTCGATTAAAAGCTGCAACTCATTTGCTGCCGGCCAGTTGCTGATGATGCGCACATTGGAGGAACGCTTAGAAATCCCCGTTGGGTTTATCGAAACCGACCTGGTGGACCCGAGGTATTTCTCCTATGCCAATATAAAGAACAGGCTGGAATCTTTCTTCCAGATGCTCCAGCAGCGGAAGATAATCAGAGGTTAGACTGCACAATTTGGATATTTTATGAATATTGCATGTCTGAATCCATATGTTATTAAACCGTACACTACTGATGTTAAATATATTGTAAGGTAATAATAATGTCAAAAAATATTTATCAGATTAAGATAACGTTATTAGGGTTTAAACCAAAGATTTGGAGGAGATTATTGATACCGTCGGACTTATTGTTGTCGGATTTTCACAAGATAATTCAATCTTCAATGGGTTGGACTAATTCACATCTGCATCATTTCATTAAAGACAAAATATTTTATACTGAGAGAATTGCAGGCGATGATATTTGGAATATGATGAATAATGTGGATTATAAGAAAATAAGAATATCCGACTTATTGAAAACAGAGAAAGAGAAAATAATTTATGAGTACGACTTTGGTGACTCGTGGGAGCATGAGATATTATTAGAAAAGATTCTTCCGTACGACGGGAAAAAGAAATATCCGGTTTGCATTGCCGGCAGGATGCAATGTCCGCCAGAAGATTGTGGTGGGGTGTGGGGGTATGCTGATTTGCTGGAGATACTCGAGAACCCCGACCATGAGGAATATGAAAATTATATGGAATGGTTCGAGGATGGAATTGACCCTGAATATTTCAATAAAGATGAGATAAATAGGTTACTGAGATAAAAGCATTATAGATGCTTTGAGCCGTATTAATCCCGAACAATCCAGACCTTTTTCGTTGAAACAGGTTCATAACCTGCCCAAAAACGAAGTCGTTATATATTCGGCAGGGTTTGGAACCGTCCTCTACATTTTTTTCGTGGTGTCAGGCATTGCCAATCAGGCATCTTGGATATTATTATGATAAATACAAATTAATTTATTAACAAATAAAATATGAACAAATACTATCTCGGAATCGACTTAGGCTCTACCACATCAAAAGCTGTAATCATCGATGAAAACGACGTTATCATCGGGCGCGGCATTACCAACACCAGGTCTAATTACCGCGTGGCGGCCGACATTGCAAAACTCGAAGCCATCTACAACGCCCGCTTCACCCAGCTTAAAAGATTGCTCGGCGATAAAATAGAAACCATGCCCGAATACAAGAAATATATCGAGGATATGGAATCTGCATTCCAGTGGCTGCAATTCAAGGCACGCCTCGATAATTTATATAAGCAATTAAAAGAAACCGCCAAGTCTACTTTCGATGGTGATTTGCAGGCCGCCGTCATAAATAACATAGACAAGATCATCGCTACAATCGAACCTCTAATCAAAAACGATTACATCCGCGGCGATTTAGGCAAAAAGAACCAATTCTTCCGCGATATAGCCAGCGAAAAATATAATGAAGAGGTAGAAAAGCTCAACAAAGATCTTTTTGACCCGCTGATGCTGGCATTTGATAAAAGTATTGCGCCGGTTGAGAATGAATTCTTCGAATTTGATTTCAGGGAACTACTCTATGAATCGATGGAGATTCTAAATGATAAGTATTCCGGGCTTACCGAGATGTCGGCCGAGGAAAGTGTGCATTTCGACATGGAAATTAACCTGCTAAGGGGCAAACATAAGGATGTATCTGATTCTTTGAAAGAGCATATCGACTTTATTTCTAAAATGGAGATCAAAATACAGAGCATGGTCGGCACCGGATACGGGCGGGCGCTGCTGCCGTTCCCCGAGGAGAGCATAAAGTCGGAGATTCTCTGCCATGCGTTCGGCGCGCACGCTATTTTCCCGAACACTCGCACGGTGCTGGACATCGGCGGGCAGGATACGAAGGCTATTCAGGTGGATAGTTACGGATTGGTGACGAGTTTCCACATGAACGACCGATGTGCGGCCGGCTGCGGGCGCTATCTTGGCTACATTGCCGACGAGATGAACGTATCGCTCAACGAGCTGGGGCCGCTGGCCAATTCGGCGACGAAGGAATCCAATATATGTTCAACGTGTACGGTGTTTGCTGGGGCGGAAATCCGGGAGCTGCTCAACGTGGGCGAAAAGCGGGAGGACATTTTGGCCGGTTTGCACAAATCGATTGTCATGCGGGCGATGTCTTTGATAGCGCGGTCGGGCGGTGTGCGCAATGAGTTCACATTTACCGGCGGTGTGGCAAGGAATCAGGCGGTGCTGAAGTACGTAACGCAGATGATTAAGGACAATTACGGCGATGATATCGTGATAAATGTACATACGGATTCGATATTTATGGGAGCATTGGGCGGGGCGATGTTTTCGAGGCGGAATATCGACATAGATTTGCCGGCGAATAAGAAGAAGAGGGCAACGGCCTGACAAATAAGCGAGAGAGTACATATTATTGTGCCGATTGTAAGGTGCAGAGGAAAGAAAGCCGACGTAATGTTGGCTTTTTGCTTTATACGGGGGCGGTTGACAGCGAAAAAATTGGGCTAAAGGCAGTTAAATGGTGAAATAAATTTTAATTAAGTGCGATAATATTATTATATTGACTTGAATTGATGACGCAAAGATGGATTATTGATGGGGATGAGTGGAAAAGTCCCCTCTTGAGAGGGGATTTAGGGGTGTGTAAAGGAAATTCTCCCCTCTTGAGAGGGGATTTAGGGGTGTGTAAAAGCATTATTGCAATATATTCAAGTCTAATTTGTCGGGCCTAAGTAATGGGACACACCCCCTGGCCCCCTCTACAGAGGGGGAAGGCTTTAACTCCCCTCTTGAGAGGGGAAAAAGGGGTGTGTAAAGGAAATTCTCCACTCTTGAGAGGGGAAAAAGGGGTGTGTAAAAGCATTATTGCAATATATTCAAGTCTAATTTGTCAGTTTTAAGTAATAGGACACACCCCCTGGCCCCCTCTCCAGAGGGGGAAGGCTTTATCTCCCCTCTTGAGAGGGGATTTAGGGGTGTGTAAAGGAAAATCTCCCCTCTTGAGAGGGGAAAAAGGGGTGTGTAAAAGCATTATTGCAATATATTCAAGTCTAATTTGTCAGTTTTAATTAATGGGACACACCCCCTGGCCCCCTCTACAGAGGGGGAAGGCAATTTGAGCAGCGGAATAATGGCTTTTTGGTTGGGATGAGGAAGATTTATATGGATTTGAGGGGCGATTTTGAGCAAAAAAGAAAATATAGTATATATTATTAATTTTATTGGAGGATAAAATGAAATGGGTTGCTATTGATGGATCATGGGAATTTGATAATAAAACAGCTATTTATAAAGGACCATCAAAGGATGAAACTAATCGTAATTTTGGTATAGCGATTATTGATAACATTTTTCATAATGGAGACATAAAACTAAAAATTAAGTTAAACGATTCAATAGATGGATCATCTGCTAATTTAATTTTTGGTTATTCTACAGAGTTAAGACAGTATTATTATTTGGGATTGGGAAATTGGGGAAAATCATATGTTCTGGCTGAATTTTCAGAAACGAAAGGTTGGTCTTCTATTGATATTCAAGGTAATTGTAATAATTTAAAAGATAAGGAATATCTTATTGATGTAAATTTACGTGGACAAAAAGTGTTTTTTTTATCTAATTCTATTAATGTTATAACAAATATTTTACCTCATCCATTATTAGGCAATCAATTGGGTGTTATGGCTTGGGGAAAAAAGAAAATAACATTTGAATTTATTGAAATAAAACCAACAAATCCTAAATGTTTTGTCGTAATGCAATATGGTGAACCATATGATTCATTATATTCTGAAGTAATAAAACCGATATTATTAAAGAAGTTAGATGTATATAGAGCCGATGAGATATACAAACCAGGAATTATTCTTCAAGATATAATAAAAGGCATTATTGAATCAGAAATAATTGTTGCTGAAATAACCCCTCCAAATCCAAATGTCTTCTATGAATTAGGTTATGCACATGCACTTAATAAAACAACAATATTATTAGCTGAGAGAAATAAAGATTTACCATTTGATATTAAAGGATATAGATGTATTTTTTATAATGACACTATAAAGGGTAAAACAGAAGTTGAGAATGAATTGCTAAAACATTTAAATAATATATTTGATGAATCTCATTAATAGATAAAGCTGCTTGTGTCACTTTTTACGTCTTTTGATTGAGAATTTACGGCTTTTGATGAACAATTTACGGCTCTTGCGATATAATTTACGCTTCTTCCTAATAAAATTACGGCTCTTCCTAATGAATTTACGAGGTTTCCTGATGAATTTACGCTTCTTCCTAATAAATTTACGGCTCTTCCTAATAAATTAACGAGGTTTCCTGATGAATTTATTTAGTAATAAATATAATTTAATTTATTATCATTATTAATACTTACGGAGGATTCTACTATGAAGGTTCTTGAAAGAGAATATAATATGTCCAATGCCGACCTTGCGATGCTTGCAAGCAATTTTGTTGTGTTTATGAATCGCGATTCGGCTGAATTTGCCGCTCGCGGCGTCGATGCCGCTGCTATCACTGCCTTCGAATCCCTCGGAAATGCCTTCGAAGTCTTTCCACCGGATGAATATTATCAGGCTGCGGTCTCCGGCGAGGTGGATTTGAAGAACACACTTCGTGTGTCTTTATCTAATATGATTCAATCGGTCTCAGGCTATTTCGAACAGAAGTGGGGAACCGCCGATTTCCATTATAAACAACTGCGAATTAAGGGTTTTCATGTAATGACGGACAATAATTTCCTGGTTACTTGCCGTAATGTGGTGGCAGTTGCCACGGAATATCTCGCATCGCTCACAGCCATTGGCCTTACGCAGGCAGATATTGACGCTTTGGAGGCAGAGGCTCAATTATTTGAGGATAAACTTAATTCAATCGCTCAAAAGAAAGCCGAAAGAGATGATAAAACGCAGGAAAGGACGCAAAAGGGCAATGAATTATACTCATTTGCAACATATTATTCTAAGATTGGCAAATTAATTTGGGAGAATGTGGACGAAGCGAAGTATAATGATTATATAATTTATAAAACGACACAATCCGGGCTGTCGAAACCTCAGAACTTAGCGGCAGCTTTCGATCCGTTGAATCCATCTCCTGTTACTTTGACTTGGGATTTGGTGGCAGAGGCGACTTCTTATGACGTTTACACCAATGTTGCCGCAACCGGAGCGCCCGCCGGTAGTTATTCTCTTTTGAATACGTTCCCAACGTCGCCAGCGCTTGTTCCGCCGATCTTCGACAGGCGAAATTATTATAAAATTAAAGCCAAAAATGACACGGATACAAGTCCATATAGTGATTCTGTTTGGGTGGACATTCCAGCGAGTGCGTAATCGGGGTTGGATTCTGATTAAGTCCCCTCTTAAGAGGGGATTTAGGGGTGTGTTTGCTTAAAAGTCCCCTCTGGAGAGGGGATTTAGGGGTGTGTTTTAGAAATAACCCTCCCATCTGAAGGGAAAATGCAGTGTTTTAACCAATAATTGATTATTATTATTAGGACACACCCCCCAGCTCCCTCTCAAGAGGGGGTGGAAGATGGGGAAAGGGGGTGTGATGATGGATTTATCCTTTAATATGTTACGAAAAGGACATATAAAGCAGTGGCAAACAAGCATAAACTATATTATAATCCTAAACTTAAAGAATATGCCCGGCAATTACGTAATAATCCGACTTATGCTGAAAAAACATTGTGGTATTCTCTCAAAGGAAAGCAGTTAGGAGGTTATGATTTCGACCGGCAAAAGCCAATTGGTGAGTTTATATTTGATTTTTATTGCTCAGATTTGAATTTAGTAATCGAAATTGATGGGATAACGCATGATGAACCTGAAATAATGATTAATGATGAAAGAAAAAATAATTATATTAGACATATTGGTTTTAATATATTGAGATTTAGTGATGATGAAGTGCTGGGCAATGGGAATATGGTGGTTCAACGGATTTTGGATTATGTGGAATGGTTTATTGTAGTATCTACACACCCCCCAGCCCCCTCTCAAGAGGGGGTGGATTCTAATTAAGTCCCCTCTGGAAAGGGGAAAAAGGGGTGAGTTTGCTTGAAAGTCCCCTCTGGAGAGGGGATTTAGGGGTGTGTTCTTGAAAAAGTCCCCTCTGGAGAGGGGATTTAGGGGTGTGTTTGCTTGAAAGTCCCCTCTCAAGAGGGGATTTAGGGGTGTGTTTTAGAAATAATCCCCTCATCTGAAGGGAAAATGCGGTGTTTTAACCAATAATTGATGATGATTATTAGGACACACCCCCCAGCCCCCTCTCAAGAGGGGGTGGAAGATGGGGAATTGGGCGGAGATGATAAATTAATTCTTCGTAATTTTGTAATTTGGGCTTCATCTTTTCGTCCGAATGCCTTAGAGGATAATTTAATTTAGTAAGAATAACAATTTTATTAATCATTTGAATGAGAAAATTATGAATGAGCAACTATATACATTGGGAATCGACGTCGGATGCAGTTATATCAAGGCCGTTGTCATGAATTATAGCGATGAAGAGCAAATTATCCTCGCCAAAGGGGCCGAGAAGATACGGCGACGCAATCCGGAGGTGGTCGCAGAGGAATTAATCGCCCATCTGCTGAAGAAAAGCGACCTGACACAAGGCGATATTGCCTATCTTGCCTCTACGGGCGAGGGGGAAATGGTTAAGAATAAGAAAGGACACTTCTATAGTATGACAACTCACGCTCGGGGGGCGAAATATTTGGTTCCGGAATGCAAAACAGTCGTCGATATGGGGGCGCTGTACGTTAAGGCGGTCAAGGTTGACGATAAGGGGAAGGTGCTTGACTATAAAATGACGGGGCAATGCGCTTCGGGATCGGGGCAATTCATTGAGAATATCTCGCGATACCTCGGGCTGGCCATCGATGAGGTCGGGGATCTGTCTTTAACCTCTCATAATCCCGAAACACCGTCCGGAATCTGCGCGGTTCTGGCCGAGACGGACGTGATTAACATGGTTTCGCGCGGAATTGACACTCCGGACATCATAAAAGGCATTCATCTTTCCATTGCAAACCGTATTGTGCGGCTTTTATCGTCTCTGAAGGCGGAATCACCCATTGCCCTTACCGGCGGAATGGCTATGAACAAGGGAATGGTGCAGGCGGTTGATGAACTTGCCCGTGAAAGCAAACATGAATTCAAGCTGATTGCCCATCCGGACTCTATTTATGGCGGCGCAATCGGTGCGGCCATCTGGGGTGGCTTCCGGTATCTGAAATTAAAGGCTACGCAGAGCGCTTTAGTGGCTTAGATTGGAGAGAATCGTTGGTTGCGAGACCTATAAATTGCTTTTATTTTAATATAAATGGTTTTTATTAGCGAATACCGGCTTTAGATTGTAATTTTATTTGGTAAGTTATTATTATCCGGGAGTTATGCTTTCCGAAACGAATATTAGGAATGAGGATAATTTATCGAGACAGTCTCGCAACGAGTTCTTCGGCTATTTTATTCCAGTTGAAATCGCGGCTGACTCTTGCCTTAAGGTTGGCGGCGGCCTTCGATCTATATTCCACATCTTCAATCAATCGCTCAATGGCTTCAATAATAGCATTTTCGGATTTCGGGGGGATAATCACGCCGTAATCTTCGGAGGAAATGACCTCAAGCGTGCCGCCCATTGGTGTTGCGATAACGGCGCAGTTGCTTATACCGGCTTCGAGGATGAACGTAGGCAGTCCTTCGGGGTAATATGATGGAATAACGACAATATCGCTTGCCGAAAGCAAGTCCATCAATGAATCGTGAGCAATTTCGCCAAGTATATGGATGTTGAAATTGCCGTTGTGATATTTAGAATATAATTCGTCGAGCAAAGGCCCGCCGCCTGCGATGAAAAGATGAGCATTCACATGCTTTTTATTGATTTTTTCAAATGCGTTTGTTAAATAAGTGAATCCCTTTTCCGGCAGAAGCCTCCCGCCGGCTGCGATAACGATGCTATCGGTGCCGAGCCCGAGTTCATCTCTTGGATTATATCCGCCAGATACAATGAAATCAGGATTAATTCCATTATACACAATGCCCGATGATGCAATCCCGAAATGCTCAAGCCACTTACAGCAGGCAGCAGACACGCCATAGAACTCATCGATAGTCGCTTTCATTATTTTTGTTACGAAATGCTCATAAGCATGGCCGATCGCATCGAAAGCAATATTATTAATAGAGAAATGGCCTGTTACATGTTCGACAAGGATAGATTTTTTCCTGTACCGTTTGGATAAAATCATGCCCAATATTGAATGCGGGTAGAATCGCATATTCAGAATATATCTGTCTGCGTCGAATTTCCTGATCTTATTAATGATCTTTCTTGATTTTGAATTATATTTAGGCACCGGCATCCGGCCGCCGAGAAAGCTGAGTACGGGCAGCCTGAGTATTGTTATATTGCTTTGAATCTCTTCGTCGGATGAGTTCTCTGTATTGGATGTAACGATTAATATTTCATGTCCCTGCGCCGATAGAGCAGAAGACAACTCCTCCACATATCGCTCCACGCCGCCAATATGCGGAGGAAAAAAAGCTGTGAATATGCAGATTCTTAATTTCATTGAATTTATATATGCTCGAATTGAGGATGTTAATTCGACTCGCTAATCCGAATCGGCCAACAGATCGCTCACTTTTAAAAGCTCGAACCTGCTTCCGTCGAATATCCCATAATATGGCTCTTTCAGCCAAGTGCCGAGATTGATATATGTCCCGCCGCACAATGCGGTAATTTCCGCTCTGTGCATGTGCCCCATAACCACGAAATCAAATCCCTCGGAGATTTTTATTGTGGCAAATTCCTTCATCCCGTCGGTATCGCCAAAGTCCTTTTCGCCTGTGTATTTGCGGCTTTTATGCGAACTGCCCGAGGCGATGGCGATGCCTATATCCGGGTGAATCCAGCCATACAATCTCCTTGACACCGAGCTTCTCAGTATCTTCTTAAGTGTTCTATACCCCAAATCATTGTTCGATTTGCCGTCGCCGTGGGATATGTAGAACTTCCTGCCCGATAGCTCGCACCGGTAATCATCGGTTATTATAGGGATGCCAAGTTCGATTTCAAAAAAATCCTTATGCCCGAAATCATGATTGCCCATCAAATAAATTATTTCGCCGCCATGCTTTTGTAATTCGTCCAATGCCGTAAGAGTCCTGAAAAAATGCTTGGGGATCACAGTTTTATACTCAAACCAATAGTCGAAAAGGTCGCCGGCGATGAACAGTTTTTTGCAATCTGATTTAATATGATTAATGAATGACAGGAAAAGTTCCTCTCTTCTTTTGTATGATTCCGGGCTGCCGAAACCAAGATGCAGGTCCGATATGAAATAATTCATATATATTTAAACAATTATTTTGTAAATTAACCCGAGCATTTCGGGCTTTTATTTTCTTATACTTCGCATCCATTTAGAAATTAATCACAACAAGCTACGGGGAATAAAACCCACAATGTGGGATTCAAGTTCGATCAGGCAGAAACAATGCTAAACGAAACAATTGTTGTTAATTGCCATATTTCACAAAAATAACAATTTACAATGAAATAATCACAAATTGCTGGCACTTTGATTTTAATCCGTTTCTGATTTAACAGGTGAAGATATGAAAATATTATTATTTCTGTTACTTTTTTCCCTTATCCTTTGCGGGTGCATATCCTTGAAGGATAAGTATCCTGCGATTACCTATTACAAATTTGAGCAAGGGCCAAAGCCTGCTTTCAAAATTGATACGTTGGCCGGCACGCTTCAGATACGGGATTTTACCGTGAACAGCTCTTACGACACCGACCACCTGCTGGCCAAATACGGCACACCGCCAAAGATTAAGAAGTACTATTACAACCGCTGGATAGCCAATCCGGGCGATTTGGTGACTAACTTTTTTGTTGACCGGTTTAGTATATTGTCGCCATTTTCAGGCGGCGTTATCAAATCCGCTTCGGTGCTTCTGCCGGATTATATTTTAGAGGGGCAGGTGATAAATCTGATTGGAGTAAATGGAGAGGATGATGAGCCGGGCGAAAACAGCGTTGCGATTGGAATTAAGATTACTCTGGTTGAAAGGGCCGGGACATCTGCCAAAAGAACGATAATTATTTCTAAAGTATACGAGCTTAACGTAGATAGGGACGATAGCAGTGCAGAGTCGATGGCTGCGGCTTTTGGCCAAGGGCTGACACAAATTGCCGATATGCTGCTGAGCGATATGCAGGAAATATTAAGGAATTAAGTTGTTTGTAATGAGTTTTTGAGTAACAGAATTGGAAGTACTGACACTATGATAAAATCAGAAAACCCTCTAAATCTCCCTTTGAAAAATGGAGACTTGAACCCACTTTTTCAAAGGGAGTGGTTCCGTAGGAACCGGGGATTTTGAATTAAATTACGAATTATCAATTACGAATTACGTTTTTGAGGTATCCGGAAGGGAAGGCCTGATGAAATGTAATTTGCGTTGAATGAAAGTTAACAGGCATATTGCTCGTTCTGCTACTAATATTATAATATATTAATATTGTGAGGAATTACAATTATGAATAAAAGATTTACGAATAACAGCATTATGAATAAAATAGTGCTCATCTTAATAATATTTTTTATTCCTATTAGCGCCTACTCCCAAGCCCCAACTTTGCTCGGTACGCATGGCGGTAACACTCCAAATATAGCAACTCAGCTCGGGGCGCAGGTTGTTCGTTATGGTTTTGCGGATTTTCAGATTAAAAGGGTCTTTTTAAGTGGCGATGAAGATCCTATAATAAATAAAATGATGCGATTCGAATCGTTGGAAATCGCACAAGTTGTTTTCCTTCGCTGGCCCGATGACACCATCGAAGTGGTAGGCACCGATTTGGAACGCATCCCAACCGGAGCCGACAGCGCCGAAGTATTTCAATTTCTCGACACCTTCCTGATGGCTGTTGGGCCGTATGTAGATTGGATTCAGATAAATCAGGAACCGTTGGGGGCTACTAAATATGACCATACGAAATATAGTATTTCGGATGTTATACAATGGTGGAGAACCGTTGCGCAATTTATCATCAATAAACAGGCCGCCCATCCCGCCGAACTCGGCCATCTAAGAATTATGACAGGTGGAATTACCGGAATCAAAGGTGCTTTGGACTCGCCCGATGCCCCGATTGCAGCAATAATTGATTCGATCATCAGGTTTGGCGAGAATTATTGCGATGCTATTGACCTGCACCTCCACACCTCGTCGGTGGCCGAAGGCACTGCCGAAATCGAATATATCACCGGCAGAACCAACCACCCACTGGCAACCATGGAATGGAGCCAATCCCGCGCTTCTGTCGAAACGGGCTGGCTGAATGATAAGAACACCGTTTGGATGGATTCTTCTGATACATTTTTTGGCCTTACCAATGCCCAGGCCATAGGATTGGCTTATGAAAACCCAATGGACACAACGGATTGGAACGCTTTGATAGCCACTTCTCCCTACACTGATAATTTTATTCCCGATTATTACAGCGTGCTGGACAGCAATTGTTTTATCATGGCTTGCTACGCAGGCGTCTGGCAGTACGGCAATCCACGGTTCGACTGGAATCAATTGTTGGCCACAAAAACAGTTTCGGCAACGCTATATCCAAATAATCCATTCTATACCGAATTCACTGATTTATCAGCTATTCTCAATAGCGGTGCTTATACTACTAAATGCAGTTTGTCTGCAATAGAGGATAAGACAGGTAATAATACTATTATAATATATCCGAATCCGGCAAGTGATATGATTTATATTGAAGCAGGCGAGGCAATATACGAAGTAGAAATATTCGATTTATTGGGCATTCGGGAAGTCCGATTTACGATAGGCCAAAAAGCTGCGATTGACATTCGACATCTGGATAGCGGGGTGTATTTCATAAAATTTTGGGATGATACGAGCGTTAGGACTCTTCGGTTTCTTAAGCAATAGCGGTGTATATTAATCTATTCCATATAAATAATAGGCGAAGCATTTGAAATATATATCCACAAAAAGGCAACAATACTATCAACGCATTACTCAATCCTGATTACTCGATACTCATTACTAATACAGACAGCTATTCATTTTTATTACAATATATATGGAATTAGGTCGAACCACTATCGTATCAAATAGAACCATATCGTATCATATTTATCGGATATTTATCGAATAAAAACGTATCGTATCGTATCATTTGTGAACAATTGATATATTTGTATTATGGCAAATCAAGTACATACATTCAGTAGTGTCCGGTTAAAATGCAGTGAATAATTACGAATCGTCGACGTGCTCTACATTTAGCCCAATATTGTGCAATTATGGATACAATTTTGAAATATAACTGTTTTGTATTATGGCTTGTCATGGTGAGCGGAGTCG
>JAJRTW010000195.1 GCA_024278075.1 Bacteroidota bacterium | reverse complement strand
CCCCGGCACTCTCACAACGGGAGAGGGATTTTGACTTTGCAGCTGTTCACCCCGGCACTCTCACAACGGGAGAGGGAGATTTTGACTTTGCAGCTGTTCACCCCGGCACTCTCACAACGGGAGAGGGTAGTTAGATGGCTATCACGCAATATCAAAATCCCCTCACCCTGGCCCTCTCCCAGCGGGAGAGGGTATGGTTTGATTTTGTGCGAATTCTAATATCACATTTTACTTGAAATCGCAATAAACTATACGCTTAAAGGTATAGTTAATAAAGAGTTATGTAAATTATTTGTTTCAATTCAATTAGGAATTGATATAACTTCCCTCTCCCGCTGGGAGAGGGTCAGGGTGAGGGGAAAATCAATTATGAACCCTGCCGTGGCAATTCTTAAATTTCTTCCCACTTCCGCAATGGCACAGACTATTACGGCCAATTTTCTTCTCAGCTCTTTTAAAAGTCCTAACGGTAGATACATCTTCCTTCATTTGCGGTGCGTCCGAAGCCGCAGCCTGCTTAACATATTCAGGGGCATCCTCTGATTTTTCATAGCTTAGGTTGGCCGGACGCGACCTCCGGAGCCGCAAAGCAGAATCCTCATCCCCATCCCGCCTTCTGCCGGCGGTTCCGGGGCGTTTTTCCGCAACTTGCGGGAAATACCTAAAGGCAAAATGCACCGAATCATGGTTAACTTCCCTAATCAATTCCATGAACTGCTTAAAAGCCTCGCCCTTATACTCCAGCAGCGGGTCCTTCTGCCCGTAAGCCCTTAGATGGATACCTTCCTTCAGGTCGTCCATAACCCTTAGATGCTCACGCCATTTCTCATCTATCGTCTGCAGAACTGCAAATTTCTCTAATTTAGCCATAAATTCCGACCCTGTCATTTCTTCCTTTCGGGTGTAGAATTCATCAGCTGCCTTAACGATTGCTTGCATACAATCATCGATTGTCATGGATTTGAAGTCATCTTCGGAAATTATTAGGTCACTCAGCAAAGTGGAACGGACTTTATTCTTCAAACCATCAAAATCATTGGCCGGATGGAATTCCTCGTACCAGTCCATAGCCATATCTTCAATGTATTCAAACAGTTCGCCCTTTAGCCTCTCGCCCCGAAGTGCCTGTCGCCGTCGATTATAAATTACCGTACGCTGCTGGTTCATTACATTGTCATAATCAAGAAGTCTTTTGCGGATGCCGAAGTTATTCTCCTCAACTTTCTTCTGGGCACGCTCCACGGATTTGGTAATCATCGAATGCTCGATGGGTTCGCCTTCGGGAATTTTTAATTTCTGCATCACACCTGCAATTCGTTCACCGCCGAATAATCTCATCAGAGTGTCCTCGAGCGAAATGAAGAAACGCGTACTGCCCGGGTCGCCCTGCCGTCCTGCCCTGCCCCGAAGCTGGCGGTCGATTCTTCTGGCATCATGCCTCTCCGAGCCGATAATTGCCAGGCCTCCATTCTTTCTTACATCGTGGTCTAATTTAATATCTGTCCCGCGGCCGGCCATATTAGTTGCGATTGTAACGGCCCCTTTTTTGCCGGCACCAGCCACAATTTCGGCCTCCCGCGCATGGTGTTTGGCGTTCAGCACGTTGTGGTTAACTCCCTGCCGCCGGAGCATTTTGCTTAATACTTCGGATACTTCCACGCTTGCGGTACCGACCAGTATAGCCCTGCCCTTTTCCAATTCTAATTTCACTTCCTCTGCAATGGCGTTATACTTTTCCCTTTTCGTCCTGTAGATCAGGTCGTTCTCATCCACCCTGATTATCGGCCTGTTCGTCGGGATAACAACCACTTCAATATCATAGATCTTCTCAAATTCAGCGGCTTCGGTTTCGGCAGTTCCTGTCATGCCGGAGAGTTTTTTATATAGCCTGAAATAATTCTGGAGCGTAACGGTGGCAAAAGTCTGAGTGTCCCGTTCGACTTTCACATGTTCTTTGGCTTCAATCGCCTGGTGCAGGCCTTCGGAATATCGCCTGCCATCCAATATCCGGCCGGTGAATTCATCCACGATCATCACTTTGCTGTCCTGAATCACATATTCAATATCCTTTTCGTAAAGCGAATAGGCCCTTAGCAATTGCGATAAGGTATGGATGCGGTCGCTTCTTTCAGCGTATAGCAGATTGACTTTGTCAATTTTCTCCTGCTTCACTTTCGGGTCCATTTCGGTATCGCCCTCGATAGCACTCATTTCGGTAGCAATATCGGGGATTACGAACATATCCGGGCCTTCCTGAGCCGTGGCAAGCAATTCGCGGCCTTTGTCGGTAATATCGATTTGGTGGTTCTTTTCGTCGACGGTATAGAAAAGGCCTTCGTCGATCTCGGTCATCTTCCTGCCCTGGTCCCTTAGGTAGAACATTTCCGTATCATGCTTCAGCTTCTGGATGTCGGGATCCTGCATGAGTTTGGCCAATCGCTTATGTTTCGGCAGGCCGCGGAAAGCGCTGAGAATATTCACTCCCGCCTGCTCGCGGTCTTCTTTTTTCTCTGATTTCAGTAGGTTCGTTGCCTCGGAACATAGATGATTGACCAACTTTGTTTGCGCATCAACTAATCTTTTTACTCTCGGGTTAAGCTCTTCGAATTTCTGGTCGGATTGGCCAACCGGGCCGGAGATAATGAGCGGTGTGCGGGCTTCGTCGATAAGCACCGAATCCACCTCGTCGACTATTGCAAACCAATGCTCCCGCTGCACCATGTGGTCTGCCTCGACCACCATGTTGTCACGCAGAAAGTCGAAGCCGAATTCGTTATTGGTCCCGTAAGTAATATCGCAATTATATACTCTTTTCCTTTCGTCATGTTCCATATTCGATTGAATAGCATCCACCTTTAGGCCGAGGAATTCGTAAACGGGCCGCATCCACTCGCAGTCCCGCTTGGCAAGGAAATCGTTGACCGTAACCAAATGGGCGCCCTTGCCGGCAAGTGAATTCAAATACAAAGTTAATATCGCTGCCAGAGTTTTGCCTTCGCCCGTGGCCATTTCGGCAATTTTCCCCTGGTGAAGAATGACTCCGCCGATCAACTGCACATCATAAGGCAGCATATCCCATTTTGCCTGCTGTCCGGCATATTCGTAGCTGTAGCCTTGATCCTTCAGCCTCATGCAGGCTTGCTTTACAACAGCGAATACCTCCGGCAGGATTTCGTTCAACTGGTCTTCTATTACTTCGAATAATTCCTTGTCAATATTCTTCAGCTTGTCATTGATGTCCTGAGTTTCCTTTGCTCCGAGGGCTTTTTCTTTTAAAGTTGTCAGCAGTTCCTCTTTCTCGTCGTCGAGTTCTTGGGTTGCTTCTTTAATAATTGCCCGAAACTCATCGGTTTTCCCGCGAATTTCATCATCAGACAGCGAATCGAATTCCTTATAATATTCGTTAATCTCATCAACGATAGGAAGTATTACTTTGATGTGCTTCTCGCTCTGCGAGCCGAACATCTTATTTAATAATTTTAACATAGTTTTTTATTTTCTTTATTAATTGGTAGAAATATCATAATGGTAGAAATATCATAATGGTAGAAATATCATAATGGTAGAAATATCATAATGGTAGAAATATCATAATGGTAGAAATATCATAATGGTAGAAATATCATAATGTTGACGTATGACAATGAAGTGTATTTATATTTCTATCAAATCAAAATGCCTCGGTAGTGTCCGGTTAAAAATATGAATCGTTCCAAATCCTTGCCGATATTCAATGTACTGTCATCCCGAGCCCTTCGGCAGTCTATCCTGAGCGAAGTCGAAGGACTCAGGATAAACTATGTTGAAGGACTCAGTATTCTTAGGCTATTTGCTATATTATAAGATGGATACCGGATCAAGTCCGGTATGACTTGATTTGCATTATATTTCACCAATTCAATAATTGCATCCATAATGGCACAATATAGGCTAATATGCAGTAATAATCGATGATTTAAACTTATTGACTGCTTTTCAACCGGACAGTTGTGAAAATGCCTGTAGAATCCAACCGCCGCCGTCAATCCTTTAATATTTCCCGTGCTATAACCAAATGCTGAATTTCGGAAGTGCCTTCATAAATCTCCGTCACCTTCGCATCCCTCATCATTCGTTCCACCTGATACTCCCGGACATAGCCGTAACCACCATGAATCTGAACGGCTTCCCTGGTTATATCAGATGCAGCGGTAGAGGCGAATAGCTTGGCCTCCGAGGCCGCTTTGATGTGATCTTTGCCGCTGTCCCGCAGCCATGCGGCTTTCCAAATGAGCATCTCCGCAGCGTCAATTTTCATTGACATTTGGGCCAGTTTGTGCTGAATAATCTGATGGTTGGCAATCGGAACGCCCATAGTTTTTCTTTCTTTTGCGTATTTCACCGCCGCCTTGAAGGCAGCCTTGCAAATTCCCAGCGATTGTGCGGCGATTCCGATTCTTCCGCCATTAAGCCCCTTCATTGCAATGTAGAACCCTTCGCCGACCATGCCTAACAGGTTGTCATCAGTTAGCTTAACATTGGTCAGCCCAATCGAACATGTGTCCGACGAACGAACGCCCATCTTATCTTCCTTAAGGCCCGGCTCGAACCCCGGTGTGCCTCTTTCAATCACAAAGCAGGCTATGCCCTTATGCTTCAACTCAGGATTGGTCTGTGCAAATACGATATAAGTATCTGCCTTTGTACCGGTTGAAATCCAGTTTTTCATGCCATTCAATATCCATTGCCCCCCAACTCTTTCGGCGGTGGTTCTTTGATCGCGGGCGTCCGAGCCGGCTTCGGGTTCGCTCAGGCAATAAGCTCCGAGGTGGCGGCCCTCGGCCAGCGGCTTCAGATACTTCTCTTTCTGCGAATCCTTACCGTAATTCTGTAATATCCAATCCACCAAGGAATTCTGCACCGACATTACGATTCCAATCGAAGCATCAATTTTGCAGATTTCGGTTAATGCAAGAACCAGGCTGATAGTGTCAAGCCCGCTGCCACCCCATTCCGGCGGAACGGTCATGCCCAAGAAGCCAAGCTCGCCCATCTTTTTAATTATCTCGGATGGGAATTCGGCATTAATATCACGCTCGATTACCGATGGGGCAATTTCCTCGACGGCAAATTTACGGGCCATATCCCGGATTTGGATTTGCGTATCATTCAATTCTAAAGAAAACATAACGATTCCATGATTTAATTGTTGATATAGATAAATTTACAATTCCACAATTTACAATTTAAGCGTAAACGTTCTAATTAAATAAGGAATAATTATAGAATTTCTGGTTTTGAAGTTTTTTCTTTCTTGGAGTCAAGGCTAAACGGCCTTATGAATGACATAGCTTTGGGTGAGTATTGCATTCCGAAATCGGAATCCGGGAATGAGAAATTATGGATTGCATCCGAACGGCGGGACACGTCACGAGGCTGTTCATTCCTTATTTATCACACACCTTCCGGCAACAGGCGGATTATTTCGAAGCAGGCCTTCATAAGGAGGAATAAGAATCAATGTCGATGGTGAACCTGACTTTGGATGTGCCGTGGAGCTTATTGTATTGGCCAACGGTATAGTCCAGCACAGAACGAAGTTCCCTTCCGCCCGGGTCGGCGGCCCTGTCGTTTTTGATTATGATTATCCTTCGGTATTTATCCCTGATTTTAGACACCCTCGGTATGAAATTCGGGAGCACAGCCACGCTTTTCTCGCTCTTTGGCAATATTCCGGAGAATTTCAATGCAAGTGTATGCACAAGGTTTTCATCCTTGCCGGTAAATTCGATTTGGACGAACCGCACAAATGGCGGGAATTTCACATTTTCGCGGTGCTGAATTTCGTGCCGGTAGAATTCACCGTAATTGCCCGATATTGCCTTCGATATGGCGAAATTATCGTGATGTGCCGTCTGGATAATCACATGTCCCCTTTTGCCGTAACTCCGGCCAGCCCTTCCGGCCACTTGGGTTAGCAACTGGAAAGTCCGCTCGGAAGCCCTGAAATCCGGCAGGAATAATTGCAGGTCGGCATTGATTACCCCAACAAGTGTAACACGTTCAAAATCCAGGCCCTTGGCCACCATTTGCGTGCCAATCAGAATATCGGTTTTGCCGCTTTTGAAATCCTGCATTATCTTTCTGTATGCCCCCCTCCTCGATGTGGTGTCGAGGTCCACTCTTACGATTTTCGCCGGCGAATCAATTCTGTCTAAGGCTTCGGCAAGCTCCTCCTCCACTTTTTGAGTGCCTGTTCCGACCTCATTCAACTTCACATCCCCGCAAGCCCTGCAGGATTTATCAGCCGATATGGTATAGCCGCAATAATGGCAGCGAAGCTGGCGGCGGACTTTATGGAAAGTTAACGTAACGTCGCAATGCTGGCACATCGGCACATGCCCGCAATCGCTGCATTCCAGGAACGAGGAGAAGCCCCTGCGGTTCTGGAATAATATCACGCCTTCCTTCCTGCCTATACGTACGGCGATTTCCTTTAATAAATAATTCGAAAAGGAACCCGACATTTGATGTTCCTTTTTGGCGCCGATAGTGTCCACAAAAGATATAGCAGGCATCTTCGCATTATCGGCACGCTGCTTGATTTCGAGCAATTTATACTTGCCCGTTATGGCATTATACATGCTTTCCAGCGATGGCGTTGCCGAACCGAGAACGATAATGGCATCTTCCATTTTGGCCCGTACCAAAGCGCAATCGCGTGCATGGTAGCGCGGGGCGGGGTCGTCCTGCTTGAAGTTGAATTCATGTTCCTCATCGACTATAATCAGCCCCAAATCATTGATCGGGGCAAAGATAGCAGACCGGGCGCCAATTACAATTTTCGCCTTCCCGCTCTTAATCTTCCGCCACGAATCGAATCGCTCGCCCTGCGACATCCTGCTGTGGAGAGATGATATTTCGCCGGGGAACACCTGCTCGAACCTGTCGATTAATTGTGGCGTCAGCGATATTTCCGGCAGGAGCAACAGCACATTCCTGCCGCCGGCGATTACGTCTTTGATGGCATGGATATAGACCAAAGTTTTGCCGCTGCCGGTGACTCCATGCAGAAGGAAGGCCGCATTGTGGTTATCTGCAATAGCTTGCCGTATCGTGTCAAAAGCATATTGCTGCTCTTCGGTTAGCTCCAGCAACGATTCGTCCCCACTGCCAAGAGAATTTTCGGTTTCGATTATATTTCTGTCCACTTCGGCGATAGATTCGGTTATATATCCTTTCTTCACCAAACCGTTAATAGCCGCACTCGATACGCCGGTTTGCCTAAGCACTTCGGATTGCAGCAATTTCGTTTTGCCGGACAGATGAGATAGATAGATGTGGCTAAGCAGCAGCGATTGCTTCGGTGCCGCCTTGTCCAATTCATCGAAAATCCCCCTGACTCTGGAGATGTCCATCTCGAAATCATCCGATATGCTCAAAGCCTTTTGCATTTTTGGCTGAATCTCCGGCCCGGCCTCCCTGGAGCATTCAATTATCCCCATCGCTTCAAGTGCCTGGAGGCTTTCCGATACTATTTTGGAATTCAATTGCCGTTCGAGGTATTTGACGGATATGAAGTCGTCGTGTTCGAGCAGTTCGATTAATAGTTCGGCTCTTTTCGGTGCTTTTTTTGCCATTCGGGTTAATTCTTCATCGCTTGGGATTTGCAGTATCTTAACCTTCATAATGCTCTGCGGGGCCATCCCCTGCGGCAGGGCGGCTTTAAGAGTCTCGCCCACCGAAGCAACATAATACTCCGCAATCCAATTGATGAACTTCAGCATTGGGCCGGAGAATACAGGCTCTTCGTCCAATAATTCCAATATCGGCTTTAGTCCCGGGCTGTCTGCTACTTCTTTTTCAACATCTATAATAATTCCGGTCAAATTCCTTTTGCCAAACTCAACGAATGCCCTTCTGCCAATCACATTTTCCAGCGAATCATCCTTAGCAGTATAGCTAAATAATATCTTAGACGGAATCGGCAGTGCTATTTTATATATTGTTGGCATAGTCTCTGTAATTATTTATTCGATTGTAATTAGATTACCCTCAAAAAGTATTAAATGTTTATTGATATTGTAGTTACAACAAATAATTCAACTATAAAAGTACAAGGAAATGGATTTATTAGGCTTTTATACCTTGAAGATAGTAGGACAACCCCCCTGCTCGCCTGGCTCACTTCCTGCTTTTTTAAGGGGGAGCCGTTGATCAAATTCCCCCTTAAAAAAGGAAATAGCCAATCAAATTCCCCCTTAAAAAAGGGAACAGCCAATCAAATTCCCCCTTAAAAAAGGGAACAGCCAATCAAATTCCCCCTTAAAAAAGGAAATAGCCAATCAAATTCCCCCTTAAAAAAGGAAATAGCCAATCAAATTCCCCCTTAAAAAAGGGGGATTAAGGGGGTTGTTATTCTCCTTAAAGCATAAGCACTTAAAGTTTTTTCTTCGACTACTTTTTGAGACAACCCTAATCTTTCATTCCATCGTAATCTTTCATTCCATCGTAATCTTTCATTCCATCGTAATCTTTCATTCCATCGTAATTATTCTTTCGGTTAGCCGGCCATGAAAATGAAACAAGTTTTTCTAAAATTCGTTATCACTTGGTGGCCGGATTCGGATTTACAAAATTATAACCTTTTTGGTATCGATATAATTAATTATTGAGAAATAGTTTTAATTCGAAATTAATAATCAACCAAAAAAAAGTAAAAGGCATTAATATGCGGAAAATAATCGATAAGCGAAGTTTTGCGATTCTGCTTTTCTTTTTGATGATAGCTTCAAGCTGCCAGTCGGAAAGCAAGGAATTGGAAGTTGTGGTCAAAGAGCAGCCCGGGCAGAATACTTTACTTGCCCAAAATGAGAAAATACCCATAGGAAAAAAAGAATCGATTGATTCAGATGAATTGATTGATTCGCTGAATGACGATATTTCCAACTCGCGGCAAAATGCAATCACGAGAGTGGCCCGGATAGCCAGCCCTGCCATCGTCGGATTAGCCATAACCGAAGTGGTAGAGGTGGCCTATCGCGACCCGCTGCTCGACAATCCCTTCTTCAGGCATTTCTTCCGCAACCGTGCCCGCAACCGAACAAGAAAATATGAAGTGCACGGCTTGGGTTCGGGTTTCATTATTTCGCCCGACGGATATATATTGACAAACCACCACGTGGCGGGCAATGCCTCGAAAATTATTGTCTCCATGACCGACGGCCAGAAATATGATGCGGAAATTATCGGGGCCGATATGATTAGCGATGTTGCGCTGCTGAAAATTGAGGGCAGCAACCTGCCTTACCTGAAGCTCGGCAATTCCGATGGAGTAATAGTCGGCGAATGGGCTATTGCCTTTGGCAACCCCTTCGGCCTGTTCGACATGAATGCAAAGCCGACGGTAACCGTTGGGGTGGTATCGAACAAAGGGCTGAATTTCATCAACGAGGATCAGCGCAGCAAGAGGGTCTATAAGAATATGATACAGACCGATGCGGCTATCAGCTCGGGGAATTCCGGCGGGCCGCTGCTAAATGCCGAGGGCGATGTGATTGGCATCAACACCGTAATATTCTCTACGGCGCAATCCCGGCAAGGCTCGGGGAGCATCGGAATCGGCTTCTCCATTCCGGTTAATCGCGTTAAGAAAATTGCTAATTCGTTGAAGAAGAATAAGCAAATTGACCGGAATTATATCGTTGGCCTTGAAATTAAGGAAATGGACGAGCAAATTGCCAATTACTTAGATACGGAATTGCGGCAGGGCGTGGTGATATTCGGGATTCGGAGAGATTCGCCGGCCGACAAGGCCGGGCTGGCTCCGGGTGATATAATTATGAAGATAGATGATATGCCAATCAGCAAGGAAGAGGATTATTTAATCAGCGTGCTGGATGCGGTGGCCGGGCAAAAGTTAAAATTTGTTATATTACGTGATGATAGAATTATCGAAAAGGATTTGGTTTTATCTCCGGTTAAAAGGCGGTAGTTTGTGGCGGAAGCGATAAAAAGTATATTAAGAACAGACGGACTCGTTAAAAGATATAAGAAGCGTGCTGTGGTCAAAGGTGTTTCAATCTCTGTCGGGCAGGGCGAGATAGTCGGGTTGCTGGGGCCAAACGGCGCGGGCAAGACCACCACTTTCTATATGATTGTAGGTATGATAAGGCCGAATGAGGGGAAGGTCAGCCTCGATTCGACCAATATTACTTCGATGGCTATGTACAAACGCTCGCGCCTCGGCATCAGCTATCTGCCGCAGGAAGCATCAGTATTCCGCAAAATGACGGTCGAAAATAATATTAAGGCAATACTGCAATTGCAAAACCTGAAGCGTTCGGAACGCAAGGAGCGCCTCGAGGGATTGCTCGAAACTTTTGGCATAACTCATATCAGAAGACGCAAAGGCTTTATGCTGTCCGGCGGCGAAAGGCGGAGGTGCGAAATTGCCCGCTCCCTGGCCACCAATCCTAAATTCGTACTATTAGACGAACCGTTTGCAGGTATCGATCCGATTGCGGTTGAGGATATTATGCAGCTTGTCCGAGAACTCAAACAGCAGGGCATCGGCATTCTGATTACCGACCATAACGTGCATGAAACACTGACTATCACAGACCGGGCCTATATCCTGATAGACGGCGAAATATATAAATCCGGCACGGCCGAGGAGATTGCCGACGACCCCGATGTGCGGCAGAAATATCTCGGTGAGAATTTTAGCCTCGAGCGGTATTAGGAATCAGTTGCTGGAATACTGGAAGGGGCACATGTAGGGGACGGTTCTAAACCGTCCCGATAAATGATGTATTTATAAATGGCAGGTATAATAACCCCATTTATCAAAGGGGGTGGTTCCGCAGGAACCGGAGGTTTAAATTCAATTACGAATTGCGCCGGCAGCTTTATCAGGCCGTCAGGACGGGAAGTTCTGACGCCACATAAAGTAGGGGACGGTTCTAAACCGTCTCTGGCAATATCGTGAACTATTAGGGCAGGTTTAGAACCTGCCCCTACTCGATACTCACAACTCCCTACCCATCACTTCTTCATAACCTTGCTCATAACCACTCTGCGGCATCTTTTCCGCCAGGCATCTTTTTTTTCATTGGGCCGCATTTCGAGCAATTCACTTTTGCCGAACGATTTCAGCTTCATTACTTCATTGCTCACGCCCCTTTTAATTAACTCGTCCCTTACGAATTCAGCACGCCTCTGGCCAAGTTTTTCATTATACGCCTTCTTGCCCACATCGTCGGTGTGGCCCACCAGGTTCACCCTCCGAATGTAATCTTTATATTTAATCAAATCCTCTGCAAGCTGTTCGATAGCGCCCTGCCAGGATTGGTTGGATTCCTCGCCGTTTTCGTCTAAAATAAACTTATACGGGTCGGCGTGCTTATTCGATGGAAAATTTAATCTCAATTGCAGTTCCGATGGCAGCATAAAGTTCAGTGTAATAGTATCCTTGGATTCGTCCACGCCAATCGAAAGATTCTGCGTATCATAGAAATATTGCGGAGCCTGCGCCTTAATGCTCAGGTCCATTCCCTTCGGCACCGTCACTTCATAGATGCCGTTGGGGCCGGTCTTCACACGGTTAATAACTTTCTGGCTGGAAGATTCGCGCAGTGTTAGGTCAGCATTCGGAACGAGCTTGTTGGTCTCCTTGCTGCGCACCTCACCCTTCAGTGTAGACAAAAACGATTTCAAGCCTTTTGTCTTGCCGGGCCGCTGCTGCCGGCCGTCCTGAGCAGATGAGTCTAATATTGGAGAAATAAAAACACAGATCAATATGCTAATTAGAATATAATTCCTCATGGCAGGTTTTCCTTGATAACGATTATACAACATTATGGCTCAACAAATATCACATCACCATCGGCACTGTGAAGCCTGATAAGCCCTTCGAGAGTGTTGGAGTCTAATCCGAGATACGCACGCTCCAGCCCGCGCTCATTATAAAGCTGCAACTGCCCGTTCATATTGGTTGAATTGCCAAGAAAAGCACTCATTCTTTTCTTATGGCTCAATAACCTAAGCTGCCCGTCGCCGCTGATGCTATTGCCCATAAATCCGGTCATAACCCCATCCTTATTAAAGCTCCGCATTTGGCCGTTGCCATTGGAGGCCGCCCCAAAAAAACCGGTTATATTTTCGAATTTGTTATACGTCTGAAGCTGCCCGTTGCCGCTCGGGGTGGTGCCGAAATTGGCAGTCTCCTTGCCGTCGGCACTGAATGTCTGCAACAGTCCATGCCCGTCGGGTGTAGTGCCAATATTCAGAGTTTCGATGCCTTTGGAATTATTAATTCTGAGCATCCCGCTACCGTCATCGAGAGGAGAAAGATCGCCGATAACCACGTTGGATTTATTCCGAACTCTAAGCCAGCCGCCACCATCCGGGCCGGTGCCAAGAAATGTTGTATTGCTTCCATCCGAGGCGCTGGTGTGCATCGAGCCATTGCCGGCGGAATCAGTGCCGATGAATATTGTTTGATTATTTTTCGAATTTCTGGTATAGATTGATCCGCTGCTATTCGAATTAGTGCCGATAAATGAAGTAGTTATATTCGAAGGATTCCTTGTGAACATTGCGCCACCATCATTGTGGAATGCGCCGAATACTCCTGCGGTGTCGCCCACGGAATTAAACAGAGTAACAACTCCTTTGGCGAATGTGCCGGTTGGATTGCCATTGCCGGCGTTATACAGAATCGCATACCCGCTGGGGTCGTCGGGATAATTGCCAATCTCGCTGCTAATCTTTCCATCGGCTGTCCTTGTCCTGAATATTCCGATTCCTTTATTATCGGTGCCGAAATAGCCCGTTTCCTTCCCGGATTTATCATATGTAATTGCCATACCGCCATCCTTATCTCCGGTGCCGGAGTAATATGTGAGGCTTCCTTCTTTATTGCTGGCCATCATAATCCCATTGCCGGCCACATCGGTGCCGATGTAGCATGTTTCTTTGCCGGCTGTATTAAATGTTCTGACATATCCGTCGGACATAATGCCCACAACGTTTCCATCCTTGTCAACCACTGTCAGCTGCCGGACGATTAAATTTTCAAATGTGGTGCCGATTGGCGAAGCACCCAGTACTACAACGATAAGGGCCGTAGTCAGCATACCGATAATCAAGCTTCGGGTGTCAATTTTTTTCATACCGAATTCCTCGATAGTGATTGAAAATAAAAAAAGTAAATATTAAGCTTTATTGCTTCAATAATTGATTTGGGATAACGAGGAAATATATTCGCCGAGCGGGATTTTGTTATCATCACAATTATTTCTTGGAATTTAACTGATTATCTTATTTATTGCAACCTTTTATGACCAACACTTCGGACATTTTTGTCATTCTGAATGGAGCGGAGCGTAGTGAAGAATCTATAAACACTTAAAATGTATAGAGTTATAGATTCTTCGCGGAGTTTATCCTGAGCCAGGCCGATCGTGTCTATAGTTCGACTCCGCTCAGAATGACATTTCGTAAGTGCTTTATTTTTCTAGTCATTATTAAAAATGTCCGAAGTGTTGATGACAAGATTGTAATAATAAGGAGGTTGTTATTCTGAAAGAGACTATTATATTTTGGAAAGAAATCGTGATTAGTTAAATTGTTGAATCGGATTTAATAAATAACTAATTCCCAAAAAACGAAATTATTGGTTCCATTTTTATGAAAGAAAAATATAAAATACTAATAACCAACCATAGCCTAAGGAAGAACGGAGGTTCGGAAACTTATTGCTATGCTTTGTGCTATGAATTATCAAAAAGGCACGATGTTTTTATTTATACTCCTAATCCGGGGAGTATATCTGAGAGAATGTCGGGATTTGCAACAATATTGGACCAGCCTGCCGGTGAATTTGATATTATATTATTTAATCATAATAATACCGTTTCGGATAATTTATCCGGCAGATGTAGAATCTATACTATCCATGGAATTTTTCCCGAACTGGAAAAACCGGTTTCCGATATGAATGCCTATGTAGCTGTTTCCAATGAAGTGGCTGCTTTCTACTCGGATTATTCTCCGCACGTAATCTATAACGGGATTGATTTGAACATCTTCAGCAATTCTAAAGGAAAGAGCCGCAGAGTTAGAAATGTACTTCTCTCCAGCACCTATAAAAGCAATTTTAAATATAAATTGAGATTAGCGGCATGGAGTTTGGGCTTAAGATTTCGCCGCATAGGAAGAAGCAAGGCAAGAAAATCCGATGTGATGCCAGATCTGAAATGGGCCGACATCGTTGTAGGGCTGGGGAGAACAGCAATTGAAGCAATGGCTTATGGGAAAAAAGTCATCGTTGCAGACAAACGTATGTATGCCGATTATGGTATGGACGGTTTGTTAACACAGGAGAATGTAGGGATTTCTATACGAAATAATTATTCCGGCAGGGCTTTTGAAAAGAAAATTACCCTGCTTTCCATTAGAAAAGAAATTAAAAAGGCAATGGCCCGCAAGCAACAAAAGGATTGGGCAGGGGAATGGATTGCTAAGAATCATGATATTAAAAATACTGCAAATCAATACCTTGAAATTGCCAAAGATATACTTTCCAGCTGCCCATCTGACAAATAATCCCAGTAGTGTCCGGTTAAAATACGGATAATAAGTGATATTCGCGGTAGCAATCTCCATTTTGACCTATATTGTGCTGATTTGGATGCGATTATAGATATAGCGAAAAAATAATACTAAAGCTGTCATGCCGGACCCCGATCCGGCATCCATCTTAATATAGCCAAACAGCCCATGAACACTGGATTCTGAAACAAGTTCCGCAATGACAAGT
>JAJRTW010000194.1 GCA_024278075.1 Bacteroidota bacterium | reverse complement strand
TGAAAATCCCACGAAGTGTGAAAATCCCACGAAGTGTGAAAATCCCACGAAGTGTGAAAATCCCACGAAGTGTGAAAATCCCACGAAGTGTGAAAATCCCACGAAGTGTGAAAATCCCACGAAGTGGGTTAGAAGCTTACGAAGCCCACTTTTTTATATACCTTCCTTAAGGTTTTCATAGCACAGGAACCGGCTTGTTCCGCACCGTGCCTTAATATGCCGTTAAGACGATTTTTATCATTTCTTATTTCGACAAATCTTTCCCTTATGGGCCTAATATAATCAGCAACGGCGTTGCCGACGGCAGATTTAAAATTGCCGTAGCCCTGGCCGGCAAATTCCATTTCTATTTCGGCGAAAGATTTGCCGGTGGCAGCGTGGTAAAGCGTCATCAGATTGGCCACCCCCGGGCGGGTTTCATCGAATTTAACTTCCGAGCCGGAATCGGTAACAGCACGCTTGATTTTATTCCTTATTTGCTCGTCGGAGTCGGTCAGGAAAATTGTTGACCTTTCATTAACATCGGATTTCGACATCTTCTGAGCAGGGTCCTGCAGGCTCATTATCCTTGCCCCGACCTTTGGAATATAAGGTTCCGGCACCTTGAAGGTAGGCGAGTAATTGTGGTTGAACCGCTGAGCAAGATTTCTGGTTAGTTCAAGATGCTGCTTTTGGTCGCCGCCAACCGGCACAAGGTCCGCCTGGTAGATAAGGATATCCGAAGCCATCAGCACCGGATAGCTAAACAGGCCAACGTTAATATTATCGGCTTGCCTCGAGGATTTATCCTTGAATTGCGTCATCCTGCTGCATTCGCCCATGCCGGTGAAGCAATTCAGCACCCAGGTGAGTTGCGAGTGCTGCGGCACCTGCGATTGAATGAAAAGTGTGCTTTTATCGGGGTCGATGCCTGCGGCAATGAACATAGCTGCGGTGTCGAGCGTTCGTTTCCGCAAATCCGCCGGCACCTGCCTCGAGGTAATCGAATGCAAATCGGCTATCATATAGAAGCATTCGTAGGTATCCTGGAGCTGCACCCAATTCCGGAGCGCTCCGGTCAGATGCCCGATGGTCAGGATGCCCGAAGGCTGTATTCCGCTTAGAATTACCGGTTTATTCTTAGATGTTTCACTCACTTGTGTTTTCCGTTGTTTCTTTTGTTAGGACTAATTAGTTATTTTTATCGAACCGAATACCGAATAGCAGTTCATCCGCAAAGTCGTAAGTTCGGTAGAGTCGGCTGAATGCTTGGTATCGTCGTCGATTTCACCGAATACCGGCGTCCCTTTGACCTCTAAGCTCCAATGCAAAGGGATTTTTATTCTAACACTGGCGAAAATGGAATTTACTTCCAATTTGATTAATTCCGGCGGGTTATCAACGTTGCGATAGTCCAGATAAACACTGCCGAAGATGCTGTTCACCTCGCCGTCGCCAATATTGGAATCATTCATTATGTGCTTCGAACTGCTGAATATGCTGATGATTTCATTATTTTTGCCGCTTCTTTTCCAATTATTGAACCTGTTGGAAGAACCCAAAATCAGCTTAACACCAATCAGAATAATAATCATTGGCCAGAAAATACTCCAGAAACCCGACTGAATTAAATCAAGGCTCGAGGCCAGCAGCAAAATCCCGACTAACAGCACAATAACGCCATTGAATATCGAACGCCTGCTCTTAGAGATATTGCGCACTCCGACAGCCACAATAATTAATGGCCACCAATCGGCAACGATACTTCTGAAATGCCATACATCAAAGGCGTCTATCAAAAAACCAACGCCGAAAATTATTAATGCCCAGGAAAAGATAATACGCATATTCATAATTTGCTCCGGAGAATATCTATTAAAATTAATCCTAATATCTTACCAATCGATACGATATGAATGCAAAAATGTTCGCACAATATATGTAATATAAGCATATTTATTATTTTATTATCTTCTTTAGGCCTAATTCATTATCTTTGCCCAACGCATATTTATTTCAGGGACTAGAATATGAATAATGATAATTTACGGGAAATAATTGGCAAAGAATATAAGTGTCTGGACCATGGATTTGTTAGGCTGATAGATGTGATGGGCGATGATTCTGCGATTGTGCAGGCGGCTCGGGTGTCCTACGGGCGGGGGACTAAAACCGTGCTTGAGGATCGCGGGCTGATTCGCTATTTGATGCGAAACCGCCATACATCGCCATTCGAAATGGTGGAGTTCAAGTTCCATATTAAACTGCCGATTTTCGTGGCGCGGCAGTGGATTCGGCACCGCACGGCCAATGTGAACGAATACAGCGGGCGGTACTCGGAGATGATAAACGAGTTCTACGTTCCGGAACAAGATCAGGTTCGGACTCAGAGCAGGGCAAATAAGCAGGGGCGCTCGGGGGAGTCATTGCCGGATGAGGAATCTGCTAAAGTAGTTGAGCAGATGGCAGCGGTACAACAATTCCTTTATGATGAATACACCGGCCTGATCGAGCGGGATATTGCCAGGGAAATTGCAAGGATAAACCTGCCGCTGAGCAACTATACCGAATGGTATTGGAAGATAGACCTGCACAATCTGTTCCATTTTCTGAAGCTGAGGATGGACCATCATGCCCAGTACGAGATAAGGGTATATGCCGAAAAGATGGCGGATATGGTGAAGCAATTCGTCCCGCTGGCTTATGAGGCCTTCGAAGATTTTACATTGAACGGCAAATCGTTTTCACGCCTTGAGCTGCTTGCTTTGAAGCATCTTATTGTCAATGGCGAACTATTGGATGAAGACATCGAAGCTATAGGATTGAAGGGGCGCGAGGCGAAAGAATTTAAAGAGAAACTTGATTATCTGACGGATTTGTAGCTAAATCTGAAAAATATTATTCGATTTTATACATCTTTACGTTATTAAATAAACACTATTAATTAACTTTGATTTATATTTATTGGAGATTCGATTTGAAAAAGTATATATTATTAATAATCCTGATGCTTGCTGCGGGTGCAAGTGCGAACTCAAAAAATGCAGAAGAGATATTCGAAAAAGTACAAAAAGTACGGGGTTCCGAAAAATTCAGGCAGCTGAATTCCATTTCTTTTTCCGGCAAAATCATTACACCTAACCAGGAAATGACATTAAGCTATTATTTTAAAAAACCCGAAATGTACCGCATGGAGCTGACAGGGCCAACAATAGACATGAAATCAACTTATGACGGCAAGCAAGGCCAGATGGAGATGAACGGGAATCAATTTCCGTTGAACAAACCAGGTGTGGGGCAAATGCAGGAAACCTATAAGACTTTTGAAGGATTGTTCTCTAATTACAAGGAAATGGGCCTGAAGCTCGAGTATGTTGGTTTCGAGCAATTCAACGATGTTGGTGTGGATGTGATTAAATTCAGCTCGGAGAATAAACAGCTTAAGGCAAAAGTATTTATCGACAGTGAAAAATATATAATATTAAAATCCGAAACCGAGAATAATATTGGCTCCATGAATGCTTCATCAACGGTTTACTTTGAGGATTACCGCCAGATGGATGGGATGATGATTCCACATAAAATTATTATTGAAGCACAAAAGAAAAGGTCAGAAACGGTAATCGAAAAATTTGAATTAAATCCGAAGCTAAAAGACTCTTTGTTCAAGTTGTTCGATGAGGTTAAGGAGTGAAATTGCTCACGGATTAATTATCCACGAAGGGTATAAATTACTATGAAAGTTGATATTGTAATGCCAAAGATGGGCGAATCCCTTCAGGAGGGGACGGTTATCCAATGGCTGAAAAAGGAAGGCGAGGCGGTTCAGCGGGATGAGATGATCCTGGAAATCTCGACTGATAAGGTTGACACCGAAGTGCCATCCCCGGTTGAAGGGATTTTGTCGGAAATTCTTGCCGCCGAAGGGGAGACTATCGAGGTTGGTGTGGCAATTGCAAGAATTATGACTTCGGGGGAAGAACCTGCCGTTCAACAAGTTGAATCTGCCGAACCGGCGGATGCTGCCGTGCGGGAATCCTGCCCTACACCGGCAAAAACTGTTGCCATAGGCGCTGGAAGACCGCTATCATCAAGTGCGATGACCTATGAAATACCCAGAAAATCCGGCGATAGGTTCTATTCGCCATTGGTTCGCAAGATTGCCGAGGAAAATAAGGTACCGCTCCATGAATTAAATTCCATCGGCGGATCGGGAATTGAGGGCAGGGTGGTTAAGAAAGATATTTTGGCGTATATAGAGCAGAGGGAGGCCGTTAGTGAGGCTTCGGCTGAGATTGCTCCAATGCCAGCGGCGGTGGCCAGCAGCGCAGGCGATGAAATTATCCCCATGGACAGGATGCGCAGGTTAATTGCCGACCACATGGTTCTGTCGGTCCACACCTCGCCCCACGTTACAAGCGTAGCCGAAGCAGATGTGGCCGGTATTGTTAAATTCCGAAATAAATTCAGAGAGAAATTCTTCCAACGTGAAGGCTTTAAGCTTACTTTTACTCCGTTTTTTGCCAAGGCATGCCTGGATGGGATTGCTCAATTCCCCATGATTAACGTAAGTGTAGACGGCAATAATATTATAAGGCACCGGCATGTCAATTTAAGCTTCGCTACCGCTTTGCCGGACGGCAATTTAATCGTTCCGGTAATTAAAAACGCAGATGCTCTTTCCATAACCGGCCTTGCAAGAAGCGTTCACGACCTTTCGACCAGGGCAAGGAACAAGCAATTGCTCCCGGACGATATTCAGGGCGGCACCTTCACTATTACTAATGTCGGCACTTTCGGGACGCTCTTCGGCACTCCGATTATCAACCAGCCGCAGGTGGGAATAATGGGTATCGGAGCCATTAAGAAGCGCCCCGTTGCGAAGGAAGTGGACGGCGAGCATCTTGTTGTGGTTCGGGATATGGCTTTTGTTACGATTACCTATGATCACAGGGTGGTTGACGGCATGCTTGCCGGCCAAGCCCTGGCCGCTATCGTCCATAGCCTGGAGAATATGAACCAAAGCACTCTGGGTTGGTGAATTCCCATGTAAATCAATTCCCAAGCTAATTAATTGCCAAGCAAATCAATTATCGATTATCAATAATCAATTATCAATAATCAATTGGAATATATGGGGCCGGGCATTGCGCTTGGCCCTTTCCTGTTAATTTACAGATTGCAGCCCCAAAAGCCAGGCCTTGCTCGCCGATGCACGATTATTCCAAGTCGATAATCATAGATAAATAACTTGGCTGCAATATTTTATAAGCATAGTTTTGTAATCGATTCCGATATATAAGATAATTAATCCAAAGGGTAATCAAATGAACGAAATTAATGTGCCATTGCTCGACCTAAGGGCGCAATACAGAAGTATTAAAGATGAAGTAGAAGAAGTAATATTAAAAATTGCCGAATCGCAAATGCTCGTGCTCGGCCCGGAAGTAGAGAAGCTCGAAAAATCATTAGCCGAATACAGCGGAGCAAAATATGCAGTCGGAGTTTCAAGCGGCACCGATGCCTTATTGATGGCATTGATGGCACTGGACATCAAACCGGGCGACGAAGTCATCATGCCAACCTATTCCTTCTTCGCAACGGCCGGAGTAGTGGCTCGCATGAATGCCGTTCCGGTCTTTATCGACAGCAATCCCATATCGTTTAATATCAAACCGGACTTGATTTCGCAAGCCATTTCCGATAAAACCAAAGCAATTATCCCGGTGCATCTATACGGACAATGCGCAGACATGGAACCTATCCTTCAAATTGCCGAAGCTCATAATATTGCCGTAATCGAAGATGCTGCACAGGCCGTCGGCTCCCAATACAAAAATGGCAAAACCGCTGGCTCGATGGGATTGATCGGATGCTTCTCCTTCTACCCCACTAAGAACCTCGGCGGATTTGGCGACAGCGGAATGATTACTACCAACGAAGAATCCATATATATTAAGCTGAAGCAAATGCGAAACCATGGCATGGAGCCGAAATATCACCACAAATTCGTTGGCGGAAACTTCAGAATAGATGCCATCCAGGCCGCAGTGCTCAATGTTAAATTCAAATACCTCGACAAATGGCACCAAAGCAGAAGAAATAACGCCGCCCTGTATGATTCCTTATTTATAGGCGAAGGCCTGGCCGCCCGCAATGGCATCACTCAATTCGACAATAACAATAAAATACTGCTGCCAAAAGCCGCATGGAAGCAATACGGATATTTGAATTACCACATTTATAACCAATACATAATCAGAGTTCAAAAAAGAGACGGCCTAAGGCAGTTCCTGGCCGATAACAATATCGGAGCGGAGATTTATTACCCGGTCCCGTTCCACCGCCAGGAATGTTTTGGCTATTTGAATTGCAATGACTCCGATTTCCCGGCCGCTAACAGATTGGCAGAAGAAACCCTCGCCCTGCCTATTTATTCCGAATTGAACAAAGAACAAATTGAATACGTGGTGGCAAAGATTAAAGAATTCATAGCTTGATATTAATCCGATAAATCAATATCCAACCCCGATTACGGAGCCGCCGGAATGTCCGCCCACACTTCATCGCTGTACGGACTGGTATCCGAATCATTCTTCGCCTTGATCTTATAGTAATTACGCTTCTCGAAAATCGGCGGAACAAGCGCCGGAGACGTCGGAAATGTATTCAAAAGCGTGAAACTGCCCGCCGGAGCGCCCGTAGCGGCAACATTATAATATACATCATAAGAAGTGGCATTGGCAACCAAATCCCAAGTCAGGGTAACCGGCGATGGGTTCAATGGATCGAATGCTGCCGCAAGATTCTGAGGCTTTGAAAGCCCGGATTGAGTCGTCTTATAAATAATATAATCATTATACTTGGCTTCATCAATATTTTCCCAAATCAATTTACCAATAGTGGAATATTGCTTGACAAAAGAATAAAGTTCATTGCCCTTTTCCGCCCTCTCCTGAGTCTTTGAATCACGAATCGCCTTGGCATCCTTTACCGCATTCATCTTGTCCTCGAACAATTGTGCATCTGCATTCAGGGCGTCAATATCGGCCTGCGTCAATCCAATCGGAGATAGGTCGGAAATATATTCCTCGGCAATGCGGGCAACTTCCCTCGACTTCACAAGAAATAAATCATCGCCCAATCTTTCAACACCCTTGATGCCAAGACGCCGGTACTGTCCCGAACGAAGTCCCCACTTCTGTTCCAAATACCCTGATATAGACTGAATCTTTAACATCAAAGAATCACGAAGCGCATTCTTGGCATTCACTTCAATCATAATCAATCCAACATAATCATCATCAGTTGGGAATACTTCGAAAGCATCGCCAAGAGCCTGGAAAGCTGTAATATCGGCAGCATCAACTCCTCTTATAACAAAGAAGGCCGAATCGCGGTTCATAAAAACTACAAAGTTGCTTGCAAGCATACACAACTCGGCATTGGACATATTATATTCTCTTTTAACTTCTTTCATATAGCTATAACCCTATGATAATTAAACATTCAAGACACACAAAACATTATCAAAGACACACAAAACATTATCAAAGACACACAAAACGTCATCAAAAAGACACAAAACATTATCAAAGACACCCAAAACGTCATTAAAGACACACAAAACGTCATCAAAGAGACACAAAACGTCATCAAAGACCCCCAAATCATTATTAAGATAAGGAAAATCATTATTAAAAACAAGAAAAATATCATCAAGGGCAGGAAAATAATAATTCAAAAGAGGAAAAACTATATCAAAATGTTTGGATGGAAGTATTCTATTTATTAATTGCCAACTAATTAATATCATTTGGCATTCGGTTCATCTATTGCATCTGCCGGGGCTATAGCGGGCAATCGGCCTGTTATTTAAGGCGTCTTTTCTTAATCATACCGCCTTTTGCATCCTTAATGCTGTGCATTACGATAAATGCATCTTTGTCGATTTTATCAATTTCGGTATGAAGTTTGGCCAATTCCAGTCTTGTGACCAATGTATAGACAATTTCGGTATGTTTAAGGGTTTCGCCTCTTTTGGCATAGCCCCTTTTGCCGGAATATAATGTGCATCCCCTCCCCATATTTTCAATTATGGTAAGCCTAATGTCTTCATATTTATCCGAAATTATCGTCACGCCAACATATTCCTCTATTCCGGAGACTACGAAGTCAACAGTTTTTGATGCGGTAAGATAAGTCAGAATAGCATACAACGAAACTTCGATCGTAAAGACATAGGCGGCAAATCCGAAGATAAGAATATTGAATAAAAAGATCACATCACCGATTGTAAGCGAAGTTTTCCTGCTTATAAAGACGGCCAGGACCTCAGTTCCATCAATTACGGAGCCTCCGCGAATGGAAAGGCCGATTCCCAATCCGAGGAAGAAGCCTCCAAAAACGGCAATCAGCAATTTATCATCGGTTATAGTTGGGAAATGTATTAAATGAATTGAAACGGCAAGTAATATTATAGCTGCAATGCTTCTCATGGCGAATTGTTTGCTGATAGTAGAGAATGCTAAGATCAGGAATGGGATGTTAATTACCACCAATAGAATTGATAATGATATTTGGGTCAGTTCAGTTGTGATAAGTGAAATCCCGGTCACGCCGCCGTCGATGAATGAATTGGGCAGGAGGAAACCTTTCAGCCCGAAGCTGGCCGATAGCACTCCCAATAATATTAGGAAGCTATCCTGGAGTATATGGGTAAGCTCTACTCTTGCATTTTTTATTTCCTTCTCGAATTGGTTTGATTGAAGCGGCTGTTTTTTCTTATTAAGCCTATGTTTAACTTTCTCGATGATTAAATATTTAATAATTTTCTTCATATTGCCTTGCTGTTGGATTATTTAATGTGATTTGTGAGGTAATTCAATAAGTGTCCGTTAAAAAAAAAGCTGAATAGGCCGAATCTTAGTTGTCAACTACGGTTTGCTCTATACGGTGCTGTTTTTTATTATATAAACAATTGTCTTTTATAATTCAATTCATCTCGGGGAAAAGTCAATATACTGAAAACAAATCCAATTGCCCATTGGTTGCAATATGATTCTAAAAAGAATTATAACCTGCAGGCCCTGCCAAAGTCTATGACACATCCTTTTCCCACGAGTTATAGCTTGTTGGCTGTTTATTCAATCGCCACCGGCTGGCAATAGATTGCTTTGGCAAACGAACGGATAATTATTACTCAAGCCACCACAAGCAGTTTCACTTTAATTATTATCTCGCCCGGCCGAGCTTTAGTTTTAAATTTAGGCTTACTTCCCAAACACATCTTCCTCGGTACAACAAGATACCTGATCCCGCCTGCTTTCATTCCTTTGATGCCTTAATCCAGGCCGGCGATAACCTCGCCAATGCCCACCATAAATGCCAATTTCTTCAATCCCGTCAGTTCGGTCAATTTATTGCCGTCCATATCATAAGCCTCGAAGGAAATCATAACATTCGACCCGGAATAAGCTTTTTTGCCTTTGCCGATTTTCTTATCATGAAATTTCAGGCCGTTTTTAAGTAGTGTGAAACTCAATTTTCCCCCAAAGATTTCATATTCTATCTTCGTTTTATCCTCTTTCTCATCTTTATTGTCAATTCTATCAGCATTAACAGATCCTGCTTTAACTCTCTTTGAGGTTCTCAAGAGCGGAGGTGATTTATATTGAGCAATGGAACCATTGCCAGATGTTCCCGGCATCAGAGGCGATGCGCCCATGCCTCCGGAATACTGAACACCGTTGATAGTAATCTGCTCGCTGCTAACAGCATAATCCGAAACACCCTCCGGCAATGGCAATGGCTGCTTTACCGTAACCAATTCCCCGTCGTTTCGCTTTTGGTAATCCACCGCAACAAATGATGTATGTTTAGTCAGCAGGTTGTATTTTAGCCCAAGTTCGGTAATCGCATCTTCGTTTCCCTGTGCATGGGTAAGCCCTGCATAATCATCAAGGATTGAGATTTTATTCCTTGCCCAAAGATATTTGAGTGCATTCCCCTTGGTATGAACAGCAAATTTGTTCAATGGAATATTTACGTGATACTTAATACCTGAAACGCCGCTGACGATAATTCCACCGCTTGCATGGCCTTCGTATTTCCCATAAACAAGGATTGGCCTGTCGGCAAGTACGTCCGGTATCGACACCGGCTCTACGTCGTAGGCAAGGAAGCCGTCATACTCCAATTTAATATCAGTCATAACCGGAGATTCGATATATTTCATAAATTTTTCCGCTTCCTTTGCTGCATCGTCCTGCTTGGTAATTACGAATGGTTCGCCCAATCCTATGCGTGCCATCCCCTCCAGCAGATAGCGGTTGACACTGGAGCCAATGCCAAATGTGAACATATTCGCCTCGCCGAGGTTCTCCCTCATCAGGTCGAATGTTTTCTGCTCCACGCTGATATAGCCGTCGGTGACAATAGCAAAAGTGCGGGAATAATCATCGGAAGCGGGAAAATCCAATGCCTTTTGCAAAGCCGGCAGCAATTAAGTCCCGCCCGAACCGCGCTGCTGATTAAAAAAAGCAAGGGCTTTATCAATATTATCGGGTGTGGCCTCCAGCGACATATCGGACAGCCACCGGGAATCACCGGCAAATAAAATAATATTGAACTTATCGCCGGGCCGCAACACATTAAGCAGGTTCACCATCATTTTCTTGGCTATCATAATCGGAAACCCGTTCATCGAACCGGAAACATCCATTATGAAAATAAATTCACGTTTTGGTATATCCTCTGCTTCCACTCTGTCCGGCGGCTGAAGCATCAAGAGGAAGAAGTTCTCTTTTTCGCCGGGTGATACCAGCAGGCCCGTCTGTATCTTATCGCCTGCCAATTTGTATTGCAATATGAAATCCTTATTGCCGGATTTCTCCTGTCCGCCGGTTAGTGAAATCTTTGCCGACATTTCCTCTTTGTCTATCTGCACGCCATGAGTCTTGCAACTGATCTCACCCAAAGGCATTCCGGCATCAAGGCTGATACTCATATCAAATTTGTAATCAGGCTCCTGTCCTTCCCGTTTGTATGGCTGCGCTGCAAAACCGTCGTCATCATCCTCATTCTTCCTTGTGTATCGCGGCCCGACAACGGTGGGATATTCAAATTCATATATCCTATTCACAGGAATCAGCGGTTCGGTATATTTCATTTCGACTATTATCACATCGCCGGGCATGATGTTGGCTACGTTCATCCGGAAGACATTCGGACGGTGCTGTTCCAGCAGCGAAGCGCTCTTGCCTTCGCTTTTTGCCTTTTCGTATATCTCCCTTGCCTCTGCTTTTTTTTCAATTTCGGCTTTCAATATCCGGTCGCCAATCGTCATTGTCATTGCATATACGGCTGCCCGCGTGGATGCCGGAAACACGTAAATCGCCTCAAGCGGCTTTTTGCCTTCGTTCTTGTACACTTGCCTGACTGTTACATCGGCAATTACGCCGGATATAATCACATCGGCCGATGTTGACAGCAATGGCATACCGTCAACACCTTCATCCGCCCCTTTCACAACAAAATAGGGCGATTCGGATTTATCTCCGCCCGTTTTTGCACTTTCAATGGGTTGCGAAAAAGCTAAATTTACCGCTAATACAGCTATCACGATTATAAGAATATACCTTATAATAATTTCCCCCGATTTTATTCTAAATTAAAAAATGGCAGGTAAGCAATTTATCTTTATGAGTGATTAAAGAATCAAAAAGTTACAATTGCTTTAAATCTCTCATAATTGGATTACCGTCAAAAAGCACTAACTGTTTATTGTTAAAGTAGTTACAAAAGATATTCAATTAGAAAGTGTAAGAAAATGGATTTATTATACTCTTATGCCTTGCAGATTGTAGGACAACCCCCTGCTCGCCTGGCTCACTTCCCCCTTTTTTAAGGGGGAATAGTTGATCAAATTCCCCCTTAAAAAAGGGGGATTTAGGGGGTTGTTATTCTCCTTAAAGAATAAGCATTAGAATCTTTTTCTCCTACTACTTTTTGAGGAAACCTTAATTATTAATACGTTTTAATTCTTATTTTGTTTAATAATATTAAATTGCACTATTGAAATTAGGTAATAAAGATAAATACAAAAAGACATAATATATAATTTATTATAATGAAGATATTATAATGAAGATATTGGCAATAGAATCATCATGCGACGAAACTTCGGCGGCTGTGGTGAGCGGAGGCAATGCTCTGAGCAATATAATATCGTCGCAGCATTTCCATAGTAAATTCGGCGGAGTAGTGCCGGAATTGGCCTCAAGGGCCCATTTGAAAGCCATATCATATCTGATCGACGAGTCACTCGACAAAGCCGGACTTACTATGAATGATATAAATGCTCTTGCGGTTACTTCCCAGCCGGGTTTGATCGGTTCATTGATTGTTGGCTCCAATTTCGCGAAAGGCCTGTCTTTGAAATATAATCTGCCCATCGTCCCGGTGAATCATATTGAAGGCCATATATTTTCAGGGAATCTGCAGGACAGCCAACTTGAATTTCCTTATATCACCTTAGTCGTTAGCGGCGGGCATACGGCCATTTTCCTGGTTGAGTCATACTCCGAATATACCGCCATGGGCCTGACCAAAGATGACGCAGCCGGAGAAGCGTTCGACAAAATTGCCAAGCTGCTGGGGATGCCCTATCCCGGCGGGCCGCATATTGATAAAAATGCCAAAAACGGAAACCCGAAAGCATATAATTTCCCAAGAAGTATGATGAACAGCAAAGATTTCAACTTTAGTTTCAGCGGCATTAAAACAGCCATAAGATATTTCATTGCTAAGAATTTCCCTGATGGAATTCCGGATGAAGTGATCCCGGATCTGGCAGCTTCGGCTCAGGCGGCAATAGTTGATGTGCTGGTTGCAAAAACTGTCGAGGCAGCAGCTAAAACAAATGTCAATCATATAGTTATAGCCGGCGGGGTTTCGGCCAACTCTTCGCTGAGATCGGAAATGGCTGCAAAGGCTTCTATAGAATATATTAATGTTATTGCACCGGAGCTTCAGTATTGTATGGATAATGCAGCTATGATTGGTTTCATTGCAGAGAAAAAGCTGGAAGAAAATGATATTAAAGATTATTCTGACCTTACTTTCCGAGTCAATCCGAATGCCCTTAGGGCGAAAAGGAAATGAGAATCGGATTGTGATTTTATATCCGTATTGTCTGGTTAAAAAGCAGCCAACATGGTCAATTCACAGTTATTAGCTGCATATTGACATATATTGTGCTGTTTTGGATGCAATTTTAGATTTAACGAAAATTGTTGTTAATGTATGTCATGCCGGACTTGATCCGGTATCCATCTTAAATATAGCAAATAGCCCGTAAATACTGGATTCTGAAACGAGTTCCGCAATGACAAATCATAATTATTAGGTATAAATTAGGAACGTCTCTCTTTTTTAACCGGACACTACTGACTTCAGGACTTTGGTATTTTGAAGACATTAATGTTATTGTTGCCTATCAATTTAATCTTGTAGATGCAGATGCTTACAACAATATACTCATCAAAGTATATCAGCTTTTATTTTCAAGCATTACCAATATTGAAGAACTTCAACAGCAAGAATTAATCAGTATTTTTCCAAATCCTACTGATGACATCTTAAATGTAACTTTCAATAAGAGCATCAATAAAAAAGCCAAATTATTACTTTATGACATACATGGGAACCTTGTAAAATCTTTTGAAAATTTTATAAGAAACGACATAACACTGAGTGTTAGTAACATTTCATCTGGAATTTACATCTTGAAACTCTCTTTAGATAATGAATGGATTGAAACAAAAAAGATAATTATTAGGTAATCATAACTACTTACAACAATACCTATACTTAATGCGGGTATATTATTAAATATGAAGCGTTTAGTATTAAATAAAATTAGTAGTAAATTGAAAGTTAATCGCTTCGGAAACCCGCACTACGCATAGCCAAACCGTTGTGTGCAATTCAATATAACTTTAATCTTTGCGGAGAGGGTGGGATTCGAACCCACGGTAGCGGGATTTCGCAGGATCAACAAGTCCGGAATGACACGCTTTAATATCAAATCTCACTAAATCAAAAATTGCATTCACAATTGCTCAATATAGAACTAAAAGGAGCTTAATACTTTGATTATCACTAATTGGCTGCTTTTTAACCTGACACTTGTGATCTTTAATATTCGTATATTTCACTGTCTTTGCAATATTAGATTAAAATATTTGTCTTTTTGAGAAGTGGAGATGGAAAACTTTGCAAGTTATTCACACAGTAGTTATATTTGTTAGAAAATACCTAGCGGAAAAAAATGGATAAAATTCAATTAACAGTATTGGGATTATCTGCCAGCCCGGCAAGTAATAATGCCTATGCTTTGATATTAAAGGAATCCGATGGCGACCGGCGGCTGCCAATCATAATCGGAGCATTCGAGGCACAGGCAATTGCTTTGGAAATGGAGGGTGTTATGCCGCCCAGGCCGATGACCCATGATTTGATGAAGTCATTAATTGATTCCCTTGGAACCAGCCTTGACGAGGTGTTCATCAACGACCTCCGGGACGGAACATTCTACGCCAAGCTCATTTTTGAAAGTGCCGGATTGGAAATTGATGCCAGGCCAAGCGACGCCATTGCATTGGCGGTAAGGTTTAACTCGGATATATTTGTAAAAAGTGAAATTCTTGACGAAACCGGCCTTATTCCGCCGAATGACGAATCCGCATTGGGTGGCGATGCCGGCGATGAAATGAATTTTATTTCTAATCCGGAGAATGACCCCAAAGGCCAAAAGACACCAATTTCAACTGTGGAAAGGCTGAACAATCAATTAGACAAAGCTATCCGGGATGAAGACTATGAACGCGCCGCCGAAATTCGGGACGAGATAAAAAGAATTTTAGAAAGCACGTAATTATTTGTAAATTTGTAGTCGTTTTTGGAGCCGGAGTAGCTCAGCTGGTTAGAGCATCGGAATCATAATCCGAGTGTCAGGGGTTCAAGTCCCTTCTCCGGTACAATTAGTCCTTGTTAGCCCGCATGAACACACCTTTTGTTTTGCGGGTTTTGCATTTGTCCTATATGTGTACTAAATCTTTTCAATTTGTTATTGATTCTATAGGTCTTCAAGACTCTTAGGCAAATGGAAAAAATAACATTTGGAAATGCCTTCGTGAATATCCCAATCTAAATCAACTAATATCATTTTTTACTTGAAACCTAATTAACTATACCCTTAAAGGTATAGTTAATAAAGAGCTATGTAAATTATTTGTTTCAATTCAATTAGGAATTGATATAATATGGCTTGATCGGAAATATGGTTGTAATCTCCAGTATATCCGGCCGGCAATAAATTTGTGAGATTCATCGTATAAATGTCTCCCATCACAAGTGTCCGGATAAAAAGCATTGACTAAGTTGAGATCATCGATTATTACTCAGTAGTGTCCGGATAAAAAGCAGCCAATTAGTGATAATCGTAGTAATAAGCTCAATTTTGCCCTGTATTGCGCTGTTTTGGATGCAATTTTGAAATAGATTTATCTTCATTGCCAAGTCAGGTGTTACACCTGACGTG
>JAJRTW010000193.1 GCA_024278075.1 Bacteroidota bacterium | reverse complement strand
GGAAATTGATTTATTATGCTCTTATACCTTGCAGATTGTAGGACAACCCCCTGCTCGCCTGGCTCACTTCCCCCTTTTTTAAGGGGGAATAGTTGATCAAATTCCCCCTTAAAAAAGGGGGATTTAGGGGGTTGTTATTCTACTTAAAGCATAAGCACTAAAATCTTTTTCTCCGACTACTTTTTGAGGAAACCCTAAATAAGCCCGAAATATTCGGGTTAATTCACTTTTGGAGCGCCGCCGGAAAAGCCGGGGAAAGTATTTGGGTTCTGATTTTCTATCTTAATTTCGCCATGCTGGTTTTCAAATTTAGCTAAATTATCAGTCAACGCCTTTTGAAGCATCTTGGCGTGCAGCGGTGTCATAATGATACGCGCATGTACTTTTGCTTTCGGAATGCCGGGCAGCAGCCGTGTGAAATCAACGATAAACTCCGCCTGCGAATGCGATATAATCGCTAAATTGGAATATATACCTTCAGCTTCTTTCTCATTTAGCTCAATATTTAATTGCTGCGGATTCGGATGTTTCTTCTGATTAGCCATGCCCCCCCCTTTTGGGAATTTATTTATTAAAATTTTCAATCTTTTCTTTAATCTTATTGGTTTCGTCTGACATTTTTCTTTCGCTGAAAAGTTTAAGCAAACGGTAATAATAGTTCAATTTATCATCTTTTTTAACGAAAGGCTCAATATCGTTAAGTTTATTAGAAACAACATCCAGTTTTTCGGCGTCGTCAAGAACCAGGTAAATATTTGCCAATTCGGAAAGCACCTCCCAATCTCTTTGAAATCGCTTGGTTTCCAGCGCCCTTTCAAAATATTCGGCGGATTTCCCGAGGATGGGGAAATATTTCTCAGTTTCGGGTTCGTACTTATCGTCTTTGTCCATTTTTTCATTTTGCTCTTTTTGAATCCCACCGGCTGTGTTTTTATAAGCCGAAGCAATATTTCGAAGAACGTGGTCGTATTTCGGGTCAATATTAAGCGCATGGCCATAAGCCTCGATAGCATCATCGAATTTGTCTAAGTTCGATAATAAATCTCCGTAATTGGCCCAGTAGAACTTATTGCCCGGGTTGCTTCTTGTCAGGTCTTTTAATGAAGCGATAGCATCGTCGGTTTTGCCCATTTCCCTGAGCAGAAGAATTCGATAGGCATTGGCTTCTTTATTATTTGGCTCGAACACGAGAAGTTTCTCAATATACTCCAAAGCCTTGTCAAAATCAGACCTGTCGTAAAATATTTGTGCAAGGGCCGGGAAGGGAGAAGTAATTAAAGGAGAGAAGTTGCTCTTCTCGTTTGGTATCCACGAATCCGGGAGGTCGACCCTCCAGCCGGCCACTTCCCAGTCTTTTCCCTTTTCCTTAACCGAATATAAATAAATAACTTGTCCGTCGCGTTCAAATATATCGGTTTTGGCAGTATCGCCTTTCATGCTTTGGGATGGAATAGTTCTTTCCGGGCTGCCAATTTTGGAAATAAATTCTTTGGTTGGCATCTTTATGTATACATTATATTTACTGGCAAATTCGGTTTCCGGCTGCAATATTTCAGTGTATTTAACATATTCAATAATAGCATTGGAAGTGTCTTGTATCAATTCATAGAGGTTGCCTTTGCGCAGATAAAAATCAACTCTTTTCGGCCTTACTTTTATTGCTATGTCGAAGTATTTGAAGGCCGAGTCCACATAGGCTCTATCTTTAGTGTTAACAAACATATTGTAGTGGCCGATAGCATTGTTATTACTGCTTTGCCAAAGCCTGACACTATGGACAGATAATTTTTCGATATTTTGTTGCAACTTTGCAATCTTCCTGGCTCTTTCGATTGCCTTGGCTGCCGTGGCGTAATCGCCGGTGAGCATTTTAATTTCAACAATCATCATTAACGCTTCTTCGCTATTTGGATTTTTGGCCAGCTCTTTTTCGCAAAATTCTATAGCTCTGGTATAATCTCTTTTACTCAGGGCAACTTTTGCAGTTGTCATTTCCCTGGAAGAACATCCGGCCCCCTGCAATAACAATGCTCCAATCAAAACAGCGGCAATCATAACAATATATCGGTTCACTTTTTTGGCTCCTTATGTCTTTTTCGAATATACTAAGATAAAAATGTCTTTTTCGAATATACTAAAATAATAAAGGTTGATGAGCAGACAAAGCAATAAATCTATTCGATACGGATTAAGCAGTAAATAGAATAAAAGCATCAAAATAGAATTAAAGCATCAAAATGAATTAAAGCATCAAAATGAATTAAAGCATCAAAATGAATTAAAGCAGCAAATACGCTTTTATGAAGTCGTCCAGATCACCATCCATAATGTTTTGAATATCGGTTCTTTTCAGCTCGCTTCTGTGGTCGTTCACCATAGTGTAGGGCTGAAACACATAGGAACGAATCTGGCTGCCCCATTCGATTTTTTTCTTCGAGCCCTCCACGGCTGCCTTGGCTTTCTCTTCCTCTTCTCTTTTCTTCTGATATAATCTTGATTTGAGCATCTTCATAGCTCTTTCACGATTCTGGAACTGCGAGCGCTCCTTTTGGCACGAAACAACGATTCCCGAAGGCAGGTGCCGCAGGCGTACGGCAGTTTCGACTTTATTCACGTTCTGCCCCCCCTTGCCGCCGGCGCGGAAGGTGTCCATTTCGACTTCCGAAGGATTTATCTCTATTTCAACATCGTCCTCTATAACGGGATAAACGAAAACCGAAGCAAAAGAAGTGTGGCGGCGGGCATTGGAATCGAACGGAGATATGCGCACCAACCGGTGAACGCCGTTTTCCGCCTTCAGATAGCCATAAGCAAATTTGCCCTCGATCTCTAAAGTGGCGGATTTAATTCCGGCAGCTTCGCCCTCAAGCTCGTCCACCAAATATACTTTATACCCGTGGCGATCTGCCCATCGCGTATACATCCTCAATAGCATTTCCGCCCAATCCTGGGCTTCGGTGCCGCCGGCTCCGGCATTTATGGAGAGCAAAGCATTGCGGGCGTCGTCGGCTCCGGAGAGCATATTCCGTATTTCAAGATTGCCGATAAGCCTTTCGGCGTTGCCGATTTCTTCGGATATTTCTTTTTCATAGGACTCATCTTTTGCTTCTTCGGCAAGCAGTAGGAGTGCTTCGGAATCCTCTACGGAGGCATTGGCCTTTTCCCAAATTTCAATCCAGTCCTTGCGCTCGGATATTTCCCTCATCAGTTCTTTTGCTTTTAATTGGTCGTTCCAAAAGCCTTCACGCCGGGTAAGTTCTTCTTTCTGCTCTATCTCTTTGGCTTTTCCGTCGATGTCAAAGGAACCTCCGGAGTTCGAGTGATCGTTTCTTTAGGCCTTCAATTCTTTCTTTTTGTGGTTCAAACATTTTTCTTTAATTTGATTAATAATACAGTTCTGTTGATATTTGCACTTTAATTAACACGAAAAAAGTGAAATAAACAAGTTGTTTTTATTAAACCAAAATCTCACGAATTGCCTCACAGTAATTTTGCAGATATTTGTGACCCTTTATAGAGTGATGAGTTGTTCATAATATTACCATTCCCCAAAACACGGAGTATTTATGAAAAAAATCAGTTTACTTATTTTGATGCTTGTCTTAAGCCTGCCATCAACCTATCCAGCTTATTCTCAGGATAGTCCGGGAAGGGGTTTTTAAAAACCTTATTAATCAAACTAATATGGGCAAAGAGTTCTGGTTCACAATTCCGCCTTGCTATGAAGATGAGTCTGGCGGAGCTGATAATTTTATTAAAATATTCGTTACTTCTCCGGTTAAAACATTGGTGACTTGCGAGGTTGAGGGTAGTGGATATTATAGGCAATTAAACACAGTCCCTAACGATGTAATCGGATTTGATATTACACCTGCTATGGGGCAGCCATACATATTTAGCGGCCGGAGAGACGACCCCAGGCCGGAAGAATTATTAGAGGATCGCGGTATCCATGTTTATGCCGATGACCCTTTGGCTGTCTATGTAGTTGTCCGATACAGATATACAAGCGATGGTTTTCTTGCTATCCCCGTATCGTCATTGGGCAAAGAGTATATAGTTGCATCCGTAGGGGATAAGGTTGCTATGTATCCATGGGCGAAAACTTTTCCGAGTATGTCCGGTATAACCGCCGCCTTTGACAGTACCGAAGTGAAATTTACAACCGGTGGAAATATATTTACTGAAACAGCCGGTGGATTGAAGGCAGGCGAAACCGGCACGTGGATAATGAACAAAGGGGATGTTCATGTCTAATGGCCCGGAGCAGGACCTTACGGGCAGTAGAATTGTGGCAGACAAGCCGGTTGCCGTTGTTTCCGGCAACCATTGCGCCAACATCCCGGCCACGAACCGTTGGTGCGATTATGTGGTTGAAATGGAATTGCCAGTGATGTCCTGGGGCAGGAGCATCCCCGTAGGTAAAGTCCCAAACCGCACATATAGCGGAATAGTCAGAATATTTACCAGTGAAAGAAATAACAGGATATATCGTGACGGAAACCTCATTGCTACTATCTCCAATGTGGGTGGAGTGATTGGCGAAGGCTGGCAGGAGATGAGGGTATATTCGGGGAAGGGATCAAAGTCGGCAATGTTCTCGGCCGATAAGCCATTCAGTATAACATATTACAATCCAGGTGTAGAGGAAGACAATCCCCGCCCAAACAGCGACCCATTCATTATGGCTATGACTCCCGTTGAGCAGTTCCGGACTCAAATTCTATTCTGCACACCTGCTGTTGCAGGCGGGCTTAACTTCCCGGAAAATTATATAAACCTGATTTATGAAGTTGACGAAAACGGGTTCGTCCCGGCAGATATGATGTTTGCTGAAGTAAAGCAAGGGAAATATGAATGGGCTGAACTAAAGTCAAAGTTTCCGGACAATGACGATCCGTTTATACATGAAGTCGATGGCAAGCAATATGCTTTAAAAACTATTATGCTGCCGCATGACGGCGTATATGCCATAAAAGCCGAGAAGCCGTTTGCCTGCTATTCCTTTGGCTATTCTTCGTATGATTCTTATGGCTATCCTACGGCGGCAATGATACTGGATAATTCAAAACCCGATACTTCGGCTCCTGTTGTTGACTTCATTGTTGACTGCTTAGGCTCTGTTGATGCAGTTGTGAGCGACGCTCCGGATGACAAACAATTACGGACAAATTTATCTATGATTTATCTGTTGAAGGACTTGAGTTTCAATTATGAAATTGAGACAGAAGATTTCATTCCCGGAAACGACCGCACTGCAAATTGGAAGTTGAGTGTAATTGACCCGAACAGCGATGCCCGGGCGGTAGTGTCATTAATCGACCGCAGTGGGAATGATACTATAATTAGAATTAATTATTATTCCAATGCAGTATCTGTTGAATCTGATTATGATGGAAATGATTCTGTATCGATAGCTGATGAAAAAGAATATGAGTTTATTCTAACCAATGAATCTGAAAAAGACATTGTTATCAATAGTATTTACTTCGAGAATCCTAACGGCGAATTCACTTTGGATTTCGACACTAACCTATTGCCTGTAACTTTAACCGAATCTCAAGAGATAGCAGTTAAAGTTGGCTTTTTCTCTATGGAGCAAGGGCAATACACAAATACGTTAAAACTAAGCACTGATTGCGGCGAAAAAGAGATTGCAGAAGTTGATGTTTTCGTTGGCTATGCAGCTATGAGCATATCATTTTCGCAATTCAGAGCTTTTGTCGGCGATTCTTTAGTCGGCTCAATTGGAGTAATTAATGATGGCACTCTCAGGCTTGGCATTACGGATATTATCGGCCCCTCTAATGATGTTTTTTCAATGGGTTTACCAGATATTGACGAACAAAATCCGTTATACTTGTCTCCCCGCCAGGACACTTCATTTCAATTAATATTCAAACCGACTGCGGCGAAATATTACATAGATAGCATTGAAGTTATCGTTACAATTCCACATTATTTTTCCATATTCAGCGATATAAGAGGTAACGGGCTAATTAATTCGGTAGATAGCTTTGAAGATAATGAAATGAACTTGCTAATCATCCCGAACCCTGCGAATAATGTTATATCCGTTCGTTTCAATAACTTAGAATATGGCATTCATACGGCTAAAATAATCAGCATCGAAGGGAATCCGGTTATCATAACAAAAAGATTGGATTTGAATGAATTCGGGCAAAACACGGTTGATGTTGACATTAGCCGGATTCCACAAGGGGCCTACTACGTTCAAGTCGAATTCAATGGTAAAGTAATGACCGGGAAATTCACAGTAGTCAGGTAGGATAAGATTTTATTTCTCTGGAAACCCTTTGTGCACCACACAAAGTATGCAATCTCCGGCAAGCCGTCTATGCCGAGCCGAAGATAAAATTGTGAAATGATGGAGTGAAAGCATAAAGCACACTATTACGTAACTCGTTGTGTGTCATTTCGAATCCCGATAAACCGGGATGAGAAATCATAATAAATATTCCCCTCTTGAGAGGGGATTCAGGGGTGTGTAATTAAGATTTCCCAGTCGCAAGCTCCTTCGAAATGACAGTTATATTGTTGGGATATTATATAGTTCCAGCAATAAAAAAAACGTCATCAAGAGGGTTTTCTATTTTGCAGTCTGTTCATCAAATGTGCCTTTGTTAGAAAGATAAATTCCTGACAGAATTACCACGAGGCTGATAAAATGCACGTAACCTATGGCTTCGCCATCCAGGGCGCCCCAGAAAATAGCTACGAACGGAATCAGATACGTTACCGATGAGGCGAATAAAGCATTGGATTGCTTTATCACTACATTGAACAAAACAATCGCCAAAGCCGAGCCAATAATTGATAAAATGGCAATGGCAGCAAATGCCCTAAGATTTGCCGGGTCGGAAAGCGGCACACTCATCACGTCGGTTGTCAGCAGAAACAATCCGGCGGGGATGCCCATGCAGACAAATGATGTTGCGGCAATCACCATGCTCGATACGTCCTGCAAATATTCTTTCAATATATTTCCGCCCAGCCCATACATGAACGTTGCCAATACTATCAGGAATCCGAATGCATAAGAGAAATCAATCATATGAGCCGAGCCCGGCCTGAACAGCACCAGGAATACGGCTCCGATCAGTCCGATTAATACGCCGGCCGTTTTCGAAATCGTCACCCGAAGGCCGAATATGATTGCTCCGGTGATTAACGTGAACAAAGGGACAAGGCTGTTCAATATTCCGGCGGTGGAGCTGTCGACTACGGTCTGGGCGAATGTATATAGAAAAGGCGGGATGCCCACTTCGACAAGTGCGAATATAAGTATGTACTTCAGCCTGGTTATTTGCCTGAGCCTCGGAAGCAGATAGGGCAGAAAAACCACGGCCGCTATTGTTATCCTGAGTGCAGCCACTACCTCGGGGCTGTATGCCTTAAGCCCTTCCTTCATCAATATGAACGAACTGCCCCAAATAACTGATAATAATATCAGAATAAGCAGAGCCTTGAGTTTGTTTTTTGCCATAGGATAGTTTAATGTAGTGCATCATCTCATAAATAATTGTAATGTTAACTCTTCTATCTAAGCCCCCGGCTTTGTTATACTTTTGCTCTCGCCAGTTGCTACAACTGGCCAATATAGAAACTGCCATCATTCGTCAGTTGTAACAACTGACGGAACGTTTTATCCCACTCGTGGGTTTAATTCCCCGTGGCTTGCCACGCTTTCTAATAACGATAACCCAAATCGATACCCCGCTGCTTGCGGCGGGGTAGTTTAATGTTAATTTATTATGAGATACTGTAGTAGTGCAAACAAAATCGTGTAATATAAGGAATTATTTGCGTCAGTAGTGTTTGATGGAGTGTTACGGGCAAATATATAAATGATGTTTAATCGTCGTTAAGTAATGTCTCTCCGGTGAAATCCCCCCCAACAAAAAAAACCCTTTGCGAATTTGCAAAGGGCTTGTCCTTAGTAGCGGGGACAGGACTTGAACCTGTAACCTTCGGGTTATGAGCCCGACGAGCTACCAATTGCTCCACCCCGCGGTAATTAGAATACAAAAATAGCGATTATTTTGTTAAACCAAAAGGCAAAACGGTGTTAAATATAATTTATTTTTATATCAGTAGTGTACGGTTAAAAAGCAGCAAATAGGTTTAAATCATAGTTAAATAGTTCATTTTGCCCTATATTGTGCTATATTGGATGCAATTTAAGTATTTGCGAAAATTGTTGTTAAAGTATGTCATACCGGACTTGTTGAGCCCAGCGAATTCCCGTATTGGGAAGTAATCCCGCCATCGGGAATCCGGTATCCATTTTCGATATTGCAAATAGCCCATAAATACTGGATTCCCGCTGGAATTTATCCTGAGTCCTTCGACATAGTTTATCCTGAGCCAGGCCGAAGGGCTCAGGATTGACTGCCGAAGGGCGGGAAAAGTAGGGGCGAACGGCCGTTCGCCCGTACAAAGGGGTATATTCATCAAGACTTTCTTTTTTTTACCGGACACTACTGTTTTTATATATATTTTTATCTCCGGCTTTGTTATATTTGAAGATTAGTTAATTAAAAGAATCCGTCACAGTTTGAAAGAAATTAAATATACACGTGAACAGCAAGTGGCGATGTATGCCGACAGGCACCTTGCCGTAACAGCCAACGCCGGGTCTGGCAAAACGCAGGTACTGGTCAACCGCTATATCGGCCTGATAATTAATGACAAGGAAATCCACCGCCACCAAGACCCAAGGAAGATCCTTGCTATTACGTTCACAAGGAAAGCCGCAGCCGAAATGCATGCCAAAGTAGTCCGGGAGATAGAAACCATGATCCAGGCAGCCGAAGAAGCCGCCGAAATCAGGAAGCTGAAATCAATTCGCGACCGCTTGTCGGTGGCCAGAATATCAACAATCCACAGCTTCTGTTCATCACTGCTAAGGGATTTTCCGATTGAAGCCGAAGTATCGCCCAATTTTATCGAACTCACCGATTCGGAACTGGCAACGATTAGAAGCGACGCAATCCGCTATGTGGCCGAAGAATGGCTTGAAGCCGATGATGACCGGAAGGCAAAGGCCGCCGGGTTGTTCACGGAGTTCGGAATAAAAACGGTCGAGGGTATTGTCGAATATTTAATCTCAAACACAGAGACTCTCTATGTGCTTAGGCAGTCGGCGGCAGATGAAAGCATTGCCGAGGCCGCAAGCCGCCACCACAGCAGATTTATCGAATTCATCAACTCAAAAATCACTACACTTGCCGGAGATTTATCCCCGATATTGTATACGGCATCTTACGAAGTATTAAAGGAAAAGGAAGCCGCAAAAGTCGAAGAAGCAAAATCTATGTTAATGGGATTTATTGGCGAATTTAGTGAAAATACTCCGAAAACGATGGAAGAATTGGGGCTGGCAATCGATAAGTTCAATATTATTTTGGGTGATATATTTACGGTAAAAAGGAAATTAAGGGCGCATTTCAGAAAATGCCTTCCTGAGGGCCAAGCGGCTAAGGCAGAATTAATACTTAAGAACTCGGGATTAAATATAGATTTAGCCGATGTAGTCCAATCATCTGCTTACTCTGGCAAGATGCTGGAATTATCGAAAATATTTTTTGAAATATCCGATGATGTACTAACACGCATAGAAGAGCAGAAACAAATTCTTGGCGCACTTGATTTTGATGACCTGCTAATCAAAGCAGATAGATTATTAAGGATTGATGCTGTACGGGAGCGGTTTTGCGAAAGCCTCAGGCATGTTTTGGTCGATGAATTTCAGGATACCAACCAACTCCAATACGGCCTTGTCCGCAGCCTTGTAAGCAGTCTCGGCGGCAGCAAAGCAAATTCCGATAAACACACAACCCGCGTGTTCATCGTGGGCGATGCCAAGCAGAGCATTTATGGATTTAGAAATGCCGATGTAAGGGTTTTTGAGCAAGCCGTAAATGACATTGAAAATGCCAACGCCCATCTGTCCGGACAAAACGTTTTCGATACTGCGGAATCGCATCCTGAATTATCATCAACCGAAACTCAGGGCAATGTAAAACTTAGTGCCACATTTCGTTTGCTTCCGGTTGTTGCGGCATTTATCAATAAGGCCTGCCGAAATCTGATGGTAAGTGGGGCTACCGAGTTCGATGTTGCTTACGATGAATTTGTAAACGGGCGGGAATCTGAAAAATATCTTGATTTTACGGCTGAAGGCATTGACAACCCGGTGCCGGACAGCTTCGGCTCGGTCAGGTTCCTTTTGTCACTAAAAGAGGCGGGGCGCAATGATTCGGCAGCTGGCGAAGCGGAGCTAACGGCCAGGCAGATTAAAGCTATCGTATATAAGCCAGAAATAAAAAAGCCCGATGGTTCTGCTTACAGCTTTAGCGATATTGCCATTATAGCCAGAAAGAAGAAGAGTTTTAGCAAGCTGTCGGAGGCATTGCTGCTAAATAACATTCCGTTCGTGGTTAGCAGCGGCGGGGGGTTCTTCGAGTCGCAGGAAATAATTGACATAATCTCCTACTTGAAATTCCTATACAACCAAAATGACGACATAGCCTGCGCCGGAGTATTGAAATCTCCGTTTTTTGGGTTGAGCGATACAGTCTTGTATGATATTAGCCGGAATTCGGCGAAAGGGAGTTATTGGGATAAATTTTGCAGCTATGCAAAACAGCGGGGAAGTGGGGATGAAATGGTGGCATTGGCAAGCCGGACGCTTAATAAGATGATCAGCCTGGCTCCGCGGCTGCCTGTTTCGCAATTGATTATGGCAATCCTCGAAAACAGCCTATGGTACGGGATATATAACGGACAGGGGATGTCAGGGCAGGTGGATTCCAATATAGATAAACTGACCGGCCTTGCAAGAGACTTCGAGCGGCGTGGATTCAGGAATTTCAATGATTTCGCCTGCGACCTCGAGCAAATGTCAAAATCATCGGCCGAGGGCGAGGCCGTATTCTCCAATCTTTCCGATGCCGTCAATCTAATGACCATCCACGCTGCCAAAGGCCTGGAATTTCCCATTGTTATTCTTTACGATTCAAACTTCATTTCTAAAAACCATTCAGGCCCAATCTTAGATATTGACTACGGATTATCCTTCCCAACACCAGCAGGCAATGCGGATTCTTCGGCAATAGTCAATGTTTCGGAGCCAATCCACTTCATGGCCAAACTAAGACGGAAATTTGCCGACCAGGCCGAGGAAAAGCGAATTCTCTACGTGGCCATGTCGCGAGCCAAAGACCATCTGATTATCAGCGGAAGTATTAAAAAAAAGGAAACCAGTAACTATGTTTCGCCGTCGGGGCATTTGGCAATGCTGTTTGGAAGCCTGGGCATTGATTTGAATAAAATGGATTTGTCTGATGTCAATGGGAACCGAGCCAGCAAGGATACGGCCAATGAAGTTGTTATCAAAGATGAAATTCGGCTGCTGAAGGGCGATGGCATCGAAAAATCGGAAATCAGATATGCCATAAAGTTCCTGACACACATTGAAGATAGCCAGTCCGAAATGACTAAAGATGAAACCGTAATTACTACTGCCACAGCACTGCTGCAGGATATTGATTCACGGCCCGACAGCGAATATTTTTCCGCTTCGAAATTAATGCAGTTCAAAGCGGGAGCCGACAATTACCGCCAAAAATATATCTATGGCTTCCCTGACTCTGCCGAAAAGGAACTGACAGCTCCGCGAATTGCCGACGAACGGGATAATGATTCGGCGTCCGGTACTTTATATGGTTCTTTGCTGCATAGAGCGATGGAATTATCAAGCACTTGGGTCGAAAGAACCGGCAAAGTCGATCTGGTGGAACTTAACAGAATTATTGCTTCAGCGAATTTTGAGTTTGAAAGAGCATTAACCGACAGCCTTAAATTAAGATTACTGACGGAATGCCCCAACATAATCAACTCTAAATTGATTCAGAAAAACATGGATGGCCTGTTGAATGCGGCTTGCGAAATTACCCTTACAATCCCATGCGGCGATGAATTCCTGACCGGTTCGATGGATATGCTAATCCAAAACGGCGAAGGCAATTATGAGATTTGGGACTGGAAGACGAATTATTTATCTTCGCCCGGGCAAATGAGCAAATTTGCGGAAAAATATAAGATGCAGTTGCAGGCCTATGCCTATTTTACGATGCTGCTGCATCCCGAACAGCAAATATTTCCTGCCAGGCTGCTGTTCACCAGGCTGGCAAGGCCAAATGCAGAAAATAAAGATTGGACATACCTCTATGAATGGGATAGGGGGGAAGTGGAGAAATTCTTAATTGACTTGAATACAGGGATTGATTCGATTAAGAAATCGTTTTAGATTGATTAGGAGTCAATACACACTTATCACTCCGGCCCTGTCTTTACCATCCTACGATAATGAGGGGTTCGAAGTGGTTTATTGATTGCGCGAAGCCATAAATCTTCCTTACTTCGCCTCTGTATTATCCTGCTTTTCATCCATAAGCTGCTCTTCATGCAATCTCTTATCGAGGTAGTCGAATTCCTCGGGATGTTCATTTTTCCTAATCGTAACTGTCTCCAGCCTCAACACCAAAGTTCTCATCCTCCTATAGCGAACAAGCCCCAGCATAAAAGTAAAAATCGCAGTGGGAATGAATATGAATCCGATTACATCAATCCACACTTCGTCGAAGAATTTGATAAGGCCGAACCCGGTAATAAGCTGTGCCAAAGCAACTCTTTGGTAAGCCAAAAAAGTTCTTTCGTTCGCCAGCATCGACCTGATTGCGGCCAAATGGTCATTAAGCGACAGTTTTTTCCTTAGAAAGAGCCTGTATAATCTCTGCACTTTCTTAGATGTTCCAATCTTGAACATATTTGACATTCTAATCTCCTTTTGACATTGCCTCTATGTGCATTTCCGATAATATCTGCAAGGCCTGAATCGGTGTCAAATTATTAATATTAATTTCCTTAATCCTGTCCCTTAGGTAATCATCCCGGAATTCGAATATTGCCAATTGATCGGTTTGCTGCCTGTGCTTTTTCGTTTTAATAGTATTGGTTTTAATAGTGTCAATATTGATAGCATTATTGATAGCATTAGGTTTCGATGAGGGCATCTCGCTATCGGAATTTAAACAATCGCCCTCGAGCGATTGCATAATATCGTCGGCTCTTTGAACCACATCGTAGGGCAGCCCGGCCATTTTCGCCACATGAATTCCGAATGAATGATCGCTTGCCCCCGGGCGAACCTTATGCGAAAATATTACTTTGCCCGATGTCTCAATAACTTCAACCATATAATTAGCAATCTTCGTGTACCGCTCTGCTAAATTATTCAGCTCGTGGTAATGAGTGGCAAAAAGAGTTTTGGCTCCTATGGTATTATGCAGGAATTCCGCAATAGACCACGCAATCGAAATTCCATCAAAAGTTGCAGTTCCCCTTCCGACTTCATCCAATAGAATCAGGCTTTTGCTTGTGGCATTGTTTAGAATATTAGCTGCTTCCTGCATTTCCACAAGGAAAGTGCTTTCGCCGGCGGTGATGTTATCCTGCGCCCCAACCCGCGTGAAAATTCTGTCGACCAGCCCGAAACGAGCTGACTTTGCCGGCACGTAGCACCCAATCTGGCCAAGCAATATAATCAAAGCCGTCTGCCGCAGATAGCAGGATTTGCCCGACATATTCGGCCCGGTGATAATATGGATTTGCTCGCCGTTTGTATCCAGCTTAGTTGAATTCGGCGTATAGGCCTGGCCTGCCTCCAAAAGCCTTTCGACCACCGGATGCCGGCCGCCTTCAATATCGATAATTTCAGATTCATCAATCTCCGGCTTGCAATAATTATACTCATGGCTTGCGTGGGCAAAGCTCATCAGGCAGTCCAGCGAGGCCAGCAGAAAGGCATTCCTCTGGATGGTCTCTGTTTCTGCTGCAATCTTGCTCAGCAAATCGGCAAATAATGATTGCTCAAGGGCTGTAATGTTTTCTTCTGCATTTATTATTTTTGTCTCAATATCTTTTAATTCCGGAGTCGTATATCGTTCCGAATTAGTAAGCGTCTGTTTGCGCTGGTAATAGTCCGGCACCTTGCTTGTATGCGTTTTCGTGACGTCGATATAATAGCCAAAGACGTTATTATACCCGATTTTAAGCGATGGAATTACGGTCTTTTCACGCTGCTCTTCGCGGTATCCCGCTATCCAGTTTTTCCCGGAATATTTTGCTTCCACATAAGAGTCAAGCTCCTTGGAATGCCCCTGTTTAAACACATTTCCGGTTCCGAGATTTACCGTTGGTTCATCCTTTAATGCAGCTTGAATCAATTCTGATAAATTCGTTAACGGTTCCAATTTTGATGCAATTTCGCCTATCGTGCCGGACCTCAGAGACCAAACCACATCCCGGATTGCTGGTATTATCTTTAGGCTGATGCAAAGGGCAGAAGCGTCCCGCGGGTTGGCCCTATTGGTGCAGACTTTGGTTATTACCCTTTCGAGATCGCATAAATCAGATAATAATTTTCTCAAAAGCATCCGCTCATCCCGATTGTCAAAAAGAACTTGGACAGACTCTAGCCTCTTATGGATATAGCCGAGATTCCTAAGGGGTTGAGTGATCCACTTTTTGAACAGCCTCCCGCCCATTGCAGTTACGGTTTTATCAAGAATTGAGATTAACGACCCCTCTTTAGTGCCATCGGAAAAGGAAAAAATAATCTCAAGATTGCGTCTGGTAGCAAAATCGAGAGCCATGAAATCGCCCGGGTCATAAACGCTAATGGTTTTGATATGAGGCAGCCTCCCCTTTTGCGTTTCGCTAATATAATGCAGGATAGCGCCCGAAGCAGCAAGCCCGATGGAGAATGCATCGATGCCAAATCCTTTCAGGTTCTTGGTATCGAAATGCCTTAGCAATTGCTCGCGGCCAAAATTCTCTTCGAATATCCATTCCTACAGCCGAGTCATCGATGGCTCTATCGATAGTAATTCCAGCTCTTCGAGTACTTCTTTTTTTTGTGTTTTTGAGACCAAAAGTTCATTAGGGGCCAGCGATTCAAGCACTTCAACCAATTGCCTGGCGGGGAATTGGCCAGCGAAAAATTCACCTGTGGAAACGTCTGAGCAGGCAAGGCCGACGCTACGGAATGAGTTCTTTTCCTGCTTGAAAACAATTGAGCAAACATAATTATTCTTCTTGGTATCGAGGAGTTTGTCGTATAAAGCGATGCCCGGGGTAACGACTTCGGTAACTCCGCGGCGGACAATTCCGCGGGCTTTCTTCGGGTCTTCCAACTGCTCGCAAACTGCAACGCGGTGGCCTGCCTTGACCAGCTTCGGCAGATAGGCATCCAATTGGTGGTGGGGGAATCCGGCAAGCGGCATCTCTCCGGCGGCGCCATTGTTCCGTTTGGTGAGTGTGATTCCACAGGCCTCGGCTGTCAGCACGGCATCTTCGTTGAATGTCTCGAAAAAATCGCCCAGCCTGAACAGTAGAATTGTGCCGGGATATTTTTGCTTTATCTGGTTGTACTGCCTGGTTAGTGGTGTTACTTTCCCTTTCATCTCAAGTCCTTGGGCAATGTGGCCGCCATCATGCGGGCGCGAATCCGGGCTGCCCTTTTTCGTATATAATCTGTTGGCCGTGCCGGCGACCATCGCCGTGGATTTGGCAATACGGCGGCCATTAGTGATGCTTCTCTTTTACTTAGCTTGCCGGCTGATTTTGTAAAAAATATATTTGCAGCAACCTCCGCTCCATAGATACCGTTGCCCCATTCGATAATATTCAAGTATACTTCCAGAATCCTTTCCTTGCCCCAGAATGCTTCGATTAGTATAGTAAAATATGCTTCGAATAATTTTCTAATATATGTCTTGCTATTCCATAGGAACGTATTCTTAGCAGTTTGCATTGTAATCGTACTGGCTCCGCGGACTTTTCGGCCTTTTTGCCTTTTGTTATACTTTTGTGCAGATTCCACGGCTTGCCAGTCTACCCCTTCGTGTTGGAAGAATCTTGCATCTTCGGCAGCTATAACAGCCCGCAATAAATTCGGTGATATATTCTTAATCGGAATCCACTTTTTCTCAATTCCGGCTGTATTGCCTCCAATTGCTCCATCAAACGACCTGATAAGCATTAATGGAGTTAGCGGCGGAGGAACGATGCTGTAAATTACCACCACCGACATTGTAATAATTACAAATATGGCAGCAAATTTCCAAATATAAATTAATGATTTTTTTATTATCAGCATATATCGTACAAAGGTTACTATTGTGTCAGCCGTTTATTCCACGTGTTGAAACTCGCAGCTATTTTTTTTTCAATTGCTACGTGCTTTAGCTTGTGGGATTAGGATCATGATAACCCTCTGCAGTTGTTTATCATCCCCCTTAATCCCCCTTCAAAGGGGGAACATTTTTATATATCGTCGGGGCTTCTCGCCCTGAACCTTCATAGTCTCCATGAATCAAACACTCTCAAGCTCATAGCTGTAAGCGTCGAGAGGGGCTTTGCTGCGGCTGAGATAATTCATAATATGCTGTCCGCAGTTGCTTCCGATGCGGTTCTCCTCCAGTTCGCCGATGCTAAGGATTACGTCATAGCCGGCAGACTCAATTCTATTTACAATGTTATTATGCCCACATGAATCGTCAACAATATTTTTGACATTATTAACAAGAGCCTTTTGAGTAGGGTTGACCGGTGTTATTTTAATAAGAAAAATCTCGGGGTCGAAATAATTCAAAAGTACTTTCTGGTCCACCTCATTTCCCTCCCCCAGTGCGAAATTCAGAGTAATCTTCCGCTCGCCGTCGGAATAAAACTGCTCGCCATAATCAGCAATCTCGCTAAAACTCCATTTCCGAACCGGGACCAGCCAGTCCCTTTGCTCCGGATTAGTAGAATGAATCGAGAATTGCAACTGAAAGCCGTTGCGGTATTGACTGTTCTTAATATCTAATAATTGCGAAAAGAAATTCTCTGTGCCATGAGGCGCCACCGTTGATATTGAAGGCAGAAACCCTTTAATATCATATAGTTCCGGCAGCTGGCGAAGGACGTCTAATACGCTTTCATTCATAGCCGGTTCGCCCATTCGCGAGAACTGAATTTTGAATTTCCTGGCCGGCACTTTAAGATCAGGATAGCGCGACCTTATCATATAGTCAATCTGATCAATCATCGCAGCTTTGCCGAGCTTTCCCTTGTACGTCCATCCCGAATCGCAAAACTTGCAGCCCACCGGGCAGCCGTACATGGTGGAAATCACAAACACCCATTTATCCTCGATGGGGAAAGGCGGTTGCAGTGATTCTACGAATTCGACCAATTTTTTGTCTTCGGTTTCGGCCACATAGACCGTCGCAATATTATTGTCAGATGCCTTTGCTAATACTTTCATTCGTTGGCTTGGTAATTAGAAATATTCATTCAAATAGCCGATGTAAAGTAATTATTTGTTTAGCTCCCTGTATATCTCCATTGCCGCTTTCGTTCCCTGGCCAATACTGATCGATGCCTGGCGGTTATTTCCATTCTCCAGGTCGCCGATTGGGAATAGCTTTTTCGAGTTTATCAATTCATCGTAATGTGGCTTTATTTGATTGCCGATTAAGTCATCGTCAGGCTCTCTGCCAATGGCAAACAGCAGGTAATCGACACTATGCTTAACTTTGCCTTCGCCAGAAATGCAATTTAACACTATTTTGTCATTTTTGGGTTCTGCATTGGTCAGTTTTGTATTCGAAAAGTAGGAAATATTGCCGGATGCCATTGCCTCCTGCCGCAATAATGGCAATGCCTTAATATTCCCGCTTCTGTTTAGAATTATTACTTTATTATTTCTGGATAAATTCAGTGCATAGTCAAAGGCAGCGTCGCCGCCGCCAATAATTGCAATCGTTTGATCAGATATATTAATTATCGGATACACTTCATGTAATATCTTGTCGATAATAGAGTTGGGCATCTTCAGCCTGGTAATGCCAAGTGGTTTTGTGCCTGTGGCAAGCACAAGATATTGCGAAAAAAAGCTCTCGCTGCCGGCTTTTAATGTAAATATGCCATTGCTGAATTCAAGATTATCAACGCAGCTGTTGATTACATTAATGCCGCAGTTGGCAAGGTGCATTCTCATCAATTCAACAAAGCGAATACCGCTTATGCCCTTGGGGTATCCCGGATAGTTCCCGATTTTATTAGCATTTCTGATAAGCCCGCCAATCTCGTCTTTCTCGAATATCAAAGCGTCAATTTCGTATCGCTTCATCTGGATAGCCGCTGCAATTCCGGCCGGGCCGGCGCCTATTATAGCCACTTCATACACCATGCTTCTTCTCCAAATGCTTCTTCTCCAAATGATAAATATCCAGATGGCTAATCAGGTTCTGAACTGTGGCCGGCAAGGCAAATCCATGCGATAGGTTGATCGTCGAGGAGCGGTGCAGCTCAAAATTATAAGTTGCCGTGGCATCGGGCGGCACAATTACATTGAAACCTCTGACAAAGGCCGACCTTGCGGTGGTTTCGCAGCAGAGGTGAGTCATCACGCCCGTAATTATCACAGTTCTTATATCTGAATCAATTAATCTTTTCTCGAGGCCTGTATTGTGGAAAGCATCGTACTGAGGCTTGATAATTATATCATGTGCATAGCCACGGAGCAAATCTGAAATCTCGGACAAAGGGCCCTCGCCAATAAGCGGGCTGCTCCACCATCTATCCATCATCTGTGCATTCTCTTTTGTATTTATATGCCTTGTGAAAATCACCGGTGAATTAATTCTGTCGAAAGCATTTACGAGGCTGATAATCCGTGGGATAATTGCAGCGGCCGACGGAACGAAAGCATGGGACCGGGGCGACAGAAAATAATCCTGCATATCGAGCACAAGCAATGCCGGCTTGCCCGGAAAATCAGCCAATTGTTTATTGCCAGTGTATTTATTGGCAATCGACAGCAGCTCGCCGGCTTTTCGGTTAATATTGTCTTTATCGTAATATGTTTCTTTCATTAATTTTGGCTGTTTTAGATATTCAAAATTAAGGAAATAACCTGAATATTTCGGGCATATTTGCTCGAAGGGCTGGCAAACGCTTTAACCCGCATATTGCGGGACTTTTACTCAAGAGCTTAGTATCTCTAAGGGAATATATGAGTTAGGTCGATTTCACGGTGAATATGTTTGGATTATTATTGAGTTATCTTTATTATTTATTATCCATTGCCTGTCAGGTGTTTTGAATATTTTATGATTAATGCGGGTTTAATAAATGCATTACTTCGGTTATTATTGTCTTTCAGAACGGAGCGTAGCGGAGTGAGGAATCTATAATTACTTAACCCGCATATTGCGGGACTTTTACTCAAGAGCTTAGTATCTCTAAGGGAGTATATGAGTTAGGTCGATTTCACGGTGAATATGTTTGGCTTATTATTGAGTTATCTTAAATCACTATTATTCATTGCCTGTCAGTTGTTTTGAATATTTAATGATTAATGCGGGTTAAGATGTATAGAGTTCTGGATTCTTTGCTCTGCTCAGAATGACTTTTCGTAAGTGTATGAATTATTAAGTCATTACAAAATATGTCCGAAGTATTGTAAATGGAGAACCCTTGATAATTGCTTGATGATTCATTAAGATACAATAACAAAATCCCGCTGAAACATGTAAGCCTCAACGGGATATACTTATTAGAATATGAATATTAAAATATAATTAATTAGAATATAATTAATGATTGATTTAGATATTAATCGCCACCTGTTTCGGTGTAGAGAATAATTCCTTCAGAATAATTCCCTCCGGCTGCCCATCCGATATCATTATTTAGCATCCAGATGGCATTGAGGCGGTCGTTCAAGCCGGTGAACTGAGGCGTCCAGTCCGACCCGCCATTGGTTGTACGCAATATTGTTCCCATGTCTCCGGCTATCCAACCGTTATTCGAGTCAGTGAAGAAAACGCTGTTTAGGGATGCAATAGCTGAATGAGTTTGCTCTGTCCAGTTTGTGCCGCCATCATCTGTATAATAAATTCTACTATCGCTTCCTCTAATACCATTGATAACCACCCATCCGGTGTACTGGTCAATAAAGAACATACTGCCACCGCCATTATAGATTGTGCCATCACCTTGTATAGTCCAGGATTCACCGCCGTCGGTTGTGTGTTCAATTCCTTCCCAGCCGAGGCTCCAGCCATTGTTAGCATCGGCAAAGAATATTGTGCTGGGGCCCTCTTTTTGGCCTTGGCCAGTAGATACTGTATCCCAATTAGCCCCGCCGTCGGTTGTTCTAAGCAGCGAGCTACCGGCAATCCATCCGTTATTGACATCTGTAAAGAATATATCGCTGTAATAATCTCCGTTTAAGCCAGCATCCGCCCAGTTCGTACCGCCATCGGATGTGCGGTAGACTTTACTGCTGGATATGGCCCAAACGCTATTTCCATCAATAACGTGAATCGCATTTATTCCCGTCGAATCATTTCCCTGGCCAGTTTCGAGCTGCATTGTCCAGCTGGCGCCGCCGTCATAAGTATAGAGAATCTTGTTGCCGGCAGTTGCCCAACCATCGTTGGCGTCAATAAACTGCATGTCTGAAATTTCTCGTCCGTCATATCCGCTCAGTTCGGTCCAGGCGCTGGTTTGGTCGGGGTCAATAAATATTTCGATATTGCCTAAATCTTTTAACTGGCCATCGCCCGGTGTGCTTGTTTGCAAAGGAGTGCTGTAGAAGCCGCCATAATATGCCGTTATTTCAACTTCGGCATTTGCCTTTACATTATAAAATGAGAACTTACCATCCGGGCCGGCCGTGCCGGTTCCACCGCCGGCAAAATCAACACCGGATAATTTCACCCATGCCTCAGAAAGTGTATTTCCGTCCTGGTCTACAATCGTTCCGCCAATTTCAGACCTTTCCTCGAATTTCATGTCAAGATTAATTCGTGTAAAGTGGGTTACTTCGCCGATATATTCATCACCCGTCTTGGTTGCTACGCTGTATTCCATCCATTTGCCCTTGTCGTTATCATAGAACCAAAGCGGCATGGAGGCCGGCGCATTTGCTGCAAAGGCGGCTGGCAGCGGCATAGTGATTTCGGCTGGCTTTCCGTCGGCTAATTGCAATTTCTCGCTGCCGTTAAATATTTCTACGTCAATGAAGCCGAACGAAACTATATCTACTTCGGCGCCGCTTTGCTCAACCCCTTTGAATTCGCCCGGGAAAGCATCGAAGAAGGCCGAATGGGTTGGGTCGAAATACGTGAGCCTTACCTCGGCATTCCCCGAATACGCATTCCCCTTGCTGTCCACAATGGCATTGGCCTGGAACTTTACCTTTACTCCGTCGGTAGAGACAGTTTGGGGTATGTCCGTGTTAATGGTTTTTGTAATTCCCACCTCCCAAAGGACAGCCTCGGTGTAGGATTTTTTCAAATCCACTACCTTAACGATTTTCTGGGTGGAAACGAATCCGTCTTTGCTAAAATTAATCAAGCCGCGGTTGCCTTCCGCTACTTCGGTTAGCTCGAATATGCCCAGCGCATTTGTTGTGGCCTGCCTGATGCCGGATGAGACCAATACGCCGCCCATTCCGTTTCCGTTAACATCCATCACCTTTCCCTGGACTATCCCGTTGCCAGTCAATACTGGGTTTGTTGTGCCTTCGTCGTCCACTTTGCAGGATTTCAGGTATAGCGAGGCGAAAATAATTACTACCAAAAATGATAGATTTCTCAAATTCCATACGTGCTTTCTCATAAGATTCCCCTTTCTGTTAGATATAGAAATAATTGTGAATAGATTAAAATTGTGAATAGAGCATATGCTATTAAATTATTGCCGATAAATTGCAGGAACGCTGCTTTCTAATAACACTAACGTAGAAAAATGTGAATCCGAACAGCAGAAGGGAATAAATTGGAAAACAATCTTAGAAATGCAGGGAGTTCCGCCTATTTTTTTGCAATAGATGTCAATGTAATAAACGATTTACTAATACGATAATAAGGTTATGAGGAATATTAATAAAAATTCTTAGATCCGTCCTGCTGATAAACCCATTTGAAAGTGACAATGGAAAATACGGATTCGCCTCCGCGGTCAGTAACTTCTAAGACCTCCATGATAAATATTTTAGCATACTTATTATCTCTTGTCCGCACAAACCAAATATCACCGTCAGCAATAAATGCCAATGGTTCCCAACTTCCGATTGTATCCGGGATAGTCCTTAGATCAATAAATTCTTCTAATGAATGTAAACGAACTTTTGGAGGATTTAATGGCGCGAAGTTAGTTTCCGAATTCCCTATAAGTGATGACCCAGTTACTGAGCCTACTTGATTGGTCGTTGTCATAATGCTAAAATCAGTATTGGTTTCGGAAGTAATGGTCGTCACTTCACCCAAGGCGAACGAAAATCCTTTCCATTCTCCCGGGCCTCCCTTGGAATCTAAAGTAGCCTCGCCGGATGTTATAGTCACAGCCAGGGGGTCGTCGCCGCAGGAAATGGCGAATAAAAGCAAGCCGGTCAGCCAGAGAATTCTTGTGTTTTTCATAGATTACTATCTCCTGGTTTATTGAAACTAAAATATATTGAACATTACTGCAATATCCGGAATAAATGCTGCTTCGCAGGCAGCGGTTCACTGCTTGGGCAGAACATAGTGAATTTCGGCATCCGGCCCCAGTGGAATGCCTAAGGTCAGCCATGCAATCAGCAGCAAAATCCATATAAACAGAAAAGCCATGGAATATGGAACCATAGTGGCGATTATAGTTCCGATGCCTGCCTTTGGATCATATTTCTGCACAAAAGCAATGATCAGGGCAAAAAAGCTCATCATGGGCGAGATCACATTAGTCACGCTGTCGCCAATGCGATATACCACCTGCGACAATTCCGGCTTCATAACACGCTTTATATTTTGCTCCGGGATAATGCTTCTTTAAGTATTTATATAGCTTCTCACAGTCAGGTTCAAAAGCCTTGCTGTTGGTTATGATCTCTTCAATTATCATTGTAATATGCCATCTTTTTTGTACACATCAATTCCAATATAAATTGATTTGCCCGTAAAGCTGAGTTTTTGTATTTTCGTTTCCATAGGTCTCTCCAAATGTATATGATAAAAATGATTATTTACAATATACTAATTTATTTGGTTGAGGCCTTATTTTAAAATATTAAACATAATATCTGAATGGAGCCGGGCCACTTGTGGCGGAGCGTAGTGAAGAATCTATAAACACATAAAATGTATAGAGTTATAGATTCTTCGCGGAGTTTATCCTGAGCCAGGCCGATCGTGTCTATAGTTCTACTCCGCTCACTATGACACTAAAATAGTCACCCTGAGTCCTTCGGCAGTTTAT